>CAJOJG010000008.1 GCA_905234655.1 uncultured Bacteroidales bacterium
CACTAATTTAGGTGAAATATTTGTAACGGCAAAATATTCTAACTGTTTTGTTTTCAATATTTTGCCGTTTTTAACATTTTTTAATTTCGGAATTGAGGTATTTACAAAAATAATTGTCATTATTTTGATTTTGTTGATTCTTACTCTTTCTCCTTCTTCCTTTTCGGCTTAACTTTCACGGGGTTTTCGACTTGATGGTCTTCGAGGACAAGGGGGATGAGTTCCATGGCGGTCTTGATGTAATGGAACTCAAGGCCGGCGATGTACAGCGGGTTGATGTCCTCGATGTCGCGGCGGTTCTGCTCGGACATGAAAATGGTCTTTATGCCGGCGCGCTTTGCGCCGAGGATTTTTTCCTTGATGCCGCCGACGGGCAGGACGCGGCCTGTGAGTGTCAACTCGCCGGTCATGGCTATCTGTGGCTTCACGGGGCGTTGGGTGTAGAGCGAGGCGAGCGCGGTGAATATTGTGATGCCCGCGCTGGGGCCGTCCTTCGGCACTGCGCCTTCGGGGAAGTGGACGCTGAGGTTGAACTCCTTGAACATCCTGTGGTCGATGCCGAGGGCGTCCTCGTTGGCGCATAGGTAGTTGAGGGCGATTTCGGCGGATTCCTTCATCACCTTGCCGAGGTTGCCGGTGATGTGGAGCGTGCCGGCGCCGGTGCTGAGGAGAGCCTCGATATAAAGCAGTTCGCCGCCAGCCGATGTCCATGCCAGTCCGGGGATTACGCCGGGCTGCTGCGTCTCGTAATATTCGTCGTGGGTGTATTTTGGCAGTCCGAGGGCTTTGGAGGCCTCGTCGGGTCGGATTTCGTGGGCGCAGTCCTCGCCCTTCGCCACTTTCACAGCCCACTTGCGGGCGAGGGAGGCGAGGACGTTGCTGAGTTCGCGGACGCCGGATTCGCGTGTGTAGCTGTTGATGAGCAGTTTGATAGTCTCGTCAGTCAGCGGCATCTGTTCGGGCTTAAGTCCGTGGTCGCCCAAGATTTTGGGTATGAGGTGTCGTTTGGCAATCTCAAGTTTCTCTTCCGCGACATATCCCGATACGTCGATGAGTTCCATGCGGTCGAGAAGCGCGTCGGAGATTTTGGAGATGTTGTTTGCAGTGGCGATGAACATGACCTTCGAGAGGTCGTAGTCGAGGTCGAGGAAGTTGTCGTGGAACTCGGAGTTCTGCTCCGGGTCGAGGACTTCCAACATTGCCGACGCCGGGTCGCCGTGCGCGCTCGAGTCGATTTTGTCGATTTCGTCAAGCACGAACACAGGGTTTGACGCGCCAGCCTTCTTAATGCTCAAGATTATTCGCCCGGGCATCGCGCCGATGTATGTGCGGCGGTGTCCACGGATTTCAGCCTCGTCATGCAATCCGCCAAGCGACACGCGGACATACTTGCGGCCGAGGGCTTTGGCAATGCTGCGGCCGAGCGATGTCTTTCCGACACCGGGAGGGCCGTAGAGGCACAGGATTGGCGACTTGAGGTTGTTTTTGAGTTTGAGGACGGCGAGGTATTCGAGTATGCGCTCCTTGACCTTTTCGAGGCCGTAGTGGTCGTCGTCGAGGACTTTTTGCGCGCTTTCGATAGTGAAGTCGTCGGTCGTGCAGGTGTCCCATGGCAGGTCGAGGAGCGTCTGGGCATAGTTGAGCCCGGTGGCGTAGTCTGGCGACTGAGGGTTCAAAGTCTTTAGCCGTGCGAGTTCCTTCTCGAACGCGGCCTTGGCGTGTTCCGGCCATTTCTTGTCCTTGGCATTGTTCTCGATGTCGACGAGTTGGGCGGAAGGGTCGTTGCCAAGTTCCTTCTGTAGGGTCTTTATCTGCTGGTTAATGAAGTAGTCGCGCTGCTCCTTGTCGAGTTTGCGCTTGACCTTGTCGGTTATGTCCACTTGCAGTTTCTGTTTCTGCTCCTCCGCGCCGAGGATCGCGAGGAACTGGGAAGCGCGTTTTTTAATGGAGTTGATGGCTATCAAGGACGCTTTTTCCTGCGCGCTGATGTCGATTCCGCTTGCTATGAAGCTTATCAGGAAACTCGGCGAGTCTATGTTCCTTATCGCCAACGACGCTTCTGTCGGCGCGCCGTATTGCTGCTCTATCATCCTCATAGCGGTCTCGCGTATGGATTTTATTATTGCGTCAAATTCCGGGTCGCCTTTGTCGGGCATTATGTCGCGGCACGACTTGTATTTTGCGGTCAGGAAATGCTCGTCGGCGTTGTTGAACTCGCCGGGGCCTGTAAGCCTCACGCGCGTTATGCCCATTACAAGCGCGGAAATCGAGCCGTCCGGCATTTCGAAAATCCTCGCGACCCTCGACACCGTGCCGTATTCCATCAAGTCCTCGACCGTGGGGTTGTTCTTGTTGGGGTCGGACTGCGTGACGACGGCGAAAAGCATGTTCTTTTCGTTGGAGAGTTTTAGGAGGTCGGCGGACGTCGCCCTGTTCGCCTGGATTGGCAGGACGCTGTTGGGCAGCAGCGCGTTGTTCTTCAACGGCAAGACCGGGATTTCGTCGCCGATTTTTTGCCAGTCGATTTTTTCGGGTTTTGCGCCGATTGGAATTTGGATTATGTGGGATGATATTGCGTCGTTTGTCATTTTGTGGGATTAAAGGTGTTTCCTGAGTTCCTGAGTATCTTCGTAGACGTGTGTGAGTATTGCGGTTTCGGTTTCGTCGAGGTCTATGCCGCGCCGTGCCATCATTATCTGGGCTGTCGTGAGCGCGTTCTTAAGCGGGTATGGCTCGTATCCGGAGTCCGCGCCGCCCCAGGAGAACGACGGCACAAAGTTGCGCGGGAATCCAGTTCCGAAAATGTTACAACTTACGCCGACGACCGTGCCGGTGTTGAACATGGTGTTTATGCTGCTCTTTGAATGGTCGCCCATAATCAGGCCGCAGAATTGCAGCCCCGTCTTGACGAACCTGTGGGTGGCGTATGACCAAAGTTTGACTTCGGCGTAGTTGTTCTTGAGGTTTGAGTTGTTAGTGTCCGCGCCGAGGTTGCACCATTGACCGAGGACGGAGTTGCCGAGGAATCCGTCGTGGCCTTTGTTCGAGTAGCCCCAAATGACGGAGTTGTTGACCTCGCCGCCGCATTTGGAGTGCGGGCCCATCGTGGTCGGGCCGTATATTTTTGCACTGATTTTGACGCATGAGTGTTCGCAAAGCGCGAGCGAGCCGTGGATTACGGCGTTTTCCATAATCTCACTGTCCTTGCCGAGGTACACGTATCCGCCGGCGGGGTTAATTATCGAGAACTCGGCTTTTGCACCTTCTTCGACGAATATCCTTTCGGGTTGGAGACAACGGTTTGTGTCCGAGAGCGGCGCGCTCTTCCTGCCGTCGGTCAGGATGTGGAAGTCGCGCTCTATCTCTTGACCGTTAAGGGAAAAGATGTCCCATGTGTGGTTGATGCGCGACGGCGGGGTTATGCTTTTAGTCCTGAGCGACAAGGACTTGCGGTCGGCATAGAACTTCATCGTGTCTTCGGCGTCGAGTCGTGTGGCGATGAGTATGCCGTCGGCTTCCAAGGCTTCGCCTTTCTGTAGCGCGAGGGCTTCTTTCACAAACTCGGCGGTCGGCAGTATCCTCGAGTCGACAACGATGTTGTCGTTTTCGATGGCAGGTTTGTATTTTGAACGGAGGTAGTCGTCGCCCAACAGTGTCACTTGGGAGTCAGTCAGCCGTTGCCATTTTTCTTGGATTGTGAGAATGCCAATTCGCAGGTCGCCCGCCGGACGTGTGAATGTCAGCGGCAGGAGATCCATTCTATTTTCGATGTCGTCGGACAGGATGATGTTCATGGAGTTTTTGGAGTTTTAAGGTGAAAAAAAATTTTTGAGTGTCCTTACGGACTGATTTCTCGCGTAGCGACAAAAACATTTATACACGCAAACCAAAAAAGCCCATCGGTATCTTACCACGGGCTTCTTTGGTTTTTGATGAGGCGTGCTCGACGCCCACGCCAAGTTCGAAGAGTTCGGCTGCCTTATTATTAAAGGCCACTCTTTGATACGTATGACTTCTCGTATCTCTTCTTGAACTTGTCCACGCGACCTGCTGTGTCCACGAGCTTCATCTTTCCAGTGAAGAATGGGTGGGAGGTGCTGGAGATTTCGAGCTTCACGAGCGGAAGTGTCTCGCCGTCGATCTCAATAGTGTCCTTTGTGTTGACAGTACTCTTAGTGATGAAAGTGCTGTCGTTGCTCATATCTTTAAAAACCACAAGGCGATATGATTCAGGATGTGTGTTCTTTTTCATTTGTGCTGTATGTAATTTTTTCGTATTTTTTCAGACTGCAAAGTTAGAAAGTATAATTTGATATTGCAAATTTTTTTATGGAAAATTTTTCGAGATAATTTTAAAGGAGTGTTTTTTCGGATTGTCAGTGTTTCCCGCAGGAGGTCTACGTAAACGACGTATGTAATTTTTGGCTTAAATACGTTTTTTCGTTAGTTCCAGTCTGAAAACTTATTCATATCTTTGCATCGTTGAACAAGAAATATAAACCTCACATAAAACGAAAACCAAAAATGAGTGGATTAAGATTTCAAGTAGTTGGCGCGGCGTTCAGCAAGTCGCCGTTGCCCGTGGAAACACCCAAGGAACCCACGTCGGCGTATTTCGGCAAGTACGTCTTCGGACGCGAGCAGATGTTGAAGTACCTGTCTAAGGACACCCTGAGGAAGTTTGACGACATCACCCGCAACGGCAAGCCCCTCGACCGTGGACTTGCAGACCACATCGCAGCCGGCATTAAGCAGTGGGCGATTGAGCACGGCGCGACACACTACACCCACTGGTTCCAGCCGTTGACAGACGGCACGGCAGAAAAGCACGACTCCTTCATCGAGTACGCCGGAAAGCCCGGCGAGGGCGTTATAGAGGAGTTCTCCGGCAAACTCCTCGCGCAGCAGGAGCCGGACGCATCGAGCTTCCCCTCGGGCGGCCTGCGCAACACATTCGAGGCGCGTGGCTACTCCGCATGGGACCCGACGTCGCCAGCCTTCATCGTCGACGACACGCTCTGCATCCCGACTATCTTCATATCATACACCGGCGAGAGCCTCGACTACAAAGCACCGTTGCTCAAGGCGTTATTGGCTGTCGACAAGGCGGCGACCGGCGTATGCAAGTATTTCGACGAGAATGTCAACAAAGTATACTCGTACCTCGGCTGGGAGCAGGAGTACTTCCTCGTTGACGAAGGACTGTACGCCACACGCCCCGACCTTCTGATGACCGGGCGCACGCTCATTGGCCACGAATCCGCCAAGAACCAGCAGCTCGAAGACCACTACTTCGGCGCAATCCCCGAGCGCGTCCAGGCTTACATGAAGGAAGTCGAGTTCGAGGCTTACAAATACGGAATCCCCTGCAAGACACGTCACAACGAGGTCGCGCCCAACCAGTTCGAACTCGCGCCCATCTTCGGCGAGACAAACCTTGCAAACGACCAGAACCTCCTCATAATGTCAATCATGAAACGTGTGGCGCGTAAGCACGGCTTCCGTGTCCTCCTGCACGAAAAGCCCTTCGCCGGAATCAACGGTTCAGGCAAGCACAACAACTGGTCGCTCGGCACAGACACTGGCGTTGGACTGTTCACGCCAGGAAAGACACCCGAAGAGAACCTCCAGTTCGTCACCTTCATCGTCAACATCCTCATGGCGGTATATAAGAACAACGCGCTCCTTAAAGCGTCCGTCATGACCGCCATGAACGCACACCGTCTCGGCGCAAACGAGGCACCGCCAGCCATCATTTCCGTATTCCTCGGAACCCAGCTCTCGTCGCTCCTTGACAAAATTGAGAACTCGACATCGGAGGAGGGCATAACCCTCGACGACAAGAAGAAAATGGCACTCGGCATCGGCAGCATTCCCGAAGTGTTGATAGACAACACGGACCGCAACCGCACATCGCCATTCGCCTTCACCGGCAACAGGTTCGAGTTCCGCGCCGTCGGCTCGTCCGCTAACTGCGCATCGGCAATGATAGCCGTCAACACAGCCGTAGCCGCACAACTCGAGGAGTTCAAGGCCACTGTCGACGCCAAAATAGCCGCTGGAACTTCAAAGGAACACGCCATCTTCGAGGTCATCAAGCAGTACATCAAGGAATCGAAGGCTATCCGCTTCGACGGCAACGGCTATTCCGACGCTTGGAAGGCCGAAGCCGCACAACGCGGGCTTGACTGTGAGACCTCCGTGCCGAAGATTTACGACGCGTACACAAAGCCCGAGACAGTGAAGATGTTCGAGAAACTCGGCGTGTTCACCGCCAAGGAGCTCGCCGCAAGGAACGAGGTGAAGTGGGACATCTACACCAAGAAAATCCAAATCGAGGCGCGCGTACTCGGCGACTTGGTGCTGAGCTCGATAGTGCCGGTAGCCACAAAGTACCAGGGCATACTCCTCGACAGCGCGAACAAGATGGTTTCTGTATTCGGTCAGGACAAGGCGGCTAAACTCGGCTCGCAGACCCTGAAGACCATCGAGCAAATCTCCGGTTACATCGACAGCCTCAAGACTAATGTCGAGGCCATGGTCGACGCCCGCCGCAAGGCAAACCGCATCGAGTCCGAACAGGAGAAGGCAATCGCCTACCACGACACCGTCCTGCCATTCTTCGACGAAATCCGCGACAAAGTGGACCGTCTCGAACTCATAGTCGACGACGAGATGTGGCCGCTGCCCAAATACAGAGAATTGCTATTTATCAGATAGTTGCCGTTTGATTTCCGTAAGTATGTTTTTGACCGCCATGACGCGCACAGGAAGTGCGTCGGGCGGTTTTTTTTTATGCACAAACTGAAATTATGTGGCGATTTTCCGAAAAACTTTTTTATCTTTGGCGCGGCTTTTAAAAAAACA
The DNA here is from genome assembly GCA_905234655.1 of uncultured Bacteroidales bacterium. GTDB lineage: Bacteria > Bacteroidota > Bacteroidia > Bacteroidales > UBA3824 > UBA3824. Next base: position 6,868 of record CAJOJG010000008.1, read on the forward strand.
CATTAATATATATAGTAAATCATGCTACATTGTTTGGAAAGTACAGCGTCGCCGGTAAGTAATTGGATTGTGCAGTTGCGCGACGTTGAGATACAGAAAGATTCGGCGCGGTTCCGCAATAATATCCGCCGCATATCACGTGCGCTTGCATACGAAATTGGCAAGACGCTGGAGTATAAGACAGTGGACGTGACCACGCCGCTTGCCGTGGCGAAGTCCCAGGTGACAGCCGACAAGGTCGTCATCGCCAGCATCCTCCGCGCCGCGCTGCCGATGCACGAGGGATTCCTGGACGTGTATGACGATGCTGAAAACGCATTTCTGTCGGAGTACCGCAGCTACCGTGACGACGGCACTTTCGAGATAAAGTTCGAGTACATGGCGTGTCCCAATATTGACGGCAAGGTGCTGCTGCTCGTCGACCCGATGTTGGCTACCGGCGCAAGCATCGTGACGGCTGTCGACGGCCTCCTGCGCAACGGCAAGCCCAAGAAAATCCATTTTGCCTCGGTAATCAGCAGCCGCAAGGGTGTCGATGTCCTTCAAAAGCACTTCGGCGACGATTGCGAGATTTGGACGGCTGTCTGCGACCCCAAAATCAACGACCACGGCTACATTGTGCCGGGGCTTGGCGACGCGGGCGACTTATGCTTCGGTCAAAAGTTGTAAGATTTCGTCCTCGTCCTCCGTGGGGTTGTACCACTTGTTCCCGATGGTCTTGGAGAACCATGTAATCTGCTTCTTGGCGTAGCGACGGGTGTTCCGTTTTATGAGCTCCACGGCGGTGTCGATGTCGGTCTTGCCGTCGAAATAGTCGAATAACTCCTTGTAGCCGACGGTGTTGAGTGGTGTAGTACCACGGTATCGCATAAGTTTTTCAGCCTCATTTGCCAATCCGTCGTCCATCATGGAGTCCACGCGCCGGTTTATGCGCTCGTGCAGGATCTCGCGCGGGAGGTTGATGCCGATTTTGACGATTTGGAAGTCGCGCGTTTTTTTTGTGCCGGTTCTGAAACTTGAATATGGCTTGCCGGTCTGTATGCAGACTTCCAAAGCCTTTATGACGCGGGTGTGGTTCTTGAGGTCGCACTCCTCGTAGTATTTTGGGTCGAGTTGTTTAAGCAGGACTTTAAGCGGCTCGAGCCCGTCGCTCTCGTACTGTTGCCACAGAGCCATCCTCAGTGCCTCGTCGCGGTCGGGCGCATAGTCTATGCCGTTACATACCGCGTCGATGTAGAGCATCGAGCCGCCGCACATGACCGCGACATCCTTGCGCCTGAATATGTCGTCCTTTAAAATCCCGATGGCCTCCTGTTCATACTTGTAGACATTGTAATATTCTGTCACAGAATGGGTTTGGATAAGGTGGTGCTTGACCTTCCTGAGCGTCTCGGCATCAGGGACGGCCGTGCCAATGGTCATCTCCTTGTAAATCTGGCGCGAGTCTGCGGACACGATTTCAGTGTCGAGCCTTTGCGCGATTTTCACAGCCAAATCCGTCTTCCCCGATGCCGTCGGGCCGAGTATGATGATGAGTTTTTTCATTCTATGTGGATTAAAATCATGCAAATAAAGCAAAATTAAATCATTTTTTCAAAAAATAATGTCGGCACTAAAAAATTTACCGTAACTTTGCGGTGAATATTATTCGCAAAGCGAAATATATATAATCCAAAATATTTGAAATGGCAAAGATAACCAAAGAAATGGCGTTGCGCTACCATGAGCAGGGACGCCCGGGAAAGATTGAAGTGATTCCCACCAAGCCTTACAGAACCCAGACAGACCTTTCGCTGGCATACTCGCCCGGCGTCGCCGAGCCGTGCCTCGAAATCCAGGCAAACCCCGACAATGCATACCGCTACACCGACAAGGGCAACCTCGTGGCGGTGATTTCCAACGGCACGGCGGTACTCGGCCTTGGCGACATAGGCGCGGTGTCGGGCAAACCCGTGATGGAAGGCAAAGGCCTGCTGTTCAAGATATACGGCGGCATCGACGTCTTCGACATCGAAGTCAACGAGAAAGACCCCGAAAAATTCATACAGGCGGTCAAAGCCATATCGCCCACATTCGGCGGCATCAACCTTGAAGACATCAAGGCACCCGAATGTTTCGAGATAGAACGCCGCCTTAAAGAGGAACTCGACATACCCGTGATGCACGACGACCAGCACGGCACGGCGATCATATCCTCCGCCGGGCTCGTCAACGCCCTCGAAGTGGCTGGCAAAGACATCGCCGACGTAAAAATAGTTGTAAACGGAGCGGGCGCGGCCGCCATAAGCTGCACAAAACTCTACGTGGCACTCGGCGCAAAGAAGGAAAACATCGTGATGCTCGATTCAAAAGGCGTGATAACCGACGACCGCCCCAACCTCACCCCCGAGAAAAAACTATTCGCAACCTCGCGCCGCGACATCCACTCGCTCGAGGAGGCTGTGAAAGGCGCGGACGTGTTCCTCGGACTTTCCAAGGGCAACGTCCTCACGCAAGACATGGTGCGCTCCATGGCAGCCACGCCCATCGTGTTCGCCCTCGCCAACCCCGTGCCAGAAATCACATACGAGGACGCAATGGCGTCGCGCCCCGACGTGCTTATGTCAACCGGCCGCAGCGACTACCCCAACCAAATCAACAACGTAATCGGATTCCCCTATATATTTAGAGGCGCGCTCGATGTGGCAGCCACCGCAATCAACGAGGAGATGAAAATGGCGGCCGTAAAAGCCATCGCCGCCCTCGCAAAGCAGCCCGTGCCGGATGTTGTCAACAAAGCATACAACGTCAACAACCTGAGTTTCGGCCCATCGTACTTCATACCCAAGCCCGTGGATCCGAGGCTGATAACAGAAGTGTCCACCGCCGTGGCAAAAGCCGCCATCGAGTCAGGCGTCGCCCGCAAGAAAATCGACGACTGGGACGCCTACCAACGCCACCTCAAACAGCTCATGGGCTACGAGTCAAAACTGTCGTCGCAGCTCCGCGACCTCGCGCACTCCAACCCGCAGCGCGTTGTATTCGCCGAGGGAATCCACCCCAACATGCTCAAAGCCGCCGTGGAGGCCAAGAACGAAGGCATCTGCTACCCGATAATCCTCGGCAACACCGAGAAAATCAAAGCCATAGCCGCAGAGATGGAACTCAGCCTCGACGGAATCGAAATCATAAACCTCCGCGCCGACCACGAGGCGCCGCGCCGCGAGCGTTTCGCCAAAATCCTCGCCGAAAAGCGCGCCCGCCTCGGCATGACATGCCAGGAGGCCAACGACAAGATGTTCGACCGCAACTACTTTGGAATGATGATGGTGGAGACCGGCGAGGCCGACGCATTCCTCACCGGCGTATACACAAAGTACCGCGACACAATCCAGATTGCGAAGGACGTAATCGGCATACGCCACGGCTACAACCACTTCGGCACGATGCACATCCTGAACTCCGAGAAAGGCACATTCTTCCTCGCCGACACCTTGATTAACCGCCACCCCGACACCGAGACCCTCGTGGACACAGCGAAGCTCGCCGCAGAGACCGTCCGTTTCTTCAACAACGAGCCTGTGGTTGCCATGCTGTCGTACTCCAACTTCGGCGCGGACGAGGTGGGCAGCCCGGCCATTGTCCACAAGGCGGTGGACATCTTGCAGAGCGAATGTCCCGGCCTCCAGCTCGACGGCGAGATGCAAGTCAACTTCGCCATCGACGACGAACTCCGTGACAAGACTTTCCCCTTCAACAAACTCAAAGGCAAGGTAGTCAACACATTGGTATTCCCCAACCTTAGCAGCGCGAACTCCGGCTACAAGCTCCTCGCCGCCATGAGCAAAAGCGCGGAGCTCATCGGCCCGATACAGATGGGGCTCAACAAGCCTATCCACTTCACCGACTTCGAGTCGTCCGTGGAGGACATCGTTAACATCGTGGCGGTGGCGGTCATCGACGCCATCGTGGAAAAAAGCAAATAAAAAAAAGCAAATTGGGTATTTTTTTAGCAAAAAAAATTTTGCAATGCTAAAAAAATACCCTAACTTTGCAACCCGAAAAGCATAACGATGGTCGTGCTTTCCAAAAAGTAAAAAAATAGTTACAAAATCTTTAATACATAAAAGCAAAATGAAACGCACATTCCAGCCTTCTATCAAGAAGCGCAAACACAAACACGGTTTTAGAGAGCGCATGAAGACTGCCAACGGACGCAAGGTATTGGCAGCACGCCGCAGGAAAGGCAGAAAAAAACTTACAGTATCATCTGAGGCAACATGCCAGGGCCACTATTAGGATCGAGCCCCGTGCAATCTTCGTCTAAGAGATTCGAAAGCCCTCAATTCGTAGCGGGATTGGGGTTTTTTGATTTGTACTAATCCTATTATTGAGAACATAACAAAACACAGATAACCAATAATGGCAGCACTATCATCCATAAGGAGCAGGGGCAAGCTGATCGCTATTTGCGTGGGCGGTGCTCTGCTTGCTTTTGTTCTCGGCGATTTCATCTCGTCCGGCGCCACGATTTTCGGGGCTGCCCAGACTAAGATGGGTGAAATCGACGGCAATTCGATTGACTACATGCAATTCCAGCAGCAGGTAGAGGCCAGGGAGGCTTTCGTCAAGCTCGCCTCCAACCGGAGCACCCTCGATGCGGCGACTTCAGACGACATCAGGGAATATTGTTGGCAGCAGGCTGTTAGGCAGAACACAATACTGAAGAACGCCGAAAATCAGGGCGTCATCGTCACCGACGCCGAAATAGCCAACCTCATTCAGACTGGCACGGATCTTACTCCCAATATCCGCCAGTCGTTCACAGACCCACAGACCGGCGCATACAACCCGGCATACGCCAGCGAGTTTATCCGCCAGGGCAGTGACAATGGAACATACCGTTTCCTCTGGCAGACCATGGAGGACGAACTCCGCGAAAACCGCCAGCTCGTCAAGTACCTCAACATGATAAATGCTGGCCTTTATGTAACGACGGCGGAAGTGGAGCGTGAGTTTGCCCAAAGGACACAGCTCGCCGACATAAAGTATGTTTCCATTCCGTACTCCGACATTAAGGACGAGGAAGTTTCGGTTACCGACGACAAACTCCAGCGTTTTTACAAGGAAAACGTTAAGCGTTACGAGTCCACGACCGAGACACGCGACCTTTCATACGTAGTTTTCGACATCATCCCCACACAGAAGGACAGCGCATCGGCTTTGGACATCGCCAACTCCATTAAAGGCGGACTTGAATCTGCATCTAAGGCAGAAGTTCCGTCATACATCGACTCAAAGTCCGACGTTCCATACGTTGACTACCACTATTCAAGGGGCGACTTCGACAATCCCGCCCTTGATGAGGCAGTGTTCGCTGAGGAGCCTGGATACGTGTATGGCCCGTATGTTGACGGCGAGTTTTACAGCCTTGCCCGTGTAATCGAGAGGGTTGTACGCCCGGATTCCGTCGAGGTTTCGCACCTCCTGCTTACATTCAACAATCCCGCCGACTCGCTTACCGTAAAGGCAAAGGCCGACAGCCTTTTGGGTGTCTACAACTCCGGCATTAACTTCGGCGCATTGGCTTATCAGTTCTCTCAGGACAACGGCTCGGCTGCCGATTCCGGAAAGTTGGGTTGGATAACAGAGAGGACACCGTTCATTTCCGAATTTAAGAACGCTTGTTTCGCCACTGCAAAGGGCAAGACAAACATCGTAAAGACTGCATACGGCTACCACATCATCAAGGTCACGAACACGACATCGCCCAAGCAGAAAGTTTCTGTCGGCATCGCGTCCGTCGACATCCGCCCGAGCAACCAGACCCGCCAGACCGCTTACTCTGCGGCAAGCGAGTTCGCAGGCCGTAACAGGACACGCCAGCAGTTCGAGCAGGCGGCTAAGGAGCAGAATCTTGTTGCCCGCGTTGCACCGAGGCTCACTTCAAACACCGCACAAATCCCCGGCATCGAAAATTCGCGCGAGATTATCCGTGACGCATTCAACGAGGACAAGTCCAAGGAAGTTTCCGGCGTATACGAAATGGGCGACAGGTTCATCGTTTCGGTCGTAACCGGCATTCACCCCGCAGGCGTTCAGAAACTTGCCGAGGTTAAGAACGAAGTTACACGCCTTGCGACTAACGACGCAAAGGGCGATGCCATCATCAGCAAAATCGGCTCGGTGTCGTCTGTTGACGAGGTTGCCGGCAAGATGGGCAAGTCGGTTCAGGAAGCATCTTCGGTTCATTTGGACATGATTCAGATTCCTGGAATCGGTTTCGAACCCAAAGTCATCGCCACAGCGTCCTCGCTCCAGCAAGGTCAGGTTTCAGCCCCAGTGAAAGGCGAGAATGGTGTTTATGTATTGCAGAACACATCGTTCACCCCCGCCCAGGCTATCCAGCCGCTTAATGTCACGACCGACAGGCGCATGATGGAGGCTGACCTCGCTAACAGGGCTTCTTACCAGGTTTACCAAGCGATTTTGGACAAGGCTAAGATCACCGACCTGCGTGTGAAATTCTTCTAAGACTCATTTATAATAATTAATATATTTAAGAAAGGCGCGACGTCGAGATGACATTGCGCCTTTTTTTATTTTCGATGCTTTTCGATTTCCATTTCCGAAAAAAATGTGCTAACTTTGCGCATCAAACGAAAATCATCTGTATATAAAATGGAAAACATCATAAAGGCCAACGGCGTTGATGTGCGATGCAAGACTATCGGCGAGGGCGACGACGTGTTGCTGTTGCACGGGTGGGGATGCAGCCTCGACATCTGGAAGGCCATCCAAAGCGGCCTTGAAACGAACCACAGGGTAACTTCAATCGACTTCCCCGGATTTGGGCAGAGCCAAGAGCCGCCCGAAGTGTGGGGCGTGGAAGAATACACGCGCTGCACCGAAGACCTGATAGCAAAACTTGGGCTTAAAAATCCAACGCTCGTCGGACACTCATTCGGCGGCAGGGTGTCGATTTTGCTGTCGTCAAGAAATAGTTATGTAAGTAAAGTAATATTGACAGACGCGGCGGGCGTCAAGCCGCAGAGCACCAAGATTTCGGTGTCGAGGATTTTCTCAAAAATCAAGAAGGCGACCGCAAAGGTAATCGGCGAGGCTGCGACGGAAAAGTTAGTGAAGCCGTTTGTAAATTCCCTTGCGTCAGAGGATTACAAAAATGCATCGGGAATGATGAAAGAAATCCTCAAAAAGGTTGTTGACGAAGACTTGCAGCACGTGATGCCGTCGATAAAAGCCCCTACGCTACTCATCTGGGGCGCAAACGACACCGCGACACCCGTCGCCGACGCGCAGATTATGGAACGCCTGATTCCTGACGCGGGGCTCGTCGTGATGCCCGGCTGCACACATTTCGCGTTCTTGGAAAACCCGCAGTTTTTCCTCACCGTCGCCGAAAATTTCCTTAAAAGTTGATAATAATGGAAACAATATTGACAATAATATTTGCGGTAATAGCCGCCGTGTGGGTCTGCGTAAAACTCGGATACGAGTTGCAGATGTTCCAACAAAACAGTTACCGCAACGAGCGGTATTTCAAGTGGTTCGGCAAAAATTACGCCTCGTTGGACCGCATCGTGGAACTATCGGCGATGGTAGCCATAGCAATCGTCTGGCTCGCCGGCATCAGCAAGATGTGGCTCGCCGTGCCGTCGCTGATGCAGTTGGCGTTGACGTACAAGACATTGACGAGGAAATCGAAGGTGAAACTCAAATTCACTTCCCGCGCCAAGAGGCTGTATTTCACGTCGTTGGCGATAATAGTGATTGGCATTGCCGCCAATGTCTATTACAACGGACTGATGGGCGGGCTTCTAACGGCTGCCATCGACGGCGTATTGACGTGCATAATCCTGCCGCTCGCCAACATCATCATGAAGCCCGTCGAAAACCACATCAACCAATGGTACATCAACGACGCCAAGCGAATCCTCAACGAGCATCCCGACTTGATAATCGTCGGAATAACAGGCAGTTACGGCAAGACAAGCACCAAACATTTCCTCGAAACAATCCTTTCGCAGAAGTACAACGTGCTGATGACGCCGGGCAGCTTCAACACCACGATGGGCGTAGTGCGCACCATCCGTGAGTACCTGAAACCCACCCACCAGGTGTTCATCTGCGAGATGGGCGCGAAACAGATTGGCGACATCAAGGAAATCTGCGACCTCGTCCACCCGAAATTCGGCATCCTGACTTCCGTCGCCGAACAGCACCTCGACACGTTCAAAAACATCGAAAACGTCCGCAAGACCAAGTTTGAACTCGTTGACTCGCTGCCCGCCGACGGTTGCGCTTTCCTCAACGCCGACTACGAAATCATCCGCACGACCAACCACGGCAAGCCCGCCAAGTATTATTCGACGACCGACAAGTCCGCGAATTACTATGTCGATATGGAAAAACTTGCCTATTCGCAGGACGGGACGGATTTTGGCGTCATTATCGACGGCAATAGTCCGCTCGCGATGCGCACCCCGCTACTCGGCGACTACAACATCAGCAATATCCTCGCGTGTGTGGCTTGCGCCCGGGAACTCGGACTTTCCGACGAGCAAATTTCGTTTGGCGTCCACAAACTTCGCCCCGTAGAACACCGCATGGAAATCAAGCCCAACGCGGCGGGCGTGGTAATCATCGATGACGCCTTCAATTCCAACCCCAAGGGCGCGAAGATGGCGTTGGAAGTGCTGTCGGGCTTTCAGGGTCGGCGGTTTGTGATAACACCCGGCATCATCGAGCTCGGCGACAAGCAATATTTTTACAACGAGCAACTTGGCGAACAAATTGCCGACTGCGTGGACTACGCAATCCTCGTCGGCGCAAAACAGACCGCACCCATCCACGACGGCCTCTTGAAAAAACAATTCCCCGCCGACAAGACCTACATCGCCCAAAACCTCAACGACGCGGCGCAGTGGGCGTTTGCTCGCGCCAATCCGGGCGATGTGGTGCTGTTCGAGAACGATTTGCCGGACTTGTTCTGAGAGGTTTAGCCCCTCAATTCCTCCGGAATCTTCGGCATCGCGCCTTTCTGCGTGCAGACAAAGGCGGATACTTTCACCGCCAAGGCGTGGGCTTCATTGATTGACTTGCCGCTGAGGATAGCCGCACAGAACGCCCCCGTGAACGAATCGCCCGCGCCCACCGTGTCGGCAACCTCAACCTGGGGTGTCTCTTGAAAACTCTGGCCCTCGGCGGTGAAAACATACGAGCCATTGACACCGCACGTCAAAACCAACATGTCAAGACCGTAGTTTTTGAGCAACATACGGCACTCCGACCGCAAGTCCAAATCCTGAAACTCAAACAGACGACCGATTACAATCAGTTCCTCATCGTTGATTTTCAAGATGTTGCAACGGCGAAGCGAGTTCTCGATAATTTCCTTGGTGTAGAAATTTTGACGGAGGTTGATGTCGAAAATTTTAAGGCAATCACCGGGCGTTGAATCAAGGAACGCATTGATTGTCTGCCGCGAGACCACGTTGCGCTGCGCCAAAGAGCCGAAACATACCGCACGGCAATTCTTGGCGATGTCCTTGATTTCGGCAGTGAGCGGAATGTTGTCCCACGCCACGTTTTCCTTGATGTCGTAGGTCGGAACGCCGTACTTGTCGAGGCTCACCTGAACCGTGCCGGTTGGATATTCGACCCTCGGCATCAAGAAGTTGAGGTTGTGGCTTTTGAGGTTGTCGATTGCCTCGTCAGCCAGCGAATCGTCGCCGACGGCACTAACCGCGATTGTGGCGTCGCTGCCCAAAAACTGTCCTGCATGATAGGCGAAATTTGCCGGCGCGCCGCCGATTTCCTTGCCTTCGGGAAGCATGTCCCACAACACTTCGCCAAGGCCTACTATGTATCTCTTTTCCATGATGTTATATGTTTGTATTTTTAATATTTTTTTGACACGGAATACACTGAAAACACGAAAATTTCTGTGTATTCCGTGTTTTCCGTGACCCAAAAAGTTACTTAACCCGTGTCGTGAACCACAGCAGGTATGCCACGCCGACGGCGATTACAGCCACTGCACCGCTTTGTCCGCAAACATCTGAGGCAAAGCCCATTAGCAGCGGAAAAACCGTGCCGCCGAACAAACCCATTATCATCAGACCCGACACTTCGTTCTGCTTTTCGGGCATCGAGGTCAGGGCTTGGGCAAAGCAAATCGAGAAAATGTTAGAGTTGCCGTAGCCCGCAAGCGCAATCGCGACAAACAGCACCGCCTTGCCTGTGCCGAAAAAAAGTCCGCACACCGATACCGCCATCATCAAAAGACAGATTGCGTAAAACGTCCTTGTCTTCGTTATCCTGAGAAAAAACGAACCTGTCAGGCAGCCGATTGTGCGGAAAATAAAGTACAAACTCGTGGCAAACGCCGCCTCGTTGAGTGTCATGGAGAGCCTTTCCATCAGGATTTTAGGCGCGGTGGTGTTTATACCGACATCGATTCCGACATGGCACATGATGCCGAAAAACGTCAGCAGGACGGCGGGGATTTTCAAGAGCGAAATGCACTGCAAAACCGTCGTCGCCTTGTCCTCGGATTTCTGTTCCTCGACGGGCGTAACTTTCAGCATGACAGCCGAAAACACGCTCATCACAAAGTAGAGCAGGAACAATATTTTCCACGAAAAACCAAAGTCGGGAATGGCTTTCGTTGCGCCCCACATTGCGATATAAGGTGCTGAAAACGAGGCTATTGCCTTAACGAATTGACCGAAAGTGAGCGTAGAGGCAAGGTTCTTGTCGCCCAAGACGGTGGAAACCAGCGGGTTGAGCGATGTCTGCATCAGGGCGTTGCCGATTCCGAGCAGCGAAAACGCAGTCAGCATAACGCCGAAAGAGTCGCCAAAAAGCGGAATCATCAGCGACAACGCCGTGATAATCAGGGATAAAAGCACCGTGTTTTTCCTGCCGATACGGTTCATCAGCATTGATGTCGGCACCGAGAAAATCAGGAACCAGAAAAACACCAGCGATGGAAAGATATTTGCCTGAGAATCAGTGAGATTCAAGTCTTGTTTAACGTAGTTTGATGCAATGCCCACCAAATCCACGAACCCCATGCAGAAAAAACACAGCATCACGGGGATTAAAGTTAATTTCTTTGACATGATTATTCAAATTTTTTTGGGGGGACACGGAAAGCACTGAAATCACTGAATTTTTTTCGTGTGTTCCGTGTTTTCCGTGGTTATTTTTTTAACCACGAAAAGCACTAAAAAACACTAAAATTTTCAATATGTTTTTTCGTGTTTTTCGTGTTTTTCGTAGTTATTATTATTTATTCAGTTGATAAATCGTTGTTTTGCAGCCGGTTGAGGTGATTTGAGAGTAACTCTCGGCGGGGAAGACGAGGTTTGTCATCACCGCTTTGCCCTCAGAATCAAACACTTCCACGCTGCATTTGTCGATAAAAATCCTCAATGCTTTTGACCCGCCGGGGACTTTTACGGAGGTTTCGGCGGCAAAATCACGGCTGAATTGGACGTTGCCGCTTTGACGGCGGTCGAATTTCAGAACTTTGGATTTTTGGTCGTAACTGATTGTTACACACTCGTTTTTGGTGTTTGACAGCGAGATTTTCGTATCACCTTTGATTGTGGCGAGGATTTCGCAGGCCTCTGTCGGCTGCTTGATAATTGCGCCGCGAAGCCTCAATAGTTCTTCCGAGGGTTTTGAGCCGCAAAATTTGTCGCCGTCAGCCTCAAAGATAAAAAGGTTTCTCGGCACAGAGTTTGACGAGCGGAACTGCTTGGTTGGCACGTCGTTGGCGTATTGCCAGTTGCTCATCCAAGCGAGGGCTACTCGGCGGTTTTGTGGCGCGTTAAAGAACGTTACGGTGGCGTAATGGTCTTTGCCGTAGTCGAGCCATTTGGCAGTTTTTTGGGTGCTGACAAAGCGTTTGCCGTCAAAATCGCCAATAAAATACTGTGTCGCGCTGCCGCCGAAAACGCCGCCCGGGTTGATGTTGCAGATTAACAGCCACTTGTCGCCAATTTTCATCAGGTCGGGACATTCCCAAACCCCGTCGTGGCAACCGTAACCGCTGCCGAAACTGCTCTCGAATGTCCAGTTCTTGAGGTCTTGGGACGAGTAGATTTTCATTTCCTGACCGGCGGCAAGAATCATGTTCCACCTGCCAAAGTCCTCATTATAAAAGACTTTCGGGTCGCGGAAATCACGGCTTTCGTCCGTCAAAATCGGATTGCCGGAAAACTTTACGAAAGTTTTGCCGCCGTCGGTGGAATACGCCATTGATTGTGTCTGGTTGCGTCCCGCCGAGGTGTAGAAGGCGACGACGGCGTTTTTGCCGAAGCCTGCGGAATTGTTTTTGTCAACGACACACGAGCCTGAAAAAATCGCGCCGAGGCCGTCGGGCAGGATTGCGGGCTGCTCGGGCGTCCAACTCACGAGGTCTTTGGACGTAGAGTGTCCCCAAGTCATATTTTCCCACTGCGAGCCATACGGATTCCACTGATAATAAAGGTGATACACGCCGTCGAGGTAGAACATTCCGTTGGGGTCGTTCATCCAGCCGTAAGCGGGCGAATGGTGGTACGCGGGACGGAAACGCTCGCGGTTTTGGGTGTCGAAACTCTCTGACTGGCGGATTTTTGTCCAACAAAGGTAGTTTTTGACCTCTGAGGTAGACTTTTCGCCGCCCCAAAACTCAATGTCGAAAACAAGGTTCTGTCCGCCGAACTCCTCGATGTCGAGCGGCACGAAATAGTCCACCCTGTCGGCGGCGAGTTTGACGTTGAGCGACTTGACAGTCAGGTTGTTGCAAATTACCTGAATGTTTGCGCCGTCCCTGTCTTCCTGAACGGGCAAAAGCAGGTACTTTTTCTGCGCCTTGTCTTTTACCATGACGTGTCCGCCGCCGGTAAAGAAGGTCTGCTGCGCCATGGCGGTCATCATCATACACGCCGTGGCAACGGTTAAAAATAATCTTTTCATATTTAGGACGTTTTGATTAAAAATTTCTGACGGCTAAATTACGCTAAAACGCATTTGCGAGGTATAAAAAATCGTTCAAAGGCGATAAAATTTGTTACAATGAAACAAAATTGAAAGGAATGAACGAAAAATGATGATGTTTTTGGTGAAAGTAAACGCAGACTTCTTAACCCTGGATATTGTCGACATAAACCTCGTCAAAACCGGCGATGAGGTCGGATATGCGCTTGTCGTACTCCTTGCGGCTAATCTTGACATCCAAGGAGATGACATAAATCTTAACGTCGTCCTTATGTGAGATTTCGATATTGTAAGTGTCGATGCTAAAGCCAGCGGACTTCAACTTGTCAATAATAGAGTTGACCTCGTAGCGCGAACGGGCGGTTATGGCGAGCGAAACTGTCTTCTTGCCCATCTTGCCGAGCACAAAACTGAAAATCTCCAGGCACAACAGCACAAGCACCGTCGTCGCGACCGACAGGGCATAATGACCCGCGCCACACGCCATGCCGATAGCCGCCGTAACCCAGATGCCGGCGGCGGTGGTTATGCCGCGCACAGTGTGCTTTTGAAAGATGATAGTGCCGGCACCGATAAAGCCTATGCCGGTAACAATATTGGCGGCGATACGCGCCGGGTCGAGGGAATAGTTGGACTTGTCGAGCAGCGGCAGGTCAGTGTCAAATCCATGAATAGAAATTATCATAAAAATCGCGCTGCCCAACGCCACCAGGAAATGAGTCCTGAAGCCTGCCATCTTCGAGCGGTAGGCGCGCTCGAGACCAATCACGCCGCCAAGCATCGCTGCGGCAAATATCCTTAACAAATGTTCGTAGTTAATCAGTTCCATTTTCCAGTGTTTTTTTAAGTGGTTAGAAAGATGACTTAAAGCCGACACCGACATACGTGCCGCCCTGGATATTATGTGTCACAAACGCCGAAAGCACTCGGTCATAGTACGTTACCAAGTCTACGCCAATCCCGAGCGCGCCGAGGAATGTGTCGCTCATGTCGTTCTTACAAAGCACATCGTCAGTCTTCGGCGTCGTGTAGCCCGCATTGGCAAACGCATTGAGGTACACGGCGTAATGAATCTTGTTGAACTTTTCGAGCGGCAGCCACTTGAGGTGGACAATATGCTGGCGTATGAGCTCAAACTTGTACGACGACTTTACGTAACTTACACACCTGCCGGAAATCATGTTGTGTTCGTACCCGGGGACAATGTTGGGCTTATAGCCGATGGCCTCCATCAGGTAGAACGGCGTGGAGTAACTGCTCATGCTCCCGTAAAACTGCACCGCGAAATACTGGCGAGGAAAGAGCGGGATGTACTTCCGGGCATCGAGAGTGAGTTTGTAAGTGTCGATTGAATTGCTCAAGATTCCTTGCTTTTGGATTCGCGTCGAGAGCCACGAGCCGACCAACGGGTAATAACTTGAGTTGCGCTTGTCGAGCCGGAACTCGTATGACAGCACCAGGCCAGATATGTGGGTGCGTCCGCCGCCGAAGAAATTCGGGTTCAATATCGCCACAGAATCATGCACCGAAGTGGACTCGTAGCCTATGGAGAAAAGATTGGACATGTCGATAGTCGGCCTATGGCGGTATGAAATTTCATAACTATAACCATGCAGAGCCTTCGTCTCGTCCTCAAAATCACGGTATTTAGCCTTGTTGTCCTCGGTACGGAGCATGACGGTGTTCTGCCTTTGGATCGAGGTGTAGAAACTCAGTAAATGCTTGTGCTGCTTGTCGATGGCCACATTGTCGTAGCTCAGTTGGATTACATTGTTAAATCCCACTCTGGCCATTATGCCCACGGACTGCCTGCGCCCGAGGAAGTTATACCGCTTTACGCCAATCAGGAAGTCAATCATGCTAAAATCAGGGTTGGCGAACCACTCGTTGAGGTTTCCATTATGGGGCGTTACGTCGAACATCGGCCACGTGTACCAACACTCTTCGACATTGATGCTGACGGAGATGCTGTTAGTCCCGGCTTTGATAGAGTCGCCATACGTGTAGTAGTCAATGGTCACATAATTGAAAATCGAAGTTTTCTGAAGGTTGATGCGGCTCTTTTCCAAGACCTCGGGAAGGCGGCGGAACGACACAGTGTCGCCCTGCCCAAACTCCAGTTCGCACAATATGATTTTCTGCTTTGTCTTCTTGTTGCCTGTGATTTTAATGTCGTTAACCAGGCATATTGTGTCGCTGTTTTGGGCATACGCGCCGACGGTCGCCGTCATCATCACGGCGAACATGATGGCCGCTAAGGTAGCGGTGTATTTTCTGAATATGCCTGTCATTTTTTTTGAGTGTTTGTTTTTGGTTACTTTTTGCTAAGCCGACTTCTCATCGGCAGCCCTGAATATCTTGCTCTTGTAAATCCCTGTCTTTGCCAAAAAATATTTCACCGATGTCGCCAAAACCCCGAGGCCATACTTGCAGCTCCGCCTGAAGTTAATCGAAGAAGCCTCCTTGAAATATTTTGTCGGGCATGTGATTTCGGCGATTTCGTACCCGGCGTAGAATATCTGCGCAATCATCTGGTTGTCAAACACAAAATCGTCGCTGTCGGCCTCCAGGTTCAACGCCCTGATGACCTCGGCGGAGAATGCGCGGTAGCCCGTGTGGTACTCGCTGAGCTTCTGGTTCATCAGGAAATTCTGTGTCAGGGTCAACATCCTGTTAGCCACATACTTGTACAGCGGCATTCCTCCCTTCCGCGCGCCCTTTCCAAGTATGCGTGAGGCTATCACTACCGGGTACACGCCGTCTGCAATGGTGTAGCACATCGACCGAATCAGTTTTGGCGTGTACTGGTAGTCGGGGTGGAGCATTACCACGATGTCGCACCCGAGCTCCAACGCCTTTTTGTAACAAGTCTTTTGGTTTGCGCCGTAGCCCTTGTTAATCTCATGGATTGTGATGTGGCGTATGCCGAGCCTGCGCGCAAGCCCCGCCGTGTCGTCAGTGCTGTGGTCGTCGGTCAGGATAAGCTCGTCGACAATATCCTTCGGAATCTCCGCCACAGTCTGCGCCAGCGTCTGCTCGGCATTGTACGCCGGCATGACCACGCCTATCTTTTTGCCCTCTATCATAACGTGCCTTTGCTGCTTGGTATTGTCTGCAAGGTAAAATCGTAACTCAACGCCTGCTTGAGGCATTTGGCGAGTGCCTTGAAAGTCCCTTCGAGCTTGTGGTGCTCGTTGTCGCCCTCGGCGATGATGCTGAGGTTGCACTTGGCATTGTCGGCGAAGCTCTTGAAGAAATGGTAAATCATCTCCGTCGGGAAGTCGCCAATCTTCTCGCGCCGCCATTCTGCCTCCATCATCAGCCATGGCCTTCCGCCGAAGTCCACCGCCACTTGCGCCAGGCAGTCGTCCATCGGCAGGACAAATGCGTATCGGTTGATGAGTTTGCGCTCGCGCCATAGTTTTTCGACAGCCGTTCCGAGCGCGATGGCTACGTCCTCGATCGTGTGGTGTTCATCGACCTCTATATCGCCCTTGCACGTCAGGTCAAGCCCGAAACACCCATGCACCGGCAACTGCATCAGCATGTGGTCGAAGAACTTGACCCCAGTGTCGACATGGCGGATTTCAGGATTGCCGGGGTAAATGGTCAGGTCAATCTTAGTCTCGGCGGTGTAGCGCGAGAGCGTGATTTTGTTGTTGTAGGAGATTATAGCGCGCTCCGCCTCCGTCCATTCTGCGGCGTACAGCAGGCAGTATGGGTCGAGTTCCTCGCCAAGTTTCTCCTCGCCAAGGTAGATGGCCTTGCAGCCGAGGTTTTTGGCGAGCATGACATCTGTCTTCCTGTCGCCGACGACGAGCGACTGCGACAGGTCGTAGTCCGGGTCGTCGATGTACTTATGCATCATGCCGGTGTTCGGCTTGCGGTTAGGGCTGTTGTCGGACTCGAATGACGGGTCTATAAGCACGTCGTCAAACTCCACGCCCACGCTTTTCAACGCCTGAACCATGAGGTTTTGGTACGGCCAAAAGTCCTTCTCGGGGAACGAGTCCGTGCCAAGTCCGTCCTGATTGGACGCCATGACAAACTCGAAGTCGGTGTACTTGCGGATTTTGGACAGCGAGGTCAATGCGCCGTCCACAAACGCAAATTTCTCCAACTTGTCTATCTGGTAGTCGACCGGCGGCTCGGCGAGTATTGTGCCGTCGCGGTCGATGAATAATATCCTTTTTTTCATTGTCGCTTTATTTAATTCGTTTTCCATTGTAGAATTTCACGATGAAAGCGTCGTTATAACCCTTCGAGCGGACGACCTTGAGTGTCTGCTGACATTCCGCCTCGTTCTTGAAGCTACCGGCGGTGTACTTGTAGGTATTATTGTCGGTGTAAAAGTCGACACCGCTTATGCCGTTGAACTCTTTTGCGCCGGCAGGGAGTTTTTTCCAGCTGACGAGGAACTGCACCTTATATACAGTGTCCTTCGTGAATGTAATCGGCTTGTCGGGCATGGTGGTCTTCGTAGCCGCCGCTGTAGACGGCGCGTTCGGGTCTTTCCTGACGCACGACATCAGCACAGACTCGTTGAGCTGGGAGGCATAGCCAATCTGGAACGGCAGCGGGTCGCAGCCCTCCAACGCTTCCTTGAGGTCGTCCTGCCTGAATATCGAGAAGACTTTCAACGGTCTTGTGTACGTGCCGTAAAGCTTTACGTCATAATCCTTTATCAACCTTCCGTATGCCAAGCCCGACTCGTCCTGGAGAATCCTGTCGAACTGGTCAAGGACAAGTTTCCTTATAACGCCAAACTCTACGCTCTGCATAAGGTATGACGCTGATTTCATGTAGCATATCTTGTTCTTAATGGAGTTCAGGAAGAACGGGAACTCCATCTGGCCTTTCATCATCTGGTCGGAAAGATCCATGCGGAGGTACTTAATAGAGCGCGTGCGCGGGTCGCCGGGCTTACGGAACGTCAGCTCCCAGCCGTAGGGATGCTTTTGGGGCTTTCCGTCCGAAGTCTGCACCTCGCCATGGTCGTCGATGAAGATATTCCTATGGGAGGTGATTATGCAGTCGTTCATGGCGAGGGTATAAAGCACGACGTGGATCGTTCCGTCCATGTTCTTGTTGCGGAAGTTGGCAAGCATGTGGCTTGCTACGAAGAACCCGTACTTATTGACATACCTCATCGAATATGCCAACGAGTCGAGGTACTGACGGCGTTCAAGGTCTGTGAGCTGGTCGGGCTGGCAGAGGTCGCCCGGATTCTCAAGTCCCATGAGCACATAGTCCTTCTCATTGGGGAAGAACGTCATCGCAAAAATCATGTCCGGGCCGCCAAACGGGTACACCAAGCATGTCGTGTCGTTGTGGAAGTCCGGGATGTTGGACTTGCACCACGACGCGACTGGGTCAAGGGTGCGCCGCCTCAACTCGTTCCACGTAGCCTGGGAGGACGACGAATAACTTACATAATGCTCCGACTTCTGTAGGTCGGCGTAGCGGTCGTCGGACTTTCCGGCGAGGTAGCGCGCAAGGTCATTGGCCTCGCTCGCCGTGCCTTCCTGCTGGTTGAGGTACACGCCGCCGCCTTCGTTAGCCGCCACAGTATCGCCGTAGGTTATCACTGTGGGCTCGTTTGGATTGGCCTGTGGCACTTTGCCGCCGTTGTCGCTGCAACCCATGGCAATGGCGGCCGACATTACCAAAGGTGTCAATATCTGGAATTTCATAATATTAAAAGTTTTTGATTGCAAAAGTAGTCAAAAAAATCAATAATTTTGCACATTCAGGGATTATTTATAATTGTATGAAAATTTAACATGAAATTATTTCTGGCATTATCACTTCAAATCTTGTCCTGCTGCGTCGCAATGGCACAGATAGGCGGTGAAGCGACATACTCGTTCCTTAACCTGACCACCTCGAGCGACTACGCCTCTATGGGTGGCGCGTGTCCCTCGATAGATGTCAAGGGCGTCAATTCCGTGACCGCCAACCCGGCTCTCGTGGACACGTGCGACAACCGCTACGCCGCGCTCAACATGGTTTCGTACATCGCCGACATCGGGTGCGGCTCGGCATTCTACGGAGGGAGAATAGGGCGGTGCATGGTCAGCGGCGGCGCGGAGATGGTCGATTATGGCGAGTTCACGCTCACCGACGAGGCCGCCAACGACCTCGGTACTTTCACATGCCGCGACTACATGCTGCTCGCGTCGGTTTCGCGTGGCGTTTGGGACGGAATACCGCTGGACGCCGGAGTGTCGCTCAAGACAATAATCTCTTCCATGGAGACCTACCACTCCGTCGGCATGGCGTTTGACTTCGGACTGAGGTATTATTTTGAGGGCCAGAAGATTACAGTGGCGCTCGCCGCGCTTGACCTCGGGTGGCAGCTGACGACATATTCAGGCAGTGAACGTGAAAGGCTGCCCGCCGACCTGCGCATCGGCATCAGCAAGCAGCTCCTTCACGCGCCTTTGAGGTTTTCGCTGACCGCCCACAGCCTCCAGCATCCCAAACTTGACGACAGTTTCGGGCGGTCGTTTGTCCACCATCTTATTTTCACCGCCGAACTGTTCCCCGAGGGCGTAGTGTCGCTGCGCACTGGCTTTAATGCAATGGCGCACAACGACCTCTATGTAAGCGACGGAACGGTATTCCCCGGCTTTTCTTTCGGTATCGATGTGCGCCTTAAGCGTTTCTCAGTCCAATATTCCCGACAGTGCGTCTCTCCGGCAGCATCTGCCAACATGTTCACCGTCGAAGTGGCGGTAAGGAGGTAGGGAGTCAGTTTTTAGCGTATGAAATTCATGAAAGTCGTCTGCTCGCGCTTAGGCGGTTTGGCAGTGCCGGTGGTGAACTGCTGGAGCATGTAGGCGAGTTGGAAAATCTCGCTCTCGATGCTGTACTTTTTGAGTTGGGACGCTATTTCGGAGAGCAGGGTGAATGTGTTGCCCGCGCGCCGCGGACTGCCGTTTAGCAATAACACTTTAAGCGGTCGTCCAAGTTGGGCAGCCACGGTCTCGGCGCATGATGCCAATGCTCCCACGCCCGACATGCTTATCGCTGCTGTTGCCGCCACCATGCCCATTTTCTTGACGGCATCTCGGCGCGTGATGTTGTTTGATTGTTTGTTCATGATATAAGAGGTGTTTTGGGGGCAAAAGTAAGGAAAAATTTTTGAGAAAGCAAAAGAATTGCTATATTTGCAAAAAATTGCAGAGATGAATATTCAGGAAACCATAAAAACGGATTCGTACCTTCATGCAAATACTGCCGAGGCATTGGATTTTGTGAGGCAACGTCGGCAACCCGTCATCATAACTCAGAATGGCGATGTCAGTGCGGTGTTGATAGACTTGGAATCATACCAGAGTATGAAAGATGCAATCAACATGCTCAGACTCATCAAATTTTCGGAAAGCGACATAGCAAAGGGCAATTACAAGCCTGCCGAGGATTTTTTTTCAAGTCTCAAGGCAAGATACGGAATAAATGGCTGAAATAAAAACACCCGTTCAAAGTCACCCCAACTTTACATTTTACGACAAAACCCTCACGACCGATAAGTAATCCACGTACCCAAGGCACTGGGATTTTAAGATTTTCCGTTATTGCACGGCATGGATTGTCGTCGTAACTTTGCAGCGTAAACAGAAACGACAAACATAACAATCAAAACTGCTATGCAAACGACATTTCCAAATCCCCAGGGGCTTTACAATCCCGAAAACGAGCACGACGCCTGCGGCGTGGGCATGGTGGTCAATATCCACGGCAACAAGTCGCACGAACTTGTTGACAATGCCCTCAAGGTCCTCGAAAACATGCGCCATCGCGGCGCGGAGGGCTCCGACGGAAAGACCGGCGACGGCGCGGGGATTTTGTTGCAGATTCCGCACGAGTTCATACTCCTGCAAGGAATCCCAGTGCCGGAAAAAGGCAAATACGGAACCGGACTCGTATTCCTGCCGGGGGACACGGCGCGACAAGACGCTATCCTGCAAGTGTTCATCGAGGAAATCGAGCGCGTCGGGCTGACGCTCATGCACCTGCGCACAGTCCCCGTCAACTCCGAATGCCTTGGCGACGGCGCACGAGAGACCGAGCCGGACATCAGGCAAATCTTCATCACCGGCATCTCCGACGACCGGCTCCCGGAGTTCGAGTCGATGCTCTACCGAATCCGTAAACGCGTCGAAAACCGCATTAAGGACAACGACTTCTATATCGTCTCGCTCTCCAGCAAGTCGATTATTTTCAAAGGAATGTTGACCTCCATGCAACTCCGCGAGTATTTCCTCGACCTCAATAACGAGTACTTCACGTCAGGTCTCGCTCTCGTCCATTCAAGGTTCTCGACAAACACATTCCCCGAGTGGAAACTCGCACAGCCATTCCGAATGTTGTGCCACAACGGCGAGATAAACACCATACGAGGCAACCGCAACTGGATGAAAGCCCGCGAGTCCGTACTCTCGTCCGGCAAACTCGGCGACGTGAAGGACATCCGCCCTATTTGCACACCAGGAATGTCAGACTCAGCGTCATTGGACAACGTATTTGAATTTTTCGTGATGTCGGGCATGTCGCTGCCACACGCGATGTCGATCCTCGTCCCCGAATCCTTCAACGACAAGAACCCAATCAGCGACGAGTTGAAGGCTTTTTACGAGTACCACTCAATCCTCATGGAGCCGTGGGACGGGCCGGCGGCATTGTTGTTCAGCGACGGAAGGTTTGCGGGCGGAATGTTGGACAGAAACGGACTTAGGCCGTCGCGCTATGTCATCACAAACAACGACATGATGGTCGTAGCGTCAGAGACCGGCGTGATGGACTTCGAGCCGACGGCGATTAAGCAGAAAGGCCGCCTCCAGCCCGGCAAAATCATAATGATTGACACCCAGGAGGGCAAAATCTACTACGACGGCGACCTCAAGGCACAACTCGCCGCCGAGCATCCATATAAAAAGTGGCTTAACACGAACCGCATCCAGCTCGAAAACCTCAAGTCCGGGCGCAAAGTCGTGAACGCGGTAGACGATTTTGAGCGCAAACTCATCAACTTCGGCTACTCGACAGAGGACGTGGAGCGCACAATAATCCCAATGTGCACAAACGGCGCGGAGCCTGTGGCGGCTATGGGCAACGACACTCCATTAGCCGTAATCTCCGACCGTCCGCAGATTTTCTTCAACTATTTCCGCCAGCAGTTTGCGCAGGTCACAAACCCCGCCATCGACCCGATACGCGAGGAACTCGTCATGTCGCTCACGGAATATATCGGCTCGGTCGGCACAGACATATTGACCCCCGACGAGTCCAACTGCAAGATGGTGCGCCTACCTCACCCTGTCCTTAACAACACAAGGCTCGACATCCTCTGCAATATCCGTTACAAGGGCTTCAACACCACAAAACTCCCGCTCCTCTACGACCCGGCTAAGGGCGAGACCGCGCTTAAGAACGCACTCGACGACCTTTGTAAGAAGGCAGAGGAATCCGTCGAGAATGGCATTAACTACATAATCCTCACCGACCGCGACCTTGACAAGTCAAAAGCCGTCATCCCGTCGCTCTTGGCAGTGTCGGCTGTCCACCATTACCTCATCAGCGTCGGCAAGCGTGTCCAGACCGCGCTCATCGTCGAGTCGGGCGAAATCCGCGAAGTCATGCACGCAGCATTGCTGTTGGGCTACGGCGCATCGGCAATATGCCCGTACATGACGTTTGCGGTAATCGACGACCTCGTTACACGCCACAAAATCCAGGAGGACTACGAGACCGCCGAGAAAAACTACATCAAAGCCGTCTGCAAAGGCTTGTTCAAGATAATGTCGAAGATGGGCATCTCCACAATCCGCTCGTACCGTGGCGCGAAGATTTTCGAGTCTATCGGATTGGGCGAGGACTTGCTGAGGACATATTTTGGAACGGAAACCTCCACAATCGGCGGCATAGGACTCCGCCACATCGCCGCCGACGCAAAGGCTCTCCACGAACAGGCTTACGGGCCAGTGGACACGCCGGAGTTCCCTGGCAATCCCGGTCTGTTCTCCTTCCGCAAGGACGGAATAACACACGCCTGGGCTCCCGAAACTATCGCAACTCTCCAAATTGCCACACGCACTGGCAGTTATGACAAATACAAGCAATTCACATCTCTCGTCGACAACAAGCCGAAGCCGATTTTTATCCGTGACTTCATGGATTTCGAGACTGGCAAACGCGCCATCCCAGTTGACGAGGTAGAGCCGGTGGAAAACATCGTAAAGCACTTTGTCACAGGCGCAATGTCATTCGGCGCATTGTCCATAGAGGCGCACGAGGCTATCGCGCTGGCGATGAACCGGCTCGGCACGCGCTCGAACACCGGCGAGGGCGGCGAGGACAACAAACGCTACCATGAGACCGTCGACGGCGTTTCGTTGGCTTCAAAGACAAAACAAATCGCTTCCGGCCGTTTCGGTGTCACTGCCGAATACCTCGTCAACGGCGAGGAAATCCAAATCAAGGTCGCACAAGGCGCAAAACCCGGCGAGGGCGGTCAGTTGCCCGGCTTCAAGGTCAACGAAATCATCGCAAAGACCCGCAACTCGATTCCTGGAATCTCGCTCATCTCGCCGCCGCCGCACCACGACATCTACTCCATCGAGGACTTGGCGCAGTTGATTTTTGACCTCAAGAACATCAACCCCAAGGCCGCCGTCTCCGTAAAACTCGTCGCAGAATCCGGCGTAGGCACTATCGCCGCCGGTGTCGCAAAGGCAAAGGCGGACCTCATCGTCGTCTCCGGCGCGGAAGGCGGCACGGGAGCGTCACCAGCCTCATCTATGCGCTTTGCGGGCATAAGCCCCGAAATCGGACTTGCAGAAACCCAACAGACCCTCTCGCTCAACGGCCTGCGCGCCCAAGTCCGCCTTCAGACCGACGGTCAACTCAAGACTGGCCGCGATGTAATACTGATGGCGATGCTCGGTGCGGACGAGTTTGCGTTCGGAACATTGCCGCTCATAGTCCTCGGCTGCGTCATGATGCGTAAGTGCAACACTAACAACTGTCCTGTGGGTGTCGCAACCCAAGACCCGGCGTTCCGCGAGAAGTTCCGTGGCAAGTCCGACTATGTCGTCAACTACTTCACATTCCTTGCCCAGGAAGTCCGCGAATACCTTGCGGCGATGGGATTCAAGAAACTCTCCGACATCATCGGCCGCACCGACCTCATCAAGATAAAGCCCACAGCCGACGGCAGCAAGGCCTCGACGCTCGATTTCTCAAGGCTTTTGCACAAAATCGACGGCCAGTTGCACTGGGACGGACGCTCGTTTACCGAAGTCCAGGGTGTAAAGGACTTGACGATAATAGAAAGTTGCAAGGCCGCCATAGAGCAGGGGCGCGAAGTCCACTTGGACTACACTATTTGCAACACCGACCGCGCTTGTGGCACAATGCTTTCGGGCGTGATTGCTAAGAAATACGGCGAGGACGGACTTCCCGACGGCACAATAAATGTCAAGTTCAAAGGCTCCGCCGGTCAAAGTTTTGGCGCGTTCCTGACTAAGGGTGTCAACTTCAGGCTCGAAGGCGAGACTAACGACTATTTTGGCAAAGGGCTTTCGGGCGGACGTATCTGCATACTGCCGCCATTGTCGAGCAACTTCGACGCGGAGAAGAACATAATCGCCGGCAACACTGGACTTTACGGCGCGACAAGCGGCGAGTGTTACATCAATGGTTGTGTCGGCGAGCGTTTTGGAGTAAGGAACTCCGGCGCGATAGCCGTCATCGAAGGCACTGGCGACCATTGTTGCGAGTACATGACAGGCGGACGTGTCGTCGTCCTCGGAAAGACCGGCAGGAACTTCGGCGCGGGAATGTCGGGCGGCGTGGCATACGTATGGGACCCGGACAGGACTTTCGACTATTTCTGCAACCCCGACATGGTGGAACTCTCCCTCGTGGAAGAAAACACATACCGCAAGGAACTCCACGAACTCCTGCTCCGCCATTGGAGTTACACAGGCAGCAAGCTCGCCCGGGCCCTCCTCGACGACTGGAACCGTTCCGTCCAGGACTTCATACAAGTCGTCCCGATAGAGTACAAGAAAGTCCTCCACGAGGAACAACTCCAAAAACTCCGCAACAAAATCGCTGACATTCAGAGAGATTATTAACATACAATGCATAATTCATAATGCATAATTCATAATTGGGCGTCCGCATGATGAAATTAAAAAGCGGCTACCGAACAATGCTTGAATTATCAATTACGAAATTTTCGACCGCCGGATGGCAATTATGAAATCTTGCGGCCGCCGGATGGCAATTATGAATTATGCATTATGAATTATGAATTAAGAAAAATCATGGGAATACCGAGAGCATTTTTGACTGTTCCACGTAAGGACGCCGGGCATAGGCCGGTGGAGGAGCGCATACACGACTTCTCCGAGATGGAACAGACCCTAAATACAAAAGACCGCCAGGCACAGGCGTCAAGGTGCATGGATTGTGGCGTGCCGTTCTGCCACTGGGCGTGTCCCCTTGGCAACAAGCAGCCCGAATGGAACGACGCACTCTGCAAGGGCGACTGGGAACTTGCATACAAACTCCTGAGCAAGACAAACGACTTCCCCGAGTTCACGGGAAGGATTTGTCCGGCGTTGTGCGAGAAGTCATGCGTCCTTAACCTCACAATGGGCGAGGCCGTGACATGCCGCGAGAACGAGTGCGCAATCATTGAACGCGCTTTCCAGGAGAGTTACATCGTCCCCGACAAGAACATCCGCCGCAACGGAAAGAAAGTACTCGTCATCGGCGCAGGCCCGGCAGGTCTCGCCGCTGCAAACCAGTTGAACCACAAAGGCTTCCTCGTCACAGTCTACGAGAAGAACGAGGCGGCTGGCGGATTGGTAAGGTTTGGAATCCCAAATTTCAAACTGTCCAAGAGCGTCATCGACCGCAGAATCCGGCTCATGACGGAAGAAGGCATCGTCTTCGAGTACAACAAGACCGTCGACTACGCCCAATTGCCTGAAGGCTACGACGCTTACGTCATCGCCACCGGCACGCCACAAGCCCGCGACCTGAAAGTCGAAGGCCGCGAACTTAAAGGCGTATATTTTGCGCTCGAAATGTTGAGCCAGCAGAACCGAATCCTCGCCGGCGTGTCATACCCGCCCGACGAACTTGTCACCGCCAAAAACAAGCGCGTCCTCGTCATCGGCGGCGGCGACACCGGCAGCGACTGCATCGGCACGTCTCACCGTCAAGGCGCATTGTCGGTAACTCAAATCGAGATAATGCCAAAGCCGCCCGAGGGTCATAACCCCGCCACGCCTTGGCCTTATTGGCCTCAAATCCTCAAGACGACAACATCGCACGAGGAGGGCTGCGACCGCCGTTGGCTGTTGAACACAAACCGTTTCATCGGCAAAGACGGCGTATTGACCGGGGCGGAAGTCGAGGAAGTAGAATGGATTCCAAACCCCGACGGCGGCCGTCCGACGATGAATCCGACCGGAAAGAAGGAGATAATCGAATGTGACATGGCGCTCCTCGCGATGGGATTCCTCAAGCAGCAACTGCCCGAACTGCCCGAAAATGTGTTCGTAGCAGGCGACGCAGCCTCCGGCGCATCCCTCGTCGTCCGCGCAATCGCCTCCGGCCGCGATGTCGCCAACAAAGTTGAAAAGTTTTTAAAATAAGAATTATGTGTGGAATTGTTGGAATATTCAATATAAAGTCGCAGCCTGAGAAACTTAGGCAGCGCGCCCTGTCCCAATCGAGCAAAATCCGTCACCGTGGACCCGATTGGTCAGGAATCTACGTCGGCAAGACGGCTATCCTGGCGCATGAAAGGCTCTCTATCGTGGACCCGCAGTCGGGCAGCCAGCCACTGAAGACGAAGGAGGGCGACGTGATTTTGGCTGTGAACGGTGAAATATATAACCACCGCGAAATCCGTCAGCAGTTCGAGGGCAAATACGAGTTCCAGACCGGCTCGGACTGTGAGGTAATACTCGCACTCTACAAACAGAAGGGCATCGACTTCTTGGAAGATTTGTCGGGAATCTTTGCATTCGCGCTCTACGACGAGGCGGCGGACGAGTACCTGATTGCCCGCGACCCGGTTGGCGTGATACCTCTCTACATCGGCCACGACACGGACGGTCATCTGTGCGTCGCGTCGGAGTTGAAGGCGTTGGAAGGCTTTTGCGCCGAGTACGAGGTCTTCCTGCCCGGTCACTACTATTCGAGCCGCACTGGGAAGATGGAACGGTGGTACAAGCGCGACTGGAAGGATTATGACGCTGTTAAGGACAGCCAAATCAACGGCGAGGACATCCGGCAGGCCCTCATGTCCGCCGTCCAACGCCAACTGATGAGCGACGTGCCATACGGCGTGCTGCTCTCCGGCGGTTTGGACTCGTCGATTGTCAGTGCCATTGCCAAGAAATTCGCCGCAAAGCGTATTGAGACCGATAGCAAGCATGATGCCTGGTGGCCACAGTTGCACTCTTTTGCGGTTGGGCTTAAGGATTCGCCCGACCTCGCCGCAGCGCGTAAGGTCGCCGAGTATATCGGCACTGTCCACCATGAAATAAACTACACAATCCAGGAAGGCCTCGACGCAATCCGCGATGTGATTTATTATATTGAGACATACGACGTTACGACCGTCAGGGCAAGCACTCCGATGTACCTCTTGGCGCGTGTCATAAAGAGCATGGGCATTAAGATGGTATTGTCGGGCGAGGGCGCGGACGAGATTTTCGGCGGCTACTTGTACTTCCACAAGGCTCCCGACGCTAAGGCGTTCCACGAGGAGACCGTCCGCAAACTTTCCAAGCTCTACCTCTACGACTGTCTCCGCGCCAACAAGTCGCTCGCCGCATGGGGCGTCGAAGGGCGTGTGCCGTTCTTGGACAAGGAGTTCCTCGATGTCGCCATGCGCCTCGACCCCGAAAAGAAGATGGCGACGGACGGCAAGATTGAGAAGCACATCCTCCGCAAGGCGTTTGAGGACATGTTGCCCGAGAGCGTGTGCTGGCGTCAGAAGGAGCAATTCTCGGACGGCGTGGGCTACGGCTGGATCGACACGTTGAAGAAGATAACGTCGGAGGCGGTTTCTGACGAGATGATGGCCCACGTCAAGGAGCGTTTCCCGGTCAACCCGCCGATGAACAAGGAGGAGTACTATTACAGGTCTATTTTTGAGGAGCATTTCCCGTCGCGCTCCGCCGCCTTGACCGTGCCAAGTATCCCGTCAGTGGCTTGCAGCACCGCCGAGGCCCTCGCCTGGGACGCTTCCTTCCGCAAACTCAACGACCCCTCCGGCCGCGCCGTCAGCGGTGTCCACCAAAAAGGATATTGATGTTTTTTTGTATAGCAGCAAGAAGGAAAGGCCATCCGGCAGAACGCAAGTTTCTAATGGATGGCCTTTCTGAATGTTGGGGGGGGGCGGTATTACTATTTCTTTTTTCCAAGTGGTGCATCGGACACAATCGTCAAAACAAGGTCGTGGCTTTCTTCGGAAATAACAACGTCCAATATGGCTTTTGCCTTGGCTGCCTCGCTACTCTCAATTTGTATACTAATTGTAGCACCTAACAATTGCGAAAGAATCTGTTTGTTGGAACGCAATATTTTGTCGTCAAAACGAGAAGGTATGTTGCTTTTGGTGAAAAAATCAAGGCTTCCTTTCTTGACTGTAATTTTGCTGATGTTAAATGGTGTTTTATTTACTAATACAACGTCGTCTTGCAGTTTCAGTTTATATGGGACAATGCGCGAAATATTATACACAGTGGCGGTTTTGGCATCAAGTTCTGCAAGGGCTTTCTTGGCTTGTTCATAACCCTGATTAGCCGACTGCTGATACCATTCCTTTGCTTTTTCAATATCTTTTTGACAGCCCAATCCATATTCGTATAAAATGCCGACCAAAAATTGCGCCTGATCATGCCCTTGCGCTGCGCTTTTCAGTGCCCATTTCATAGCGTTGTCATAATCTTTTGCCACACCCTCTCCATTGTAATATCGTACTGCCAAATTATATTGTGCGTTTGAATTTCCCTGTTCGGCAGCTTTCGTAAATAACTTCAATCCTTCTTGTTCATTTTTTTCTACGCCATCACCTTGGAAGTAACATATAGCCAACTTGTTTTGGGCAGGTGCATATCCTTGTACCGCTGATTTTTTGAACCAGAATATGGCTTGTTGCAAATCTTTTTTAATACCGTAGCCTTCATCGTAGCATCTTCCCAACATGTATTGTCCCTCGGCATTGCCCCATTCAGCTGCAATCTTGAAACACTTAACTGCCTGTTGTCTTCTGTCGTAACTTTTACCTTGCGAGTAATTATAGCCTAAATCGACCATCTTTTTTCCGTCCTTACTTTGCATTGCAGCAGCGAAGGCTTCTCCGTTGACACAACGATCATCGCCATTGTCTTTGCCTTTCCTGTACCATTTCAACGCCTCTGTGTAATTTTTCATTTGCACATAGCACTCTCCCAACTGGAAGTTGGCATCGTAGCCTTGAGCGGCAGCCTTCTTATACCATACCAACGCCTGTTGCACATTTTCCTTTACGCCCGTTCCATACTGGTTGCACATTCCAAAACCGAATTGTGCATCGGCATTACCGAGTTCTGCTGCCGCTTTATAGCATTTGGCCATTTCTTCTAATTTATTTATTTCGGCGCAATCCAATGCCATCATAAGCAACGCATCGGCATCCTTGTCTTGCTTGGCTTTGGCGAATTGCGCCTCAAAATCACCTGCATCCCAAGAATTTCCCTCGTGAACCGTGGCCGTTACAACAGGTGCTTGTCCCAGCACGTTCACCACTGCCATTACCATCATCACCAATACGATTGCAAACTTTTTCATAGTACTTTCCTCCTTGTTTTGACACCGCCCTCATCAAAAAGCTATGAAAACAAAATCAGCGTAAACCGTATCATAACTTTTTTCTGTTGAGGTTCTGGACTACCTGGGTTAGTAATAAAGTACGATACGGTTCACGCCAATGGTATTTAAGCGTGAACCTACCGCGCTGTTCTATACTAACCCTTGAAATTGTCCAGATTTCAACAGAAAAGAATCAGGCGTTGAGATTAATATTTATGTTAGCTATACACGTGGATTGCTCCACGGCGCAAATATAGAACTATCTTGTTTCGTTTCCAAACTTTTTTAGGTTTTTTAGGAAAATAGTCAACCTCCTGTTGCGTCTTTGTGCGCCAAAATAAGGCTGTGAGTATTTCTGCGAATAACTGTTACGATTCATGCGCTCGACAATGGCAAAATATCGAACATTGCCCTCACATCGTAATCGTCACCATTGAACCAAATTACATCCTTCTCACCAGCGAAAAGTTGCTGAAGAACCGTAGATTTTCCTGTTTGGCGAGCACCAACAATGATGATTGCCTTGCCCTTACCACATTGATTTCGAATTATATTCGCTAACTCTCTGTTTATCATGGTTTTTGTACATTAACATTGCATTACAACAATGCAAATGTACAACTTTTTTGGAATTGAATCCAAAAAAGTTACGACTTTTTCGGAATTGAATCCAAAAAAGTCGTTTGATTATCATAACCTCACTCGGTACAGGCGGTTATCAATCTTATGATAATACGTCACAATCTTTTCGAGTGCTTCGGCGACGGGGAGGTCAATTTCGAAAGATGAAATTGCGCGGGAGTCGAGTTGACGCTGGACTTAGTTCCCACGACGAGGCGAGGATGAGCGGTTTGCCCGCCGTAAATTCCACGCTGTCAACGAGTTGCTCGGCAACGTAGCCGTCTTCAACAAAGTCAACGTCGATGCTCACGCCGTCGGAAATGTTGTTCTTGAAATATTCTGCAATCGCCGGGCGGAACTTCTCGGGCGTATTGTCGGTGGAAACCGTTTTCAAAGGTCAGCATCGCAGTAGTTTTCAGCTGGCAGCCCGGCGAACAGTTTGCAATCGGCGCCGCGCCCTTGATGGCGACGACCGTGTTTGTGGCGCCCACAGCGCAGGCGTATCTTACATCGGATATTACCGAAGATTTTTTCTTCTTGATTTCGCTCATTTTTTTGATGTTTGTTATGATTTATTTACGGCACAAAGGTACGATGATAGGAATCTTTAACCAAAAGAAAATAAAAATTTGGAATAAATATCCATAGCAACAGCGTATTTGAGAATTATAATCATTACTTTGTTTTAATCAACACAAAAAAACGCCCGGAACCATCATCTGATTCCGGGCGTTTTATTCTCGTGAGTTTCTAACCCAATTGTTGTCGATTAGTTCAAGTACTTAGGACGTGCAACGTGCTTAACACCACAGGGAGTGAAAGTGTAGCCGAAGGTAATCATAGCAGTCGTGTACTGATCCCAGTGGTCGCCACCGCGAACCGAACCGCTCTTGAAGTTACCCCTTGCTGCGCTCTGGAGCCTGCCGAAAGTGCTGTTAGAAGGTGTGCCACCTACAGGGTTACTTGTTACATTGTCGAGGTAGTCGGTGAAGGCGATGTGCTGCAACAACTCAACACCCCAGTTGAACTTCTTGTTGACTTGGTACTTGAAGCCGAGACCGTAGGGAAGGGTCAAGGTAGTACCATCGTACCAACGACGAGCCTCTGCGCCGACGTGGCGGGTCCTGTACCAGATAGCTGCGTTGTGGTCGTTCCTGATGCTGGACATCGGCTCGTAGAATGCGCCGCCGAAACCAACAGTGATGTAGCCAGACCACTTCTGACCGAATGTAGACTCAGGAGTTACATCTTTGGGCTTGAGGAAGTAGAAGTTGAGCATTGCGTTGATGTCGAACACCCATGTGCGGAAGTTCAAACCACGTTTCTTTGCATAGTCAACATCTGAATCAGCGTCAAAACCCTGCAATCTCGAAAGGAGAAGGTTAGCCCTCCAGCTGAATCTCTCAGCGAACCTGTTCTCATAACCGAGTTGAAGCGAACCATTGATTGTCTTAAAAGGAATCTTGTGACCATCAACAGGACATACATCAGCCTCAGTTACATTGCCACCGATGCCCCAGTAGAGACTGTGACGGGCGGACTTCCATGATGCCTGTGCAAAGACACCACTTACTGTGAATAATGCCACTACAATAAAGGCGATTACTTTTTTCATAACTTTTATAATAATTAATATTTATTGATTTAATTCTAAGTTTTTAATTAGTAAACCAATGCGGTTGTTATGTCAGCCTCGATTTTACCATCGAAAACTTGTGCAAATATATAAAGAAATTCAATACGCAGCAAAAAAAATCAAAAAAAAAATCAATTTTTTGAAACATATTTGTATCATATTGTTTATCAACGAATTACAAAGAGTGATTTTTGCCACTTTTACTTCAAAAAGCGATAATGGACAGTGAACGCCGTGGTAAAATATGTGTCGTTATAGCCCGAGTTGCCGCGTTTGGAGCCGGTAGTGGCGCTGGACGCGCCGGGGACGCTGCCCCTGCGGTCGGCGAAGATGGTGGTCATCTCGCTCGGCGGGGTGATGTCGGGGAAGTCGTTGTAGTTGAAGTAATAGGACGAGCAGTCGTCGATGTAGTCCGTGGTCGTGAAATGCTGGACAAACTCGATGCCGAGGGAGACGTCGCGTGTCACCTGGTACTTAAAGCCAACGCCGACAGGGATGCTGATGGCTGTGAGTTTGTACTGGTCGGCGGCGGCGACTACGTACTCGTTGCCACCTTCGGAGACAGAGAACTCAACGCCAGTGCCTTGTCCTTCGGTGCACAACGGCTGAAGTTCGTACCAATGTCCTTCGTACTTGCCCATCGGGTTGAAGTGGAGCAGCGAGAGGCCGACGGTGAAATATCCCGACCATTTTTTCCAAAAGTTGCCTTCGGAGCTGTACCTCGGGATTTCCTTCTCGCGCAGGAAGTAGTAGTCCATGCCGATGCCGAACTCCGCAAGGTTGCTTTTGAAATTAAGGTTACGGGCGCGGCGAGCCGGATTGGTGGCGTTTGCGTCGTCAGCCGCGACTTTAGAGAACGTGAAGGTGAACTTTGCGCCAAGGCGGTCCGCCAGCCTATATTTATAGCCCAACATCGTCGAAATCTTGAAGAATCCCGGGTCTAAGTCCTTGAAGTTGAAGAAATGGCCGCCATTCTCGTCGCCGCCGCCAAGGTCGCCCATGAATATATTGCCGCCGATGCCCGCGACAACAGAGTGCCGAGCGTTTTTCCATGCCTGTTGAGCGTCCGCCGCACCGGCAAACGCCAGCGCATACACTATTATTAATAGGAGTATGTTTTTCATAACAATGTTTTTTTATATTAACGAATTAAAATATGGTTTTATTTTGGATGTGGGTGGAGACGTTTCATGAAACGTCTCTACAAACGAAACGTCTCTACAAACATCCATACAAACAATATACCATGTCTAATTTCTCTTGTCGACACCCCACAGCAATTTATTTCGCAGGGTGGAGAAAAAGCTTGTGTTGGAAAGGCGGAGGAGTTTGAGTTTTTTTGTGGATTTCTTGATTGTGAGTTCTTCCTCAAAGGGTAGGCACGCCTGCCGGTAGTCCAAGGAGACGAGGAAGTTGTTTTCGCGGCCGTCGGCTTTTATTCTCAGGACGTTATCGTCACTGATGACCATCGGGCGCACGGACAGCGTGTGTGGCGATACGGGCGTCAAGACAAAATTGCCACTGCCGGGCAGGATTATCGGCCCGCCCGCGCTGAGCGAATAGGCGGTGCTGCCGGTGGGCGTGGCTATTATAAGGCCGTCCGCCCAATATGTGTTCAAGTATTCGTCGTTAAGGAATACCTTGATGCTTATCATGGAACTTGTGTTGACCCTCATGATAGTCAACTCGTTAAGGGCAATGTTAAGATTGCCGAACCGCTCGGAGGAGCTTGCGGTCTCGATGAGAGTGCGCGACTCTATGTTGGTCTTGCCTTCGAGGATTTCTGTCAAAGAGTCCTGTAATGTGTTTTCGGACACGTATGTCAGGAATCCGAGCCTGCCACTGTTAATGCCGACGACAGGAATGTCCGCCAAGACTGCGTATGGCACGCTCTCGAGCAGTGTGCCGTCGCCGCCGATGCTGATAAGCAGGTCGAGGTCGTGCGGCATCTTGAAGCTGTTGATGAATGTGCCGGTTATCTTGGGCGTGAAGTACAGCGTCTGTTCGATGCTTTGCAGGAACTGCTCGTAGACGTATATCTCACACCCATTGCGGTTAAGCATCTCGAAAATCTTATAGATGCTTTTATGGAAGTCCGGGCCAAACTTGCGGCCAAAGATGGCGACTTTCATGCTCACTTGTCGAACTTTGCGACCGGAATCAGGTTAAAAGGCATGTTGATAATCTGGCTGAACTCCTCGCCAAGCCCCTGCATGTCCTCGTCGATTTCTTTGTAATACCAGTTTATGATGACGACGCTCTTGTCCTGGAGGCCTTGGAGGAGCAGGAGAATCTGTATGAGCTGTTTGCTCGACGCGGTGTTGAAGTATTCGAGCTTCATGTTGAATACGGTCTGCGGGTTGGGCGACTTGCAGTAGTCGGAGACCCACTGTAGTATCGGAGAGTAGAACTCCACCGCGTCCTCCGGCAGCGACATCCGCGCCAAAGAAAGTGTCCCTTTCCCGGCGTTAAGGCTGACCTCCGGCGTGTCTACTGTTGCTGTTATTTCGTATGGTTCCATTTGTAAGCAGTATGTTTTCTCTTGTTATCGTTAGTTGACTTTTTTTACTTCGATGTCCACCATGAAGAAGTCCCGTTCCTCATTGACTTCCACAATCCAATATTCAATCTTTGAGCCCGACTTCCGCCTTATGTCTATGAACCCGAGGCCGGTGGAGACGGGGTCGTTGTTGAAGTTGAACAGGATTTTGTTGTATTCCTTGGCGAGTTCCTTCGAGCCCATGGCGTTTATGCGCTCGATGCGCTGCCTTAACGCTGCGGACTTCGACTTGCTGACGTAGTTGCCCGCCAGGAGCGAGAACTTGTCCTCGTGTTCCTTTATATAGAACACACCGGCCTTCCACTTGCTGTTTTCGTAGATGTTGTCGGCATGTTTGACGATGTTCTGCAAGAGCTCGACCATGACTCCGTACAACTTTATGCGTGTCGTGGTCTCGTCCATGCCGCTCTTCAATATCGACAGCAGCGACAGCAGGTTTTCCTGGTCAAAGTCGCCCTTGAACGAGAGCGTGTAGTTATTCTCGTTGAAGTTCTCATGGACATCAATCAAATCCTGGATTGTGTAGGGCACGTCGTCGGCGGCATCCGTGTCGCTGGAGGTGTTAATCTCTGTGGTGAGGTAGAAATATGAATGGGTTTCGTCGACTGGCTTTATGAGGTAGTCAAGCTTGTTACCGGAGCGTTTGGCCATCTCGATAAGTCCAAGGCTCGCGCCGCCGTCTTCGTTAAATCCAGTGGTCGTGCGGATGTCGCGGCTGAGTTCCTTAAGCCCGTCGGCGTCGAGGTGGTTGATGGTCTCGAGTTTTTCACGGAGCGCGGCCTCCGCAGAACGTTTCATCAGGTTGCCGGTGGCGATGATGTACTTGTGGCGTTTCTTGTATATCACCACAATCGCCGAATTGTCGGGCGATTCGGTGGACACAGCCTGGTGCGCGGTGATGTTTTGAAGCCCCTCGCCCATGATGTAGTATATCCTCGAACGCATCTTACGTGTGTCGTCGGCCTTGGCAAGGTTGGACTTCGCCAATTCGAGTATGTTCATGACGAGGTGCGCGGTTACTTCACCACGGTACACGTACTCCAAATCGTCTTTCGCGATGTCGCGAAAGTGATTGTATATGAACTCAAGCGCCTGATTCATTCTGTTTTACATTGTCGTTATCTGTTACTAATATAAATCGCCGCCCCTTAGCCTGTGATGCAAAAATCTTGCCACCACGCCACTCCGGGAGCCGCTAAGCGTCAGCCGCCGACCCAAAATCAATCGGAATCGTACCGCCGCCCGCGCCGTCAGTGTTCTTTATGCGGCCGAACCTTTGCTCGTACTTCGACACATTGTCCTGCAACGCCATCAGCAGCCTTTTGGCATGTTCCGGCGCAAGGATTATGCGGCTGTTGACCTTTGGCCTCCTCATGCCAGGCAGCGCGCCGATGAAGTCCACGATGAACTCCGACGACGAGTGGGTGAGCATGACGAGGTTGGCGTATGTCCCCTGCGCAACGTCCTCGCTAAGGTCGATGTTAATCTGTCCAGTGTTTGTCTTTTCGTCTTCCATGATGTCATCATTTTTTTCCGAGGGCAAATGTATAAATAAATTTGTAATTTTCCGCAATATTCGCGAATTAATTTTCAATAATCACTTCGCTGCGCGTATTGTCGCCGCTGCATTTGCGGACGAGGATTTTGGCGTCGATGCGTTCTTCGAGTTCGGGGACGTGGCTGATGATGCCGACCTTGCGGCCTTGCAGGTGAAGTTTTTGCAGCATCGCGAGGACGGAATTGAGGCTCTGTTGGTCGAGGGTGCCGAAGCCTTCGTCAATGAAAAGCATCTCGCTGCCGCGCCCGCCCTGCATCATGTCGCTCAGTCCCAACGCCAACGCCAGCGACACCATGAAACTTTCGCCGCCCGACAATGTTGACACCGGCCGGCGCACGCCCATTTCTAAATCGTCAACCAAAATCGCCAGCGAATCGCCGCCGCAACACAGGCGGTATTTCCTTGTCAGGCCGGTGAGCCGCTTGTCGGCATTGTGAAGAAGAATCCTCAACGTATGTGTCTGTGCGAGGTTTCTAAGGCGTTTGCCGTCGCTACTGCCAACGGCGTTGTAGAGCGAGAGCCAGTCGTCGTAATCCTTCTGACGCGCGGCGCGGTCGGCAACCATCTTGTCGTATGCAGCCTTGGCGTTTTTGAGGTGCTCGATTTTGGAACGCGCCTCGCCAATGCGGGATTTGGCGGCATCGTTTTCGGCTTTGCAGGCGGCGAGGGCGGCGGTGAGGTTTTCGACGGTCTCTGTGGCGGCGTCCGTTGATGCTGACGACAATTTCGCCTGAGTTTCAGCGATTTGGGCGGCGAGCATCTTGGATTTTTCAAGCAACGAGGCAAAGATATTTGGCAACTGCGGCAGCGCGACGGTGGCGGTGTGCGGCAGCGGGGAAGCGTCGGGGAACGTCTTTTGCAATTCGCTGACGGCGGCGCAACCGTCCAAAATCCGCTGCAAATTTTCGCCGTTTTGGGTCAGGGATTCCAACTTTTTGCCCAGTTCGACGAACTTTTTGGCGGCGAGGTCGCTGTCGGTTTTGATGTTTTTGAGGACGGCGGTGTCGGTGGCTGTCAATGTCGGGAAAAACTTTTGCAACGACTTCACCAAATTGCTGCGTGTCAAGGCGTTGGACTCGATGTTGGCGGCGATGTCGGCGAGATTTGCATTCCTGACCGCCAACGCGCTTTCGGTCTTCGATTTGGATTCTTTTGACGAAATGAAGGCGCGGTTTTTCAAGTCGAAATCGGCGCGGGCAACGTCAAAAAGTTTTTTTAATTGTTGATACTGAGCGTCGAGTGTGTTGGCGCGAAGTTGCATTTCGGCGAGGGCGGCATTGACGGCTTCAACCAATTCCGCCTCGTCAAGCCCCGAAAAATCACAGCTCAACTCGCCGCCAAAATATTTGTAAGCCTTCGCCTTGCGTTCCAACGAGTGCTGAAGGTCGCCTTCGGCTTTTGGAATGTCGGTATTGAGAAGGCGGGCAATCTGCGTATCGCGCTCTTTTGCAGCACCTTGCAACTTTGCGAGACGCTGACGGACGGCATCGGTTTCGGCTTTTTTGGCGTCAAGGTTTTCTTTGGCGGATTTCAATACCGCGTCCAATGCCGCCGACGACTGCGACGCATACGGATGCACAAGGCTTCCGCACAGCGGACACGGCTCATTGTCAACGAGTTGCAGACGAAGTTGCTTGAGGTTGGCGGACGCGGCGAGTAGTTGCTTGTTGTAACTGTCGCTGAGGGCGTTGTATTCGATTTCGAGACGGCTGGCATCGGCTGAAAGGCTGATTATCAACGAATTGTCGGTAGCGTTGGCGTCCTGCAAATTTTTTAGTTGCAGATGAAGATTTTCGACGGTCGTACTGCCGCGCCTGATGCCGTCAAAAACGTCTTTCAACATTCCGACGCTGCCGCTGAGTTTGGAATGTCGGGATTTCAACGCCGTCAAGCCGTCAATGTCAAAATCGTTGTATTGTTTATCGTTGGTTTTCAGCACGTTGTCGGCAATGGCGAGGGCAGATTCGGCGGCGGTACATTGTGTTGACATCTGCGAAAATTGCCCTTTGAGTTTTTCGATTTCGGATT
This sequence comes from uncultured Bacteroidales bacterium, assembly GCA_905234655.1. GTDB lineage: Bacteria > Bacteroidota > Bacteroidia > Bacteroidales > UBA3824 > UBA3824. The sequence goes on from CAJOJG010000008.1 coordinate 45,151, forward strand.
TAGTCGCGGCGGATTTTTGGTCAAGGATTTCGGATTTTTGGATGCCGTCGATGAGCGCGTCGATTTGGGAATCAACGGTCTGGATATTGTCGTAAAGTGGCTTATTTTCAGCGTTTTGGTCGTATTCTTGACGGCAATTTTCGATGTCGGCGGCATTGTCGCGGATTTGGGTCTTCAACGATTCCAATAGCGAAAGGCCACGGCAAAATTCAGCGGACGTTGCGGCGAGATCCGACTGGCGTTTTGCCAAAGTTTCCTGCAATTCGACGACGCGCCTTTTGGCTTCGAGGCGGGCGGTGGCGGCGGCAAGTTTTGCGTCGGAAGTGGCGGATTCGGCGGTGAGTTTTGCGAGATTTTCATGTGCGGCGTTGATGTCGTCGTCGGCAACAACTTCCTGATTGGCAATGTTTTGCGTCAGGGCGTTGAGTTCAGCCTTCACCGCAGAAAATTTTTCAAAAACGCGCTTGGAAATCTTCTCGTAAATGTCGGTGTTGGTGAGCATCTGCAAGATTGCGGACTTTTCGTCGCGGGTGGCAAAGAGGAACTTTGAAAACTGGTTTTGCGCCAACATCACCGACCTGATGAACCGATTGAAATCGTAGCCGGTGAGCTGTGGCATCCATTTGGCAAATTCAGTTTTCTTTTCCGTAACAATCTCAGTTACACCGTTTTTGTTTCTTTGGCTAAGACTTACATTGTACTCATCCAGTTTGCCATTGGACTTCTTGCGCTTTGCAGACCATTCGGCGATATATATATTGCCGTTGTCAGCCAAAAATTCCACCTTCGCCGACGCATCTGACGCGCCTTTGCGGATAATGTTTCGGGCATCTGCGGTCTTGATATTATCGTCATTTTCAAAATCCTCGTCCTTCAAGTCGCTGAACCTCGGTGTTTTGCCATAAAAAGCCAGGCAAATTGCGTCAGTGATGGTGGATTTGCCCGCGCCAGTGTCGCCGCAAATCAAAAACAACGGCGAATCCACCAACGGCGGCACGGTGAAATCTATCACCGCCTCGGGCAACGACGCAAGGTTTTTTATGCTGATTTTCAGTATCTTCATAGTTCACAAAAATTATTTTTGGGGTACCGCCTGACGGCGGTTTTTCGTACCATAAATTTAAAGTTTTTCTATCCAAAAATTAAAAGAATTGGGAAAGAATTAAAAGAATTTATTTCTTGATTATCCCCAAAATTTCTGGAAAGTATTTCTTTTAATTCTTTAAAAATTCTTTTAATTTTGGGATAAATTCATACAGTGATTTCGTCGATTATTGAGCGCAACATTTGGGCGTGGCGGTCGGTGAGAGGCGTGTTCATGCGGGCGCGGTAGATGTCGGCGATGACGGTCATCGGGTCCATCGCCTGCAACTGTTCCACCGACATCGGGGCATCGTCGCCAATGACGCTCGCACCCGAAATGCCCACGAGTTGGAAGCCGCAGAATTTTGCCTTTTTGTTTTTTAGCAATTCGTTGATAATCCGCGCCTTGACTTCGGGGCTGCGAAATTCGGGCTTCAATGCGACTTCGATGAACATTTCCTCGTCGTCGGGCAACTGTTGCAACGCGGCGGCGACCGTTTCGAGGTCTGAAAGGCGGTCGGGAACGCGGCGAAGTTTTACGACGTGCGAAAGTTCAACGGTGTGGATTTCAGAGAGTTGGCAGCCGTCAAAATCAACAATCGTCAGCGAATTGTGGTATTCCTTTTCGGAAAAAGACATCGGAATCGGCGAACCCGAATACCAAATATTTTCGCGGTCGCCCGCCCGCTGACGGCGATGGATATGCCCAAGCGCGATGTACGAGTAATCGTCGGGAAAGTCCTGTGGGTCAATGTTTTCGAGGCCGCCAACAGCGTCGTCGCGCGTGGCTACAACGGTGGTTTCAACGCCCTTGCTGTACGTCGCGCCGATGGTGGTAAGATGCCCCACGCCAATTATCGGGATGTTTCGCCCGCCGCGCACTTTGACTGCGGCATCAAGCATCCGCCGATAAAACTCTGACACAGAGGGATTTTCGCCGCCCATCGACATCACGTCGCCACGCCTCAGATACGGCACGGCACACACAATGGCATCGTCAAAATCAAATATCATCTTCTCAAAATCAATCCCGTCATCATTACGAGCAACGCCGCCCACGACCTCGACGTTGAAATAATGCAAAATTTCCTTTGGCGCGTTGAGGTACGACTGCGAATCGTGGTTGCCCGAAGTAATCACGATTTTGAGCTTTGGAAACTTTGTGTGCAAGGTTTCGATGAGGTTGTAATACATATTAGCGGCAGCGTTGGACGGCGTGGCACTGTCGAACACGTCGCCCGCAACTATCATCAAATCAGGGGATTCGACTTCGATTGCATCGATTAATCTTTTGAAAAACACTTCCCACTCGCCAGTGCGGTCGTAGCCGGCGAGGGACTTTCCGATGTGCCAATCGGCGGTGTGTAGAAGGCGGAACATAAGGCTAATTGTTATCGTGTGAATATGGACTCAAATTAATAAACAAGTTTTTCAAAACTTCTCTGTCAGCGTCGCCAAACTCGCGGAATACGTATTCCAATAGTTCCTCTTGACGTGGCTGACCGAGGGTAAGACGGTAGAGCGAGAGAATTATCGACCGAAGAAGCATATATTTTACGAACTCTACCGCAATGTTGTGCGCCCAATACATATCGCCGTGCGCACGGTAAAGGCAGACGGCGGGCGAACCCAACACCATATAACTCAGCACGTCGGCAAGGTCGGCGGGCTGCCGTCCCAACTTTACATTGTTGTAATACACCATATTGCGCAACGTATTATTGTCAGGGTACAGTCCATAATTAACATTGTCAAGCAATTGAGGTGCAGCCCAATACCAATCCACATCTTGAATTTCCCATGACGAGAAAATCAATGTTTTTGAAAATCCCTCGCTTCCCCGATACACACCGCCAAATTTCTGCATAAAAGACAGAATGTACGGCGCACTCTTTACGAAATCTACCGTAAATTTTGCCTTGACTTCGGTCTTGTTGATCAATCCGATTGTCTCACGATATGAATTGATGTCGTTTTCGTTGATTTCCAAGTATTTAGTTTTGGACGAATCGTCGATATAATCAGTGGAATCCATCACCGAAATGCGCTCTGTGCGGCACATGCATATGGAATGGATAGGCAGCGGGTGCTCGACGGTGGTTTCAGTCTTGGTCTGCGCGTCCTTGACGGTCTCGAGATATTTTTTGGTCTGGTCCATGTATATCGCGCCGAGGTACGAGCGGAAACGCATTATCTCGCCCTCTTCCAACGCCTTTTGGACTTCAATATGCACAAGCTGGTGCTTGCCGCTGCGGGTGAGGATTGTGGCGGAAAAATCCAACTTGAACATCTTCTTGCCGTCGGGCAGCATCGCCGAATATTCGTTGTTGTTCATCTGGATTGACACCACCTTGGTCTTCAAGATGTTGCCTATCAACACCTTGGCAACCTTCTCGTCCTGCATCAGGTACTTGAACACGGTGTCGTATATGGGGTTTACAACTTGTGCCATCTTCTTCGTCTTTTTTGAGATTGTCTCGGCAAAGATAACGGATTATTGGCAAATTGCAAAAAAATCCTACAATTCTTTCCGCATATAGACCAACTCTTGATACCCCGAAATCCGCGAATTGAACCCCATCGGATTGCGACCATATTCTACGAAGCCAAACCGTCGGTATAGGTTCGACGCGGCATGGTTTTGGGCTACACATTCGAGTTCCAACTGCCGGTAACCCGCCACCCTTGCACATTCGATGCAGGCTCCGGTGAGTGCCTTGCCAATGCCCAGTCCCCAATATTTTTGGTCGATTCCGATGCCAAATTCTGCGCGGTGCTTTACCTTGCAATGCCGTCCTACTTTTGAAATGCCTGCCGTTCCGACCACTTTGCCGTCGATTTCGGCGAGGATTTCAATCTCATCTTGGCTGTATGACTTCTCTTTGAGATAACGCGCCTCGTCCTCGGCAGTGAAAGTGTTTTCGTCGGGGTACGACAACAGGAAATCCGTCTGACTATGGGTCAAAAGGAATGTTTCGAGCACCGCCGCGCCGTCGTTGAAGTCGGCGTTTCGCAGGGTGCAGAGAGACGAATTTTTTAGGGTTATGGTCTTGTGATAGCGCATGATTCTGTCGATATTTAACAAACGAGTTTCCACAAATCTTTGATGTCCTATCCGCCGCAGTTTTGGCAGATGGCGGGGCGGGAGGCGCGGTCGGATTCAATGGTGGAGATAATCTTGCGGGCTTGGGGAGATTTAAGGATTTTGCGCAGGGGGGATTCGCGGAGATTGCCGAGTTTGAGGGATGCGTCCTTGTCGTAGCAGCAGGGGAGGACGTCCATGTCGATTGTGATGACTGCCGAATTGATAATCCGCTTGCAGAATCCCACGGGATTTTTAAGGCGGTTTTGGTCGTCATAGCGCGAGTAGCGGTCGATGGTGGTCTTGAAAGTCTCAAAATCCTCGTCATTCTCTATCTGCATCGTCTTGAGGACATGGCGGTCGGCACCGGCTTCCAGGGCGATTTTGCGCACTGCGTCAAGACCTTTTTCATTAATCTTTGTGACAAGCGTCTGCGCCTCGATGATGGGCGTTTGGGAGTTAAGGCGGCGTTTGGCATCGGCAAGTGTGCGTATGCCAGTGACGACCTGCGCGAAGTCGCCGCCGACGCGGTACGACGAGTATGTCTCCTGGTCATAGCCGTCGAGCGACACTATTATTTTGTCAATGCCGGAGGCCACTATGCGCTCCGAAGTCTGCGTGTCGAGGTAGTGGCCATTAGTCGAAGTGGCGGTGAAGATGCCCTTCTCGTGGGCGTAGCGCGCCATCTCCGCAAAATCCTTGTGGAGTGTGGGTTCGCCCTGGAAGTACAGGAAAAGGTTCATGGCGTATGGCGCGATGCTGTCGACCGCCATACGGTACTCGTCCATGTCGATGCGGCCGCGCCTACGGCGTATTACGCCAAGCCCGGAGACGCACTCCTTGCATTTGAGGTTACAGATGTCGCATGGCTCTATCGAGTATGACCACGGCATCCCGATGTTGACGTACCGGCCAGTCATGCGGCTGAGTGCCACGGCTGCCGAGCGCGCCGCTGCGTTCAGAGCCTTTCTTGCTGTCAGTTTGCGTATTATGAGCCAAAATTCTTTCATCTGTAGACTTTGTTTGGTATTCTTATGATTTGAAAACGCAAATTTAGCATTAATTTTGGAAAATTTCGCCCAATATTTAGTATATTTGCGCTGTTTTTTGATAAAACCACTACGCAAATATGAACAGCACATATCCACTGCTTGACCTTGTGAGCTATCCCGACGACTTGAAGAAGATTCCGAAGGAGAAGTTGCCGCAATTCTGTAACGAGTTGCGGCAGTATGTCATTGAGGTCATCAGCAAGCATCCAGGGCATTTTGCCGCGACGCTGGGCGTGGTGGAACTTACTGTGGCGTTGCATTATGTCTATAACACGCCATACGACCAGATTGTGTGGGACGTCGGACACCAGGCGTATGCCCACAAGATTCTTACCGGCCGTAAGGAAATGTTCAACACTCTCCGTAACTTGCACGGTCTCAGCCCGTTCCCGAACCGTGACGAGAGCGTGTACGATGCCTTTACCGTCGGACACGCCAGCACGTCAATATCGTCCGCGTTGGGGCTTGCAGTGGCGGCGAGCCAGCTCGGGCATGCCGACCAGCACGTTATCGCTGTGATTGGCGACGGCTCCATGACCGGCGGAATGGCGTTTGAGGCACTTAACAATGCTGGAATCCAGCGTTCGGACTTGTTAGTGATTCTTAATGACAACCACATCGCCATCGACCAAAACCGTGGCGCGTTGAACGACTATCTCCTCGACATAACCACGTCGCGCACCTACAACCGTATTAAGAAGGAAGTTTGGGACACTTTGGGCAAGTTCGAGAGGCTCGGCCCAAGGGCGAGGAGCTTTATCTCAATGGTCGAGAGCGGCATCAAGCAGTCTGTCATGAAGCGCAGCAACCTTTTCGAGGGCATGGGATTCAGGTATTTCGGCCCGATAGACGGACATGACGTGACGCATCTCGCCGATGTGCTTACCGAGTTGCGCAACATACGCGGACCGAAGTTGTTGCATGTTTTGACGACGAAGGGCAAGGGCTATAAGTTCGCCGAGGAGAACCAGACCGAGTGGCACGCGACGAGTGTGGCGTTCGACATCGAGACTGGGCAAAAAGCCCCCACGCCAAAGCCCCAGGGCCCGAAATATCAGGATGTTTTTGGCATTACGGTCACGGAGCTGGCGCAGGAGAACCCTGACATTGTCGGTGTTACGCCGGCGATGCCTACGGGCTGTTCGTTGAACATCATGGCTGAGAAGTTCCCCGACCGTGTTTTTGACGTCGGCATTGCCGAGGAACACGCCGTGACATTCTCGGCGGGCATGGCTGCGCAGGGATTGTTGCCGTACTGCAATATTTATTCGACGTTCATGCAGCGCGCCTACGACCAGATAATCCATGATGTGTGCATTCCACGGCTCCATGTCGTGCTGTGCCTTGACAGGGCGGGGCTTGTCGGCGCGGACGGTGTGACTCACCAGGGCGCGTTCGACATTTCGTATCTCCGCCATATTCCAAACCTTGTCGTCGCCGCGCCGATGAATGAGATTGAACTCCGCAACATGCTCTACACGGCTCAACATGCCAAGTGTCCGTTTGCAATCCGCTATCCCCGTGGCAATGGGCATAACTCCGACTGGCAAAAGCCTTTCGAGGAAATCGAGATTGGGCGCGGTCGCATGGTCGCTGACGGTGAGAAGGTGGCTATAATCTCCATCGGCACAATCGGTTATGAGGTCACGAAAGCCATCGGGCTGTTGTCCGGGCGCGGTATCCGTCCGGCGCATTATGACATGAGGTTCGTAAAGCCGCTCGACGAGGGTCTGATGCACTGTATCTTGGCGAAGTTCGATAAGATTGTCACTGTCGAGGACAATGCCCTACAAGGCGGTTTTGGCAGCGCGTTGCTTGAGTTTTGCGCTGATAATGGCTATTATCCCAAAATAAAACGCCTCGGCATACCTGACCGCTTTATTGAGCATGGGACGCCACAAGACCTTTATAAACTTTGTGGCTATGATGCGGAGGCTATTGCCGAGGCTGTAGAAAAGCTGACTTATCAGATTTCTCGCGAAGCGATAAAATGACTTTTATTCCAAAAATTCTTTCATCGTCTCGCTGTATACCGAGCCGTAGTTTTGTTGGTTGTAGAGGCTTACGTGCGAGCCTTTTGTGGTCTTGAAAAGTTCGCGGTATAGGTTGTAGACGGTGATGTCCGGGGATTGGTTAATCTGGCGGCGGAAGGTGCGGGCAAAGGCGTTTGAGAGATATACGCCAAGCTTAGAGTCGTACATGTCGGCCTTTGAGGTTTCGGCCGGTGTGGCGGCGGTCAGAACGAGTACGTCGGACAAGCCGTCGAGTGCCTCGCCCCATTTGCCGCTGTAACAGGTCTCTACCGCAAAGAGAATCCGCCGGTACATGTCGTTGTCGTCCATCTCTTTGACGATGTTGCGAATCCGCTGTGAACCAAAATATTGACGCGCGTCCTCGTTGCCCCAGAGCGGACCGTCCTGGCTGCCGCCGTGTCCTGACCAGAAGAACACTACGTCGCTGCCCGATGTTGGGCTGATGACGTGGGGCAGGCGGTCGCTCTTACGCCCAAGCATTATGTCGGCGATGTCGTCTTGGGTGAGGTCGCTGAAATGGTAATCGACTACGGCGTCAAGGCGGACGTTGTCGTTGGCGAATAGGTTGCTGGTGCTGCCATTGTCGTTGCGTTCTACAAAAATCTCGCCTGGGTAGATGTTGTGGCTGTCGTCGGCGAGGTTGTCTTCAACGATGAGGACTATGTGGTCGTCGTCGTAGCCGTGGCTGCGCAGGGTCTGGTACATGGCGAATGCGTCGGCCTGGTGGCGGTAGTTGGCCCACGTGGTTGAGGGGCTGATTACCACTGCCCAACGGTCGGTGAGGGCGGGCAGGGCGTGGTTGACGCTGATGTCGTCGATTTGCTGGTTCCAACGCTTGTCCATTTCCCAAACGAGCGACGTGGACGCTTGTCCAAAAGAGCCTGTTGTGCTGAGGTATGCCATTGGCCGGCATATACGATTGTTGTTGTCATCGTATGCGTAATCCCAAAACAAGTAGGTGGTGTTGAGGATTTTGGTGGAAGTCTCGCTGTCGAACTTGAGGTCGCCGGTGGCACCGATCAGGTCGATGTCGCGGCCTTCGAGAATTTCGGAGAAGGCGTATGTAAGACCATCGAGGGTGCATCCTGTCGTCTCCGAGCCATTTGGGGAAGACACGACGCTGCGGATATGGTCGGTAAGTCCGGGGCCAAAGGGTTTTTCGTTGTAGGAGACCTGGACACCGTTCACAAGGCATGTCTCGCCGTTGACAATTTGGTGCAACGCGCCGAGGGCTATCAGTTCAAGCGCGTCGTAAATCTGGGCGTAACCAATCTTCGGCATAGAGCCAAACTTAGATTCATACATCTGTGGAAATCCGAATGTGGGCGAACCGTATGGCGTTATGCCGTGCGACAGGTGCACATTGTCGTTGCCGATGACGTCGTCGTCGAATGCAACGTCGGAGCCCATTATTTCGTAGTACATCCAATATTCGTAGTCGCCGTTGTATTCATGGTTCCAGTTTTTCAATTTGTCTGTAAAATCTTCATAGTAGCCGCCGTCGGAAAGCGCGAGGCATATCATCATGTCTTCGCCGCTGTTTTCGTAGTCGGCTTTTATTGAGTTTAAGAATGACGAGATGTCGGTGCTTTTTTTGTACGCCAACATTCCGTCGCCGCATAATTTAAGCTGGTGTTCGGCGGCGTAGTAGCCAAACCAGTCGCGGAAGGACTGTCCGTATTCGTCGTCGCTGTATACGAGGGCGATTTTTTTGTGGTCGGTGCTTGCCGAGACGGACACCATCATTTCGCACTGCGTGACGTCGCTCTCTGTCAGGAACCATGCGAAAGTGCTTTTTGAATTTGTCCTTTGGAGTTCCGCGCCGGTGCAGGTGGGCATTATCACCGGCAGGCGGTTGCGGTCGGCGTATCGGAGAATCGTTTTTGCGTTTGAGGAGTGGTAGGGGCCGATTATGGCGTGGCAGGTGTCGTCGCCTTCCTCGGGGTGGGTGAGGGCGTATGCAAGCTTGTCGATGTCCTCGGTGTCCTCGTCGTGGTAGCGGAGGTTGAGGACGACTTTGCGGTCGAGGTTCCTCTGTGCGCCTGTTATGTTTTCCATCGCCCAGTCTATCGAGTTGGCCCACGCGGCTTGGATCGACTTGGGGAGTATCACGTCCACGTTGACGGTGGTTTCCTCGGCGGTTTGGACGGGGGCGGGGGAGGGGGTGTCGTCGTCGTTCTTACAGCCGTATAGTGCCATTATGAAGGCTGCAAGCAGTATGAGTATTTTATTTCGTTCCATTTAGTTGCGATATTTTGTAGTTGATTATCAGTGTGTCGATGTTGTTGGTGGTGTAGCCGTCCCAGTCGCCGTGGATTTCGTATGCGGGCATTTCGGACGGCTGGGTCTTGCACCATTTTTTGAGCCAGTTAGTCACCGCCAAGTCAAAGTGGCGGTTAATGCAGAAGTGTCCCGTCCGCCATGAGCCGTCGGTGTCGAGCATCACGGGCAGGAGCGTGTAATAGTCGTTGCGCCCCATGAGGCTGAATTTTGCCCCGCTGTTCGACGAGCCGAAGTCCAGTATGCTGAATATGTCGTATGGGTCTTTTTCGGCGCGGCTGAAAAGGCTTTCCGAGCATGTCTTGTAGGCTTCCTGGAACGTGTTGTATGAGAGTTCGGTGTTGTACAGTCCGCTTTCTTCGCTAAGGATGTGTTCGGCTGGCACGGGCTGGTTGAAGATTTCTTGGAGGGTTTCGGCGATGCTGTCGCGGTATAGGCCGGTCGCGTCGCCGTAAAGCCGGTATAGGCCGATGTTTTTCTTGTGGCCGGACTGTTTGCAGGTTTCGAGGAAGTCAGTGTAAACTTTTGCGTAGTAGCGGACTGAGCCGGCCGCTGAAATGTTGAGCCCGTAGACGGGGATTTTGTCGCCTAAGATTTGCGCGGCTTTCTTAATGTCGTCCTCGCTTGCCTTCAGGAGCAGGACTTCGTCGCCCTGTTTTAGCGAGCCGGTCAGCGTGGAGAACCACTTCGCCATGTAGAGTTCGGTCATTACGAGCAGGCGGCGGCTGAATGGCGTTCCGTCTTGCGCTACCGTGTATTCCTTCGCCCACCATAGTATCCATTCTTGCAGGGATTCGATGTCGTTTGCCGTTATGTAATCCAAGCGGATGTTTGCCGTGCTGTCGTTTTCGATGGCGTTTACGCCTTTTAGCACGAGGTCGGCGTATCCCATGTCGCCGAGTTGTCCGGGTGCGAATACGGTCAGTATGTTGACTTTCGGCGCGGCTTGCGTGTCGGGTTCGGTGGAAGCGTCGTCGTCCTTGTTGCAGGCGGCGAGTAGTAGTAGCGGAACTGCCACTACGAGCATGAGTTTCAGAATTTTCATATATCGTGCTGTTTATGTGTAGTTTAGTTTTCCGCGTCCGTCAATGGTGAATATTCTATGGTCGTGCCGGAGATTTCCTGGTCGGCAAAGCGGATTACATTGATTGCGTAGAAATTGGTGCTGTTCCAGTCGCTGTCCTTGACATATTTCTGTTCGCCGGAGCAACATTGTCCGTCGCTTGTGCAGCCGTTCGGCACGAAGTAATAGGCGCAGTGGCGGTAGTCGTATGCCGGAATCCATGCGTATGAGCCGAACCATGCGTTATATATAATCCGTGCCCCTGTCGAGCCGGTGTACACCACGTTGGAGTTGTTGTTGAAGCCGCCCGGCATTACGTGCCACAGTTTGCCTGATTTTGTCGGTTTCTTTGTCATTTCGCCATTGAGGTATTGCTTGATTTTTTTTACCAGTGCTTTTTTTGTGGCGAGGAATCCGATGTAGATGGAACAGTCGAGGACAGAGGCTACGAATCCGTGGTCGTTGTTGTAGGGTTTCCAACAGCCCTGCTTGTCGCCGTCGAGGTTTATGGTCTCGTCGCCGCCCTTGTCGCCTTCGCACAGGTGGACGAGGAGTCCGTTCTTAGTACCGTTGGTACTCTGTGACACACATAGGTAGTAGCCGGTGCAATATTTCGGTGATGGCGGGTCGTAGAGCACAAGGTCGCCGACGCGGTACGGGGTGCCTGATGTCGAGGCATTGTCGCCCCATGCGCTTTCGGGGACAAAATCTATGCGTTCCAACGTCGGTATGCACTTCACGTCTACGTCAATGTATCCGACTGATTGTGCGCCGTCGCCTTTGTGGAACGAGAGAGCGCCGAACGACACCTTGTCGCCGTTTGCCAAGAGGGGCATGTCTTTGAGCGTGATTTCCATGCCGTCGCTTGTGGCGGTCACGAGGGTGTCGGTGTTGACGATGCTGAGGAACATCTTCTGCGCGTCGTCGGCGGTCTCGCACTTTACAGACCTTACAAGCGGCTTCGCCTCGTCCCTCACCTCGCCGTATGTGGGCTGGTAGGACTTGTCGAGCGGGTTGCCGTTGATGTTGGAGAGGTCGAAGTCGGTGAGGTTAGAGAGGATGTTCAATATCGCCTGCTGCTGGTCGAGTAGGTGCTGCTCGTCGTTTGTGAGGCTTGCGGGCGCAATCTTGCCGTCCTCGATTTCCACTCCGTTTTGGCCGGGTGTTGTGGTGTCGTCCTTGTCGTCGTCTTTGCAGGCGGTGGCCATCACCGCCACAATGGCCATAAGGCACAATAGTTTTGTCGATGTTTTCATGGTTTTAAATGTTTTTTTATTGTTGATAATGAAGGATAGTCGTACATATATCCGCGCACTGGGCGCAGTGTGTAGTAGTTTTTGCGCCAGGTGGTCGCGTAGCTTCCCGAGGTCGTATTGTCGCTGACGAGGTACATGTTGTAGTTTTTGTCCAAAACCATTATGCAGGCGTCGGCGACATTGCTTGAAGATTTTGACGGGATGACGCTGACAGTGCCTTTATGGCGCAGTTTGTTGGTGTTGTCGCTGAAATACGCGTTGCCGTTCAATACGTCGGTTTGCCCGTAGTAGCCGTTGAACTCGGCGTTGAAGCCGGACATCTCGCCTTTGAACAGAGCCTTTGGGTTGAAGCCGAGAAATTTGTAGAGGCCTTGCACCTGCGCGGGTGTAGGCATGTACCACCGCAAGTTCGGATTGCCTTCGAAGAACGTGTTTGGCTTGTAGCCCCATGTCCATGAGTTGTATAACTTGAACTCGGAGGCGTTGTCGTACTGCGCGCGGACATACATCACGCCGTCATACATCTTTTCGTAATAATCCTCTTCGTCATATACGGTGAACATCATCTCGTGGTCGATGTCGTGGCGCGTCCAGAAGTTTGCGCCGATTTTGACGATTGGGTGGATGTGGAGCGGGTTGTCGTCGTTGTCCATGAAGAGAATCAGATTGTCGTCCATCACTGTGTGCGTGCGGTTTTTGAGGGCGTTGATGCCGTAGTTTTTGAGGGACAAGTTGCCGCCGATGTAGTAGATCCGCTTGAGTATCCTGTCCATCGGGAGCGAGTCGATTGGGTAGACGTATGAATAGTCGTTGGAAAATCCCACTAAGGCGGGCTGGTTCTGCCCGTCGCCGATGAAAATGCCCTGGTTCATCTTGATTTTGTTGTCGTGGATCGGGTATATCACCGTCACGCGGCGGTCTGTGCGGATTTTCGGGACATACTCGGAACATATTTGCACAATCGGCGCGTCGTCGATGTAGAGGATTTTGCAGAGGGTGCCGTCGTTGGTGAAGTCGGTGAGTTCCCTTTGCGTCAGGTCGATGTCGTATATGTCGATGTGGAGTTTTTCTGCGTCGAACTTGTTGTCGCTCTCGTCCACGAGCGCGAGGACGGCGTTGAGGTATATGTCGCGGAACTGCTGAGGCAGGAGTTCCCAAATCGGTATCAATTCGAAGTGCACCACGTCGAGGTTGTCGGTTATTTTCACCTCGGAGTTTGGTGCCGGGTTTATGGTGTTAGCCCAGCGGTTGATGTCGTCGAGGTTGAGTTGCGCGTGTGCGGAGAGTGTGTTTGTCGCGTTTTTGATGATGTCGCGTTGGGTTTGGGCGCCGCCGCGGATTGTGATGGCTGATGTCGCGTTCTTGTCAGACGATGGCGTTGACTGGAACTCGGGGGTGCGGTCGTCGCGTTTCGTGCGGCCGAATGTGTAGTCGATTTCCTCGCGGAGTTCGGCGACAGAGTTTGTCGATGTCTGTTTTGCCATGGAGAAGGTGTAGTCCAGGCGTCCGCCGAGGTCGGTCTGGATGACGATGTGCGTGCCGTACTCGTTGATTATTTTGTTGACTGTGGCCAGTAGCGCGGACTTGTCGCTGGAGTTTCGTATGAGTTCTTCTACGCGGAGCGCGAAGTCCGCCGTCCATGGCATTTCGTCTTCTGCCTGGAGGTCGAGCAATGCGCCTCTGTCCATGGATTTCGAGGCGACGGTCTTGAGTATGCTGCCGCGTGCGAAGTTGTTTTCATGGATGTTGCCGGAGCATAGTTTTTCGACGGTCTTGCAGTCCTCGCGGCAGCCGTTTATGGAAACTGAGGATTTTGTCTGCGAATTAGTGAGTTCTTCGGCAAATGCGTATATGCTTGTGCTGACGATGTATTTGCTTTCGGTGCGGGCGAGGCTGCAGTCTTGGATTGGGTCGAATCCGAGGTAGCCGGTTTTTTCGCGCAGGCGGTCGAGGTCGATGATTGCTTTTGTCTTCTTGACCGACATGGGGCTTTCGTATGCCTTAAAAATGTCGTATCCGTAGCCGATGTAGCATACCGATTCGGCATCGCCGCCATTGCTGTCGCTGTCGTATGGGGACAGTTGGGTAAGTGGGATTGAGGCGGTTTTGGACGACGAGAGTGTCGTGGCGAAATTGAGGGTCGCGGTGCGGCGGCGGTCGTCGTTGTCGGTGGTCGTTATGCTGACTACATTATCGGGCGGTAGTGTGTCGGTATTGAGGGTGAACCAAGTGTCGCTGGTGGAGACGAGGATTTTGCCGTCGGTGGCGGGGTCGTAGCCTGTGAATGTAACTATAATGCGCTCGTATGACGCCCGGGCGGCGAATATAACGTCGCCGTCGTCGTCTGCGCCGAGCGTCACTGCCACGGAAAAGTCGTCAGCAGACGGCATCGGGTCGGGCGTAGGGACGATGCTGTCGTCCTTGTCCTTGTGGCAGGCGGAGAGGACGAGGAGCGTCAGGATTGATATGTAGAGTAATCGTTTCATGGCTAAGGGTTTTACTTCAATTCGTTGGGGTTGAAGATATATACGTATGTTGAGTCGCGTTTCCACGACGATGAGCCGTTGTCGTATGTCCAGCCTACAATCGGCTTTTCTAACGACGACGGCGCGTCGCATAGGAAGTCTTTGCCCGATTTGGTGACTGGGTATGGTGTCGACGAGTAGCCGCCGTCGGGCAGCACGCCGCCGCTGAGTTCGATGTAGGGGTATGCCGTCGATGGCGAATAGATTATGTCGTCGCGCTTGGTGAGTGTGATTTCGCCCGCGTTGACGTAGAATACAGATGTCTGAGGCACGTCCTCTGGGGCTAATTCCAATAGGTGGATGTTGCCGTTAATCCACCTGGCACGGTATGCAGTGCCGCTTGTGTCCACGCCGAGGCCGCAGGCGAGGTTTATGACTCCTTCGTAAATTGGGTATGCGATGGCGAGGTCTAAGCTGTCTATGGTCTCGTGGCATACTGTGGCGACGTACTTGCCGTTTGCGACGATGTTGACTACCGATGGGCTGGTTTCTGTGTATGTTTTCCACTCGCCGGTGCTGTGGCGGTACTGGCAGGAGATTTGGGGGTAGTTGACGCTGAACGATGTGCTGAAGAATGTGCGGTCGCCGAGGAGCGACTGCAGGATGGCGGCGTCTTGGAGTATGGCGGCCTTTACACGTATGGCGACTTCTTCGTCAAGCGGCTCTATGAAACGCCAGATGGGCGTTACCTGCATGTTGATGAGTTCCACGTTGGATGCCGCCTCGTTGTCTGGGTCGTATACGAGCGACTGTGTCCAGTGGTCGATAGCGTCGAGGTTGATGTCCCGTGAGCCGTCGTACTTGGTGGCGCCGAGTATGTTGCTTAGTGTCGACTGGTCGCCGCCGACGGCGGAGATTTCGACGCGGCTGTTGTCGAGAAATTTGAAGAGGGCGGAGTTTTTGCGCTTTTCTTCTCTGTCGGAGTATGCGAATAGGAAGTCTTGCTGCGACCATTCTTCTTCGCTGGCGTCGTCGGAAAAACGCCATACATCGTTGTGGATGTCTATTTTTAGTGTTCCGCCAAGCGATGCGTTGGTGATTACGTGTGTTCCATAGACGTTGATGAACGAATCGACGACGGCGAAGTTTTCCTGTTCTGTGTCGGCGATGTGATAGACGGCGTTTATGAAACTTGTGGTGAGCAACTCTAAGTCGCCGTCGTCGATGGCGGTGATTATGTTGTCTTCTTCCAGATGCTGATTGCCGAGTTCGCGGTAGTCGTTCCGGACATAGTATATTTTTTGTTGTACGCCGTTTTCTATTACGTATTGTGTCTTGCGGAATTTGCCGTTGTAGAGGCCGAGGTTGATTTCCTTCTTGGAGTCTATGGTTACGTTGGCCACGTAGTCACGCAGTGAGTAGTAGAAGTTGAATGTCGATGAGACTTGTTCCATCTGGTATGAGTGGAAGAGTTTATAAGAGTTGTCTTTCTCGTACTTGCGCAACTCCGAGCGGCTTACGACTTGGCATCTGATGTCTTTCCAGTTGCAGTATTCCCCCCGTACCGCGTTGTATGAATATCCCACGCCGAAAGTCTTGATGAAGGAGTTTCGCGTGGAGAGGTCTTTCGAGCGCACCCATCGGAAGGCTGTGGTGTCGTCGTCGGTTTCGGACACGGATGCTTGCTGTGTGGCTTGAGAAAGCAAGCCGGCATCCTTGTCGCAGGCGGCGAGGGCGAGCGACAGGGCGATGAGTGATGGTAAGATGCTTATCGTTTTCATTTGTTATTCAGTTTTTATGGTCTGTATATGAGAGCGTCATGTTAAAAAAAACTGACAAAACGGAACGCTGAAGAAGTCTTGATAGAAAACAAACCACCAGGTTGATATGGTGTAAACAAACAAAGTTAATATACACATTTTCCACGAGGGAAGTCGCGGAAAATGTGGTATATTTGTCCGTTTTGTCAGTAATTTTTTTAAAAGAGCGTATTAGAATGTGGGCGGGAGAGCAGTCCGCGTTCTGGATTATTCGTCCACAAACTCGGCTGCGTTGAGGATGTCTTCGACTGACACTTTGTTGCCGGCTGCGATTCCGAGGTAGGTGAGTATGCCGCTGTCCTTGTATTTAAGAATGAAGTATTGGCGTGCGTATTCCTGGGTGTATTCGTCGGTGAAGAGGTTCCATATCGGGGTGATGGTGAACGAGATAGGCATTGCTTTGCTTGTCTGGAAGTCGTTTGATTCCATTGAGCTTACCCATCCTTTGAGGAAGTTCTGTATCTTGGAGTAGTCGTTTGGATTTTTGCTCGTCAAGAGACTGAAGACGCTGTCTGCCACTTCATTGGCGTTCCCTCCGTAAATCTCGAGGTCGAGTTTCATGTTGTGGAGTATCGTCGAGCCTTTGTCAGAGTATTGCACAGAACCTTGTATGTCCACCATGCTCATTATGTCTGCGCCGAGCGATGCGCCGACGCGGGTTTCGCCTTCCAGGTCGTCGTTGTCCACCATCATGTGCATGTTGATGGAGCCGCCCCAGTTGCCGCCGGAGATGTAGAATGGTCCGTATCCGTCGTCCAGCTGTGCGAGGATTTGGTTTGCGGTTGCGTATTTCTCGTTGTTGACAGCCTCGTAGAGTTTGAAGTATTTGTCGGCGAAGCCCACGGAGAATACGCCGCCGTATGTGGGCTTTTCGATTTTCTTGTATGCCGCGTCAATCTTCTTTTGCTGCGCTTTGGTGAGTGTGGAGTCGCCCTTGTTTTTGGGGTTTCTTGCGTTGGCGATTTTGTAGTTGAGTATTTGTTGGTCGATGGCGGCATACTTCTCCTCCATATCTTCAAATTCCGCTTCTGAGGCTTCTTCGGCGTATGCCTTGATTACGTCTTCGGAGATGTATGCGTGGTACATCGGCGCGGAACGTTGGATGAAGTAGTCCACGTATGTCCTGTTTTCCTTTTTGTCGCCGAAGTAGTCGGCTTTGGCCTGAATTTCGAGGAATCCGAGCGAGACGTTTACCTCGATAGACGCGGCGATTTTCTTGTCCTGAGTGAGGCATGAGTCGAGGAGCGACACTTCGAGTTTGGAGACTTCCAATGGATCCTCTATGTATGCGTTCTGCTCGATTTTACCATCTTTTACGAGTTTTTCGATAGCATCGAGGTTGAATACGCAGTTGCCCTTGAAGATTTTTGTGAGGTCGAATTTTTCCTTGTCCTTCTCTTCCATTTCGCCGTTTGCAATCTTTGCGTCCTGGAGTACGCGGCGTTTCTTGTTTTCCTTTGTGTTGAGCACGTAGTCGTAGTCCGCGCCGTGTCCGAGACCTTTGCCGGCGAATGCCTGTGCGCTGTTTGCGTCGCTGCCGCGCTGTGAGACGGGGACTTCCATTATCTCGTCGTCGCCGTCCTTGGAGATGTAGATGACGGTCGAGCGGGAGGCGGCGGAGTAGTTGGGGTCGATGGTTATGACGACGGTCTTGTTGCCGTCGTACTCTACATCGTTGTCGTCGATGGCCGCCCAGTCGCAGTCGGCGTCGATTGCTGCTGACCATTTGCCGGTGGCGGTTACGGGCAGGGAGTACGACTTGGCGTCGTAGGCTACTTCGATGCCCTTGTTGACGAGGTTCTCGTCGAGGTTGAGCTCGACTACGGGGGTGTCGGGCGTTGTGCCGCTGTCCTTCGGGTCGTCGTCGTCCTTGCACGAGGGAAGGGCGAGTGTCGTCGCCAGCATGAGGGCGAGGACGGGGATTAGTGAATTTTTTTTCATGATTGTTGTTGTTAATTATTAATTATTGGTTGTTATGTTTTGGAATGCCATGAAGGGTCGGACGGGGCGTTCGTCGGTTGCCTTGACCGTTTCGAAGTCCAGGCTGCCGCCGAATGACATGCCAGCGGTCGAGATTTTAACTCTGATTGGCGTGTAGGTATTGCCGTCTTTCCATAGAGTACTTGTCCAGAAAGTGATGGTCTCCAAGTCGCCCTTGTCGTAGGATGGGTCTATTGCACGGAACATATTGTGGTAATATTTTGTGATGTAGCCCATTCTGGTTAGTTCAACGTTCGTGTATATAAATGCCGCTGTTTCTGCTTCATAGAAAAGAGTATTTGGGAACGTTTTTAGAACGTCGCTTGCCGATGGCAAAAACCATTGAGTGGTGTCTTGGTCGAAGGCTTGGTAAGCCCAACATTTGATGGCGGCTTCGCTGTTGCCTACTGTACTGTTGGCGAGCCTTCTGCCGTCTGTAGAACCACTTGATGCGGCTTTGATTTTTTCTAAGTCGGTAACGTCTGTTATTGTCGATACACCAAATTTAGATACGGCTTCTTCGTCCGACCAAGAATCTGGATCCAATTCATCGAGTGCCATAGCGAGGTTTTTGCCGCCTATATCGTCAACGTAAACTACGAGTCCGAGTGGGTTGGTGTTGTCGTTTTTGGCGTCGGCGATGGTCTTGTAGAATTTTCTGTTTGCGCCGATTACGGAGCCTACAGTGGGCGTGGCCGAGACTGTGATGTCTTTAGCTGCTTGTTGTACTTCGGAGGTGAGGAGTACGTCGTCAGTGGCGAATGATGCCCGCTTGTCCGGCGCGCCGGTGTATTCCTTGTAGCGGACTGCGACTGCAAATATAGGGCCGATGGTACAATTGTTTCCGGCGAAGCCGGTCTCTATGTAGTCATTGATGTCGAACTTTGCGTTAGCCATTTTCCATTTGCGTTCGCTTGCCTGCGTGGTGGAGAGGCTGACGCCGCTGAAAGTGGCCGTCCAGAGTGTCATCGTAACGCCGAATGAGGAGTAGCCGTTGTAGAAAAATGTGAGGGTTTTGTTTTTGGCTTGGGTGCTGAAGTAGCCCTTCCCGATGGAGCCGGTTACCATGCCCCAAATGTCCCTTTTGTCCCAAAGATTGGCGAGAGCCTTAATATAATCGGGTGTGTAGAGGTCGTTGTCGAGGTCGCAGAGCCCGTGTTTGCGAACGCCGCCCGTGAACCAGTTGTCCGTGTAGTTGTCGGGGTCGACAAGGACACCGAGGAGCTCGGCGAAGTAGGTGAGGTTCTCGACGCTGTTGCCGAGTTTTGTTGGTACGACGTGTTTGCCGCGTGAGGATGTCGCCTTGTATGTCTTGAAGTTGTCTGTGGTCATCTGGAGGCTTACCCAGTGGGAGTGCTTTTTGCCTTTGTTCGCATTCGCGGGGCGTACGCAGACCCAGTAGCAGTTGTCCTTGTCCTTCACGACGTCGCCGTACTCGTAGTATGGGGTGAATGTAGATGCGTTTTCGCCGAGCTGTGCGGCGGTCACGAAGTTGATTTTCTCGAGCTGGAGCTGCGGGATTTGGATGCTGATTGTGGCGAATGGGTTGTCTCCGCCTACGGAGAGGGACATCGTTCCTATTCCGTCGTAGTTCCATGAGCCTGATGTGGCTGTCGTGTCGAGGTTCTGTCCTGTGAGGGAGTTCCATCGTGCGATGACTTGCGCTGCGGTCTCGGCGGCTACGGTCTTTGTCAGCGCGCCGTCTTCGCCGTCCTTGTCGCCGATTGTGGCGGCGAAGGATGCTGTCGCCCAGTCGTCGGGCAGGGAGTCGACGCCGGATACTTGGTTGAGGATTCCGTAGAGGGTCATCGCTTTCTCTGTGGCCTTGCCATACGGGTCGAGGGCCTTGTCTTCGGCGGAGATTTCTTCTGTGCCGGTGGTGTCGGGCGTTGTGCCGCTGTCCTTCGGGTCGTCGTCGTCCTTGCACGAGGGAAGGGCGAGTGTCGTCGCCAGCATGAGGGCGAGGACGGGGATGAGTTTTGATGTATTCATAGTTATATTATTTTTTTTGTGATTAAAATTTCATAACGAATTAGGCATTTCAATACATGCCTAATTCGTTGGTCTTATTTCCACGCCTCTTGCCATGTGGGATGTGAGAAGAGTTTGCCGTCCCAATAGTTGGTTTGTTGATGGCAACTGGACCATTCTCCATCCAAGCCTGAGTATGCTGCTTTCACAATGTCAGGAAATTCTGGGTCTTCATCTGCGCCTACATTTACATATGCATCAAGCTGACTTACGAGGGTGAGGGTGTGTCCGTCAACGGTTTTGGTCGAGTAGCCATGTACGCCACGGTCATATACCGCCGTAACGCGGAACATCAGCACCGGCTCCTGCCACATATCGGTCGGGTGTTGGTCAGTGTCCCACTTGTTCCACTTGTCGTAGTCGTAGAAATAGTTGGAAATAGTAGTCGCCTGTTTGTCGGGTTTTGAGCGGAATTTGCGGGTGTTTCCGTTAACGTACCCTTTATATAGCGGCTGATTCGAGTAGAAGTCGGGGGCGTAGGCCTCTACTTTCTGTTCTTGGGCGACATCTTGCAGATAGATTGGGGCAGTGCTGTATTGTGTCTCCGTGTATGCCTCCGATTTCACGTCGGGTTCGGTTACATAATGCTGCCAATAATATACCGGCGGCTCTGCATTGCTTAAGTCGATGGGAAACAAGTAACGCAAGAGGGGTTGTCCGTTTGAGGTGGAATTCTTGTCGGGGTCGGAATATGCTATTGTAGCAAGGCTCGTGGGGTTGCGAGAATCTTTGCTCTTAGCTACTACCGTTTGGTACAATGTGGTGAGGTCCACTCCGGTATGCTCGAAGATATGGGCGGCTATCTTACTAAAATAACCTCGTCCGTTTAATCCCGCAGCTGAGGTATTCTCCCATATATTGTGGAGGAAAAGATTTGCCCTGACTGTCTGTTGGAGGGTGCCGAGGTTGGTGATGTATTTCCCATCGGAACTTACCTCAAGTCCGTCGAATGATACGAGTTCGCTATAAGGCGCAGGTTCCTTGTCTTTGAGGTCATTTGGATTGCCAGCCATAGAAACGACGAACCAGCGGTGTCCTTTTTCGTCTTTATATACGTCGCCAGACCAGTAGTGGGCCACTCCTCCTCTGAATTCGGAGATATCCTGCTTTGTAACGTCGTCGACAATTTCGTTTCTGGTGATGGCTACGGATACTTCCGGGCCGTTGCCGTTGTTGTCGCCTTTGCGGGCTTTTTCATCAGGATAGTAAGAGTAATAGCGGTATACTTCGGTAACGCCTTGTATTTCGGCTGTGGCGGCGGGCTGTATGCCGTTGTTGAGGTCTTTGCCTGTTGCGTGACGGATTACCCAACGGTATTTGTTCTCGTTGAAGAATTCGTTGTAACCGCGGCTGTCTTTGCCCATATATCGGCAGTCGACGTCGAATGTGTAGATTTTACTGCTGTAGGTATTGTATTGGGCTTTGTGGAGGTTCTGTTCCTTGTCAGAGGATCCGTTTGTGTATGACGCGTTGTAGAGGTCGCAGTTGCCTTTTGTAGTCCACCACGAGTAGCCTTTGTAGAGGAGGTTTATGCCGTCGGTCTTGATGGTTTTTGATATTTCGCTGAGGGCGAGGTTGAGCGCTTCTGACTGTATCTCGATTGTGTTCTTCCATGCCTCTTGTACGTTCTGCCAGAAGTACTGGTTGTGGTATTTGATGTACTTGGCGTGGAAGTCGCTGAAGATTGGCATGCCGGAGTAGCCTATC
>CAJOJG010000009.1 GCA_905234655.1 uncultured Bacteroidales bacterium
TGTCAACTGTCAATTGTCAATTGTCAATTAAAAATAGAATTATGAAAAAGTTTTTATTAATAATACTTTCGGTGCTTTGTCTTGCCGCTTGCGACGACGGCGACATCGTGGAAAAATACAGTTACCAACAGGAAGGCATCAAGGTAGCCGTCGATGTAAATATTTCGGGTACAGAGAGTTGGCCCGACGGGTATTCTGTAACTCTTTCGGGTTTTGAGGCGCAGCGCAACGACAAGGACATTGCCGAATATTCCGAAATCACCAAGCAAATAATCCCCGCCCAAAACGGCTCTACCAAAATCACTCTCGGCGGCATACCGCAGACCGTCAACTACCTCGAAATCACCGTCTTAAACCGCATCCGCCAACGTATGATAACTCTTTGGCAGCACGAATTGACCACCGACGAAAAGGATTCCCGCGACACCATCCGCATCAACGCAGGCAGCATCAACGCCGGAATGTTCCAGTACATTCAGAGCGAATATCTTACGCCAAAATGTTCACACTGCCATTCGGGAACACCTTGGGCTGCAGGGTTATCCCTTAAAGAAGGGGAAAGTTACAAGGCAATGATTAATGTAATGTCGCAGAAACGTAATACTATTAGTATTGTAACGCCTGGCGACACGGCAGCAAGTGCATTACACCTTATTCTTAGAGGAAATCTTCCCGAAGCAACCAAGCAACACACCGACATTCTTCCCACCGATGCCGACAAGGACATCATCGACATGTGGATAATGGCGGGGGCAAAGCCGTAGGGTGCGGTTAATCGTGTCCTTGCGTGAAATAATTCGCCAGCGCGTACAGCGGCACGTCCGTCACCGTCTCGCCTTTTTGGTAAGGCGCAAGCGAAGTGCGGACAACGTTCTTTGCTTGACGTAAATGCCTATGGACTTGGATTTTAGGTGTTTTTCGGCTTTTACTTCAATTGGGATTACCCCGCCATTGTGCTGAACCACAAAATCTATCTCGGCACGGCTCTCGTCGGGTGTCCAATAGTGGATTTCGGTGTTTTCGATGCAGCGAAGTTCTTGAAGTACAAACTGTTCCGTCAATGCGCCCTTGTACTGCATGAAAATCTCGTTGCCCTGCACGAGCGTGGCGGCGTCAAGACCGCTGATTGCACCATGGAGGCCGATGTCGAGGGTGTAGAGTTTGAACGAATCCATGTCCTCAAATCTTTTTTTTAGGATTTCAGGATTTCGGTATGTACTTGGCGGACAGCGTTGTAATCCATCTGCGAGGCAAAAGTGTTGACGGCTTCCGGCATTCCGCCCACATAGTAATATTGGCGGAGAAGGTCGGTGTAAGTGGCTGAAAACGTGTTGATAGCGACATAATCGCCGCTTTTGAGCATATCCACGAGGCCGCCGCGCCCGATGGCGTCCAAAAATTCCGCAAAGCAAAGTGGATAGACGTGTATGAACGACACTTTGCCCACTGGGAACGAATCGTCCTTGTGGTCGATGAGCCCCAAAAGCGAGCCGGCGGCGATGATGTGGAGTTCGGGCATTTGGTCAAGAAAATATTTCAGCGACAACAAGCCGCGCCGCGCAAACTGTATTTCGTCGAAGAACAGCAGTGTCTTGCCGGGTTCGATTTTTTTACCGGCAAAGGCTTGGATTGACATCAGGATACGGTTGAGGTCGAAGTTTGTCTCGAAAAGTGGACGCAATTCCGTCATCTGCTCGAAGTTGACTTCCACAAACGAATCAAACTCGCGTTTGCCGAGTTCCCTCGCCAGCCACGTCTTGCCGGTTTGCCGCGCGCCCTCCAAAATGAGTGGCTTTCGGCGTGTTGGCGGAAGGTTTTTCCACGCCAACAACGAAGTGTATACTTGCCTTTTCATACTATGATTGTTTTGATTTGGCAAAGATATTGTTTAATAAACACGTTTTTGGTACGAAAAAGTGTCGATACCCGCACGTTTTTGGTACGAAAAAGCGTTGAAACCCGCACGTTTTTGTCAGGAAAGTTGATTTGGTCAAGTTTATATAATTTGGTAACTTTGCAATATGACATCAAAATTAATAAAACCAACCATCATTGCCGCGTTTTCCGCAGTGCTTGTTGCGATGGCGGCGGCGACGTTCTTCACGCAGGAAACCGCCGACAAGAACGTCTATACAACCGTGTGGTTTTCAGTGCTTTGGGCGGTGCTGACGGTGTGTTCGCCGCCAGTGTTTTTCAGGAGGCTGAAGGGCAAACTGCCGGTGCTGGTTTTCCATCTGTCGTTAGTGGTGATTTTGGCGGGTGCGTTGTCCACAAAAATCACGTCAAAAGAGGGAATCCTGCACGTAAGGCAAAACGAGTCAGAAACCTCGTTCCTACTTAAAAATCAAATGGTTAAAGAGGATTTCGGCTTTACGGTCAGGCTCGACAGTTTCAACATCGTCCACTACCAAGGCACGCAAATGCCGCAGGATTATGCGAGTTTTTTGACTGTAAGCACGGGCGGCGACAGCCTCAAAACCACCGTCTCTATGAACAGGATTTTTAAGAAAAACGGTTATAGGTTTTATCAGACAAGTTTTGACCCTGACGGCTTAGGCACTTGGCTCACAGTTAATTATGACCCAATCGGAACGCCGCTCACATACCTCGGCTACGTGCTTTTCGCGCTGTCGGGGCTGTGGATTTTGTTTTCAAAAAAGGCTGATTTCCTCAAACTTTTAAAACACCCGGCGTTAAAGAAAGGCGGACTTTTTATACTGCTTGTTTGTCTTAACACGGGGTTGTCAGCCCAAAACCGCAAAGTGCCTACTATCAGCGATGAAGAATCCGTGCAAGTATCTGAAAAACAGATTGTTTACAACGGACGTATCGCGCCGTTCAACACGATGGCGAGGGATTTTGTGTCGAAAATCTATGGCAGACCCGATTACTATTCGCTGACCCCTGAGCAGGTTGTCTGCGGTTGGATTTACCGCCCCGACGCATGGAAGGACGAAAAGATGATTCTCATAAAGGACAAAAATCTGCAAAAACAACTCGGCGTAGAAAAATATGCTGCGTTTAAGGATTTTTTTGACGAAAGCGAGAACTACCGCCTCAACAGCCTCGAGGCCACAAAAGCCGTACGCGAATTGGACGAAAAAATTGGGCTTATTCTGATGCTCACAAGCGGGAAACTATTCAAAGATTCCGACGTAAAAATCTCACAATCAAAGATAAAGGCGGAAATTGCATACAACGGTTTCAACTTTGCCAAGATACTTTTTATGGCGAACCTCACAATCGGATTTTTGGCGTTTATCGTGATGATTGTAACGAAAAATTTTCCGCCGAAATTGTTCCGAATTTTGAGGGTTTTGCTGATAATCGCGATGACGATTGACCTCTGCGGATACGTCCTCAGGTGGTACATTTCGGGGCGCGTGCCGATGGGCAACGGCTACGAGACAATGCTCTTTATGTCGCTGGTAATCATGGTGTTGGCTATAATCTTCGGCAACAAAATCAAAATCCTGACACCGTTTGGATTCCTGATTTCGGGCTTCACGCTTTTGGTGGCGTGGCTCGGTCAGAAAAATCCGCAGATAACGCCGCTCATGCCGGTCTTGAACTCGCCGATTTTGAGCGCGCACGTTTCGACGATAATGATTGCGTACAGTCTGTTGGCGTTCACCTTTTTCAGCGGTGTTTTCTCGCTGTTTATCAAGGACTTGGACAAACTGAAACAACTCTCTGTCCTGAGCCGCATAATGCTCTATCCGGCTGAAATCCTGCTCGGTATAGGCATATTTTTGGGCGCGGTCTGGGCAAACATTTCGTGGGGGCGTTATTGGAGTTGGGACCCAAAGGAGACATGGGCGTTGATAACGTTCATGGTCTATGCGTTGCCGTTCCATAAGGTTGATTTAAAGGCGTTTAGCGATGACAAAAAACTGCTCAGGTTCTTCATTTTCGCATTTTTGACTGTGATGATGACCTACTTCGGTGTCAACTACTTTTTGGGCGGAATGCATAGTTATGCGAATTGAAAATTTTCGTGTTTTTCGTAGTTAAAAATATTAATAGTTGAATTATGGAAAAGTACAAAATAAATTACAAAGAAATTGGCGCGTGGGCTGAGGTTTCGGCTTTTGCGCCCGAATACCATGTGATGGTTCACGTTGAGCCGCGCGGAGAAAAGTTCGCCGGTCAGTACGAGCGGATTCTCAAAGCCGGCGATTTGCTTATGCAAGAGCCTGATTTTGAGGGTTCTGCGGTTGTTTTCAAACGCTATTTCGTAAGCGACGCAACCAACCAGCGTCCCGACATGAAATCGGAGGCGGGCTACGGTGTGTCGCTGATTCAGCAGCCGCCATTGGACGGCAGCAAGATTGCGATGTGGCTTTATATCGTCAAGGGCGGCAAACTGACGATTGAAAACGGCTGTAACGTGTTGGAACACAACGGATACCGTCATATCTACAAAATGGGTATGCACGAGCATAACGGCGACAGCGCGGCTCAGACCGAGAGCCTTCTGCTCGATTATGAGGAGACTTTGGCGCGGTTCAACGCCACTTTGGAGTTCAACTGCATACGCACGTGGTTTTTTGTCCGCGATGTTGACATCCAGTACGCCGGAATGGTGAAAGCCCGCCGCAAAAACTTTGTGGAACAGGGACTTACCACAAAAACTCACTACATTGCCTCAACCGGCATCGGCGGACTTCCTGCCGACACACGCTCGATTATCCAACTCGGCACTTACGCCCTGACCGGACACGAGAGAAGCCAAGTGAAATTTCTCTATGCGCCTGAGTATCTGAATCCTACGTATGAATACGGCGTAACGTTTGAGCGCGGCACTGCGGTTGAGTACGGCGACCGTGCTGGAATCTACATCTCAGGCACCGCGAGCATCGACAACAAGGGCAATGTCCTTTTTATCGGCGACATCGAGAAACAAACCTTGCGCATGTTGGAAAACGTGGACGCGCTGTTAAAAGAGGCAGAAAGCGGTTTCCAAGATGTCGCACAAATCATCGTCTATCTCCGCGACATCAATGATTATCAGATAGTTAAGCAGATTTTTGACGAGCGTTTCCCCGATATTCCGAAGGTCATTACCCTCGCGCCCGTCTGCCGCCCCACATGGCTCATCGAGATGGAGTGCATCGCGGTTGCAGAAAGGAAAAACGACGGGGTAAGGAAGTGGTAAGCGATTGGGGGTCAAGGAGAAATATTATTCAACTTTATATTTCTCCCCCCAGTGCTGCTGCATAGTTTCCTTTGCGCGGAGTTCGGCGGTGTTGTTGCCAGGGATGTAGAACGACGTGCCGCTGATTTCGTCCGGCATGAACTCTTGCTGCACAAAATGACCCGGATAATCGTGTGAATACTTATAATCAACACCATAGCCGAGTTGTTCCATGAGTTTCGTGGGCGCGTTGCGGATATTAAGCGGCACTGGCAGGTCGCCGGTGCGCTTCACAAGTTCCATGGCGGAATTTATGGCGTTATACGCGGAATTGCTTTTGGGCGAGTTTGCGAGGTAAATCACTGTCTCACTGAGGATTATCCGTGCCTCGGGGTAGCCGATTGTGCTGACCGCCTGAAAACAGGCGTTGGCGATAAGCGCGGCGTTTGGATTTGCAAGTCCAATGTCCTCGCTCGCCGAAATCACAAGCCGACGGGCTATGAACTTCAAGTCCTCGCCGCCCGACAGCATCCTCGCAAGCCAATAGACCGCCGCATTGGGGTCGCTGCCACGGATGGACTTTATGAAAGCGGAAATGATGTCATAGTGCATGTCGCCCTTCTTGTCGTACATCGCGGTCGATTTCTGAAGGCATTTTGAGACTGTGTCGTCGTTGATGACGATATGGTCGGTGGACTGTGCATTAATCACAATCTCCAAGATATTCAGCAACTTACGCGCATCTCCCCCACTCTGCCGGAATAATGCGGCGGTCTCCTCGACCGTGATGTCCATGTCCTTAAGCACGGAATCCAAGGTCAATGCGCGGTTCAACAAATCCTCAAGGTCTTGTTTTTCAAGCGGTTGAAGCACATAGACCTCACATCTCGACAATAGCGGCGCGATGACCTCGAATGACGGATTTTCGGTCGTTGCGCCTATCAGGACCACAATCCCCTGCTCGACCGCGCCAAGCAGCGAATCCTGCTGGCTCTTATTGAAACGGTGGATTTCGTCGATGAACAGGATTGGCGTCTGCGGATTGAAAAGTGACTGGTGCTGAGCCTTTTCCAGAACGTCACGCACATCCTTGACACCACTCGTGACCGCGCTCAAAGTATACATGGCACGGTTTCCGCTGTTGGCGATGATACGGGCGAGAGTGGTCTTCCCCACCCCCGGCGGCCCCCAAAGGATTATGCTTTGGATACGTCCAGTGTTAATCATATTGCGCAAGACCGCGCCCTCGCCCACGAGGTGACGCTGCCCGACATACTCGTCAAGATTCTTCGGCCTCATTCGCTCGGCCAATGGCATGTTGCTCATAATGTTCCAGTTAAAAACGACAGCCGCAAAGTTACACTTTTTAAATGACAAGGGCAAATTTTATTTTTCTTCACGAAAAAAGCGATGATATAAGAAAATGTTTTATATTTGCAGTTGAAAATAAATAAAACCAATCCAATGAAACATCGAATTTCAACTGCGATAATACTTGCCGCCACGCTGCTCGGCGTTGCGTCGTGCGGCACACAGAAAAAATACATCAGGGTCGAGAACATCAACAGCGTCAACTCGCTGAAAGACAACCCATTGATATACTCGCTGCCCAAGACGGCACTGTCCGTAAAAGTAACAGCGGTCAACGAAGTCAGCGTCCGCGGACCATACTGCCAGTACGCGCAAAAATACATGGGCACTGACGACATAATCAACGCAAACTCAAGCACTTGGAAACTTGGAAAAATCGACATCTCGTCCTACCCGATCCAAGACTCGTCGCGCACATTCATCGTCGAGACAAACTATCCATGCTCAATGAACTTCAGCCCCGAAGGATTCCTCGAAAGCGTCAACACTAAGCCCGACTTCCAGGAACAAAACTACCGTAACAGCAACACACTCAGCAATATAAGCAGCGACGACATCGCCAGCCGCCGCAAATTCCAGGACATGAACGTCAACAGGTACGAGACCGTGTTCGACACAGTTTTGCACGTCGTGGACGCAGACTCGATATTCACCACAGTCCCGTCCGCCAAGAAAAACCTCATCCGCAAATCCCTCGAAGAACAAGCACAAGAACTTGCAAACCAGATATTTGTACTCCGCGACGACCGCAACGCGCTCCTCAAAGGCGAGAGCGACGGAAAGAGCCTGCCGGACGGCGACGCGCTCAAGTACATGGTTGACCAACTCAACAAACTCGAAGAATCCTACATGAGCATGTTCATCGGCAAAAAAATCAAAATCGAAAAGACATACATCTTCGACCTTGTGCCAAAAAGTGAAAGCAAACAGCAGGAAGTCATCTTCAGATTCTCGCCAGAATACGGCGTTGTACCGAAAGAGAGTGCAAAAGGCAACCCCATCACCCTGGAAATCACCGACTTGCACGACAATACCATAATCTCCAAGTACAACCACAAGCAGAAATCCATGCAGCAAAAGTCAGGCTCGGCGACCCAAGCCAACGGACTTGCATACCTGACTAACGCATACGCCACAGTCAGAGTGATGCAAAAGGCCAACTCGCTGTCAGAAAAGACAATAAACATCAACCAGTTTGGAAAAGTAAGATACCTGCCGTCGTCACTGATGAAAAACGAGGACTTCAAACTAATCCTCTACCCGCAGACCGGCACAATCAAAAGCCTTAACTAACACCGAAAAAATTTTTTTGATACTAACAAAATAAACGCTACCTTTGGGAGCATAACCAAAACGCCATAGCATGTCAAGAATAGCCATCATAGGAGCAGGAATATCGGGATTGTCAGCCGCCAAGTCACTAATGGACAGCCACTCCGTCACAATATACGAAAAAAGCGAAACTGCGGGCGGAATAGCCAAGAGCCAGCACGCCGACGGGTGCGTGTTCCACGTCTGCGGCGCAAACTCGATGAAAAGCCTGCACGATGCCACACGCTCATTCATATCGTCGCTCATCGACATCGACGAGGAAATTGTGGAAATCACACGAAACAGCGCGATACTCTTCGAGAACGGCGAAGTGTCAAAACCGGAGTTCCACGGCATGTTCCGCAAAAAAATGACCGAAATAGAAGGTGTGCCGAGCCCGATAGAGAACCACATATACATGTTCAAGCCCGAAATCCAGCGTCAAATCATCAGCGACATCTTCCACGTCAAGGCAAAAGAGCGCAACCGGCGCGCGCCAAAATTCCTCGCCACATACCTCAAGTCGAAGTTTGGACAGACGCTCTACGACATGTACTTCGGCCCCTACAACGAAAAAGTTTGGCACAGCGACCTTAAAAAAATCCCGCTCAGATGGCTCGAAGGACGACTAAGCGCGCCGACCGCCGACGAAATCCTATTGGCCAACTTCAACCACACGAACTACAAGCCGGGAGCCGCAAAAACATTCCTCTACGACACTAAGGGCGGCGCACAAAGGCTCATAGACCGCCTTGTGGAGACTTTGGGCGACAGGCTCGTATGCAACCACGCCGTCCAAACCATCGAGCGCAAAGGCGACGTGTGGACTGTGGACGGCTCAGAATACGACAAAGTCGTCTACTGCGCAAACCTGAAACTCCTGCCCAAAATCCTGAAAACCGACCTCATTGAACCATTCACAGGCTACATCGAATCCCTGAAATACCACGGCACCACGTCAGTATTCTGCGAATTGGCGAAGAATCCCTACACCGAGATTTACCTGCCAGGAAAAGAGCACCGCGCCCACAAAATAATATGCACAGGAAACTTCACGCCCGAAAATAACAACGACCGACACAAGATGACCGGCACTGTGGAGTTCACGGACTACATCTCCGAAGACGAAATAAAGGGCGAACTCTCACGTATGCCGCTTAACCCGACATACATCACGCACCGGTACATCGAATGCACCCACCCCATCCAGGACATTGACACGCGCGAAACTGTATCCAACATAAAAGCCGCGCTACTTCCGTCGGGATTCTACCTGACAGGCCTCATCGCCGAATGGGAACAATACAACGTCAACCAGGCCATCAACGCCGCAATCAAAACCGTCGAAACAATGCATAATTCATAATGCATAATTCATAATTGCCATTCGGCGGAAAAATATTAATGCAAACCAAAATTGTCAATTGTCAACTGTCAATTGCCGATTATTAAAAACAATAAACATAATGAAAATCGAATCGTTAGCAAAAGAGCTTTCCGCCACCACCTACCCCGGCCGCGGAATTGTGATAGGCAGAAGTGCCGACGGCAAATACGCCGTTACAGCATATTTCATAATGGGACGCAGCGAAAATTCGCGCAACCGCGTGTTCGTCGAGGACGGCGAGGGCATCCGCACAGAGGCGTTCGACCCGTCAAAAATGAAAGACCCGTCGCTCATCATCTACGCGCCGGTCCGCGTCCTCGGCAACAACACAATCGTTACCAACGGCGACCAGACCGACACCGTCTATGACCTGATGAACGCCGAACAGACCTTTGAAATGTCGCTTCGCACACGCCAGTACGAACCCGACGCACCCAACTTCACGCCGCGCATCTCGGGCATTATGAACGTCAACAAAGGCAAATACACTTTCCAAATGTCAATCCTCAAATCCGACAGCGGCCGCCCCGAGTCAAATTGCAGATACACATTCAGTTACGACAATCCGATAGCGGGCGAGGGACGCTTCATCCACACATACATGGGCGACGGCAACCCGCTGCCGAGTTTTGAAGGCGAGCCGACGAGGGTGGACATCAAGGGCGGCATCGACGAGTTCACTTCCACCGTCTGGAACAGCCTCGACGCCGAAAACAAAGTGTCGCTCTTCACGCGCTTTATCAACATTGAGACAGGCAGTTACGAAAGTAGAATCATCAACAAAAACACCAAATAAAATGCAGGAATACCAACTCAAATACGGCTGCAACCCCAACCAAAAGCCCGCGCGGATATACATGCCGCAGGGCGAACTTCCCGTGGAAGTATTGAACGGCAGGGGCGGCTACATCAATTTCCTCGACGCCTTCAACGGCTGGCAACTCGTCAGCGAACTCAAAAAGGCTACCGGCATCCCCGCCGCGACCTCGTTCAAGCACGTTTCGCCGGCGGGCGCGGCCATTGGACTGCCGCTGTCGGACGTCGAGAAAAAGATATATTGGGCGGACGACCTCAACATCGAGTTCACGCCCCTCGCCAACGCCTACATACGCGCACGCGGCGCAGACAGAATGTCGTCGTTTGGCGACTTCATCGCGCTTTCCGACGTCTGCGACGAAAGCACCGCGCTCGTCATCAAGCGTGAAGTTTCCGACGGCGTGATTGCGCCCGGCTACACCGATGCCGCCCTCAACATCTTGAAAGCCAAGAAGAACGGCAACTATTGCGTCATCAAAATCGATCCGGAATACAAGCCCGCGCCCATCGAGAGGAAGGAAGTTTTTGGCATCACATTCGAGCAAGGCCGCAACGAACTTGTAATAGACGAACACTTCTTCGACAACATCGTTACCACCAACAAAAACCTGCCCGCACAGGCCAAGACCGACCTTGCGATTGCGATGATTACGCTGAAATACACACAGAGCAACTCGGTTTGTTACGTGAAAAACGGCCAGGCCATCGGCATCGGCGCAGGCCAACAGTCGCGCATCCACTGCACGAGGCTCGCCGGTCAGAAAGCCGACAACTGGTGGCTTCGACAGTCGCCGCAAGTGCTTGGTCTTCAATTCGTTGACGGCATCAAGCGTCCCGACCGCGACAACACCATCGACATCTACATTTCCGACGACTACATGGACGTACTTGCCGACGGCGAATGGCAAAAATTCTTCAAGGTAAAGCCCGAAATCTTCACCCGCGAGGCCAAACGCGCCTGGCTCGACAAAAACAGCGGCGTTTCGGTCGGTTCCGACGCATTCTTCCCCTTCGGCGACAATGTGGAACGCGCCCACAAGAGCGGCGTCCTCTACATCGCCCAGCCCGGCGGCTCTGTCCGCGACGACAATGTCATCGACACCTGCAACAAATACGGCATCGTGATGAGTTTCACGGGGATAAGACTGTTCCATCACTAAAATTCAATGCATAATTAATGCATAATTCATAATGCATAATTCATAATCAGGCTTCCGCCGGATGGCAATTATGAATTATGCATTAATCTTGACGACATCGACGGTGGGAACACCATCGGGTGTGGATGTACTTACACCACAAAACTACAAATAACCACCGATATATCTACAAAAAAACGCAAAATCCACCATGTTTGTCCTACATTTGTTTTATTTTGTCCACCATGGGTGAGGGGATTGAGCGTTAAATTTGCGACATCAATACAAACAATAAATTCACTCAATAAACCTTTTTACTATGAAGACAAGACATTTGATGATGGCGGCTGCCATGATGTTCGCGTCGGTCGCCATCGTAGGATGCGGCGATGACGACGAAAACGAAATTCCAATGCCGCCAGGTGGTGAAACAAATACCAACCAAGGCAACGGCGACGAAAGCACCACGCCTACTCTCAAAACCACGGTAGCAGCCGGTCCCATCGGCACTGACGGCCTTACTAAGAAGGACGACTACCGCACATCGGCTGGCTGGGAGAACCACTTGACATGGAACCTCGCAAATGTACACGACCCATCTGTGGCATATTACAATGGCTACTATTATATGTATGGCACTGACGCTTCGTTCGGCAACGCCCACAACAGCGCGACTAACGGCAAGCATTTCCAGGGCAAACGCTCCAAAGACCTCGTAAACTGGGGCTACGTTGGCGGACCTTTCAACGACGCGCCATCCTGGATGTTGGACTCCATAAACAGTTTCCGCGCAAAGATGGGCTTGGAAGGCACACTAACTTATAACGACATCAAAGGACAGCTCGGCTACTGGGCACCCGTAATCAGGAATGTTGACGGCAAACTCCGCATGTATTACAGCATCGTCTGTGACAACTTCCTCAAGACAGGCGGCACTGTGTTCGACAACTCGTGGAACATCTGGGCATTCATAGGAATGTGCGAATCCACCGACCCCGAGAACGA
Organism: uncultured Bacteroidales bacterium; assembly: GCA_905234655.1. GTDB lineage: Bacteria > Bacteroidota > Bacteroidia > Bacteroidales > UBA3824 > UBA3824. The sequence continues at coordinate 12,167 of CAJOJG010000009.1, forward strand.
CGTATGGTACGACAAAGGTTTTGTGACCTGCTCATCGTCCGACAAAGGCATCGATGGCTGGGCAAGGTCATCAACAGGCGATTGGAACGCTTATTGTTTCTATAATGCCATCGACCCGACTTACATCGTCACACCCGAAGGCGAGCATTGGCTCATCCACGGCTCTTGGCACAGTGGTTTCACCGCACTGAAACTCGACCCGACTACTGGCAAACCCGCCAACCCTGTGGGCGACCCCTGGGCTTCTAACGCCACAGACCTCCAACAAAGGTTTGGCAAGAGGATTGCAACACGCGGCATTTCGCGCTGGCAGGCATCGGAGGCTCCTGAAGTCATCTATAAGGACGGCTACTATTACCTTTTCATGGCGTGGGACGGTCTCGATGTCCCATACAACACACGCGTTGTCCGCGCACAAAGCGTTGACGGCCCTTATTACACATCACGTGGCGCCAACTACACCGACGGCGCAGAAAACACAAAAGTATATCCAATCGTCACCCATCCATACAAATTCAAGGACGGCCCGGGCTGGGTGGGCATATCCCACTGCTGCGTTTTCCAAAACCAAGACACAAAAGAATGGTTCTACATGTCGCAGGGCCGCTTCCCTGCCGACTACGACACTTGGGCACCGAATGCAATCATGCTCGGCCATGTAAGGAAAATCGTATGGTGTCCGGCGACAGCTGACGACTTGAACGACTTGTGGCCAATCGCACTGCCTGAACGTTACGCAAATGTCGAGCAGACTCCGATCAAAACTTCCGAAATCCCCGGCAAGTACGAGTTCATAAACCTTGGCTACAAATATGGCGAACAGATTGCCGCCGATGCCGACTACTTAGTGTTCAATGAAGACGGCACGATGTCCGGCCCGCTTAACGGCACATGGGAATTTGACGAAACTACCAAATATCTGAAACTCACATCTTCCGACGGCAAGTTTGAAGGTTCGGGCAATAATCTCGGTTCTGTCATCGTATGCGTAGAGCGCGAACGCGACTGGGAAAAGAAAGTAGAATCGACACTCGTTTTCGCCGGTTTCCACAAACTCCACACGAACACCTTCTGGGGTAAACGTGTTGCAGATTTAGACTCCAAATAACCCTCGATACTACCGCCAAATCTCCAAAAAAAACAGAGATTTGGCGGCACTATCGCCGATACTACCGCCAAATCTCCAAAAAAAATCGAGATTTGGCGGTAGTATCGGCGATTTTTTATTATATTTGCAAACAAAAATATTTGACCATGGCGAAAGACAAAATCATAGGCAGAGTACAGGAAATCAGACTGTTAGACGACCTGGTACAGTCTGGCAAGGCTGAGTTTGTGGCGTTATATGGACGCAGGAGGGTCGGAAAGACGTACCTATTGCAGCAATATTTTGACGGCAAGTTCGATTTTTACTACACCGGATTGTACCAGACCGACAAGAATGTGCAACTCGACAGGTTCGCGACCTTACTGTCTAAAGCATCGGGAACGGCAAAAAAGAAACTCAAAACATGGTTTGACGCATTCGACGCGCTGCGCGAACACATCATAGCACTCGGTAAAAAGACCGTCGTCGTTTTCCTCGACGAACTGCCATGGATGGACACGCCCAAAAGCAACTTTCTTGCGGCGTTTTCCGACTTTTGGAACTCGTGGGGATGCCGGCGTCCCGAACTCAAACTTTTCATCTGTGGCAGCTCGACGACATGGATAATGTCAAACATCATCGGCGACCGTGGCGGGCTTTACGGACGCATGACACGCTCCATATACATCGCACCCTTCAGCCTTGGCGAGACCGAGCAATTCCTCGCCAAGATGAAGGGCATGCGGTGGAACCGGCATCAGATTATCGAACTATACATGATTCTTGGCGGAATACCATATTACCTCGACCTGCTGAAGAAAGGCGCACCATTCGCGCAGTGCATTGACAATCTGTTCTTTAACCATGGAGCGGCATTGCGCACAGAGTTTGACTTCCTGTACCGCAGTCTATATGGCAATTCAGTTTTTTACAAGCAGGTGATAGAGGTGCTGTCAAGCCGACTTTCAGGACTTACACGCGCCGAAATCGCAAAGGCACTGAAAGTCAAAAGCGGCGGCGCACTCACGGAAGCCCTTGACAATCTTTGCAGTTGTGATTTTATAAGAAGGTACAACGCCATCGGCAAGTCGACAAAGGACACGATATACCAATTGACCGACCTGTTTTCACTTTTCCATCTGAGGTTCGTGAAGGCATCGTCGGCCGCCAATGACAATTTTTGGACTAATATCCACGGAAAATCCCAGCAGACGGCGTGGGCAGGCTACGCTTTTGAGCAGGTATGCCTTCATCATATTCCGCAGATAAAGACCAAACTCGGCATTTCGGGAGTATCATGCAATGTAAGTTCATGGATTGGCACTGAGAAAGATGCCGACGGCAAGGCTGTCCAAACCGCACAAATCGACTTGCTCATAGACCGCAGCGACGATGTCATAAACGTCTGCGAAATCAAGTATTACAAATCCAAATTCTCCATCGACGACAAGTACGCCGAACATCTCCGCGAGCGGCTTTCGCTGTTCAAGCGCGTCACAAAGACCAATAAGGCATTGTGGCTCACGTTCATAACCACATACGGACTTGCCGCGTCCCCCAATGCTGGCGAAGTTCAGAACGAGGTTATCAGCGACGATTTGTTTACCTAACTTGACTCATAATGATATTTATGATGCCAGTGCAAAAAGTTTTTTGAAAACGTCGGGCGAGGACGAGTTTGACGTAATCTTTCAGGCCGCGCACGTACAGCAACTGCGGCAGGCTGACCCTCACCATCATTCCGTCGCTCTTGACGAAAATGTCGTTGGGCGCATTTTGGGGCGGGGGCGCGGCGGATTGATATTCCCATATCGGCCGGTAAAACAGCGCGAACAGCACGGCGAGGGTGGCGAGGATGATTGCATAGTGTTTTTTCATGGTCGTGGGGTGTTACATTCGTGGGGTGTCGTCGCCGCCCTGTTCGGTGCGCTCGAAGTCGTCGTTGTTGATGGTGCTCTTGGTGCGCTTTACCTGCACTTGCTTGCCAAATCTGTAGGAGAGCGACACGCCGACGCGTCCGATGCTGATTCGGCTGCTGGTGTTGGATTCGTAGCCGACGCCCGCCGAGTGGGTGTCCATGTGAAGGTGGTAGCCGTGTTTGAGGTCAGCGAGATTTCTTCCTCGCGGGTGAGGCGGATGATGTTTTCGTCGGTCAGGAATTGAAGCCTGTAATACTCTTTTGGGAAGTCTTTCGCCATTTGTGATTGTTTTGCAAGGCAAAGTTAGCATATTTTTGTGATTTGCAAAAATCGTTTTCATGTTAACGAAAAAATTTTTTTCTAATTGTTTTTTTTATTTTGTAGAAAATGTATTACATTTGTCCTCGAATAACAAAACTCTATTGTCATAATGAAAACCATCAATTTGCTATTGGCATTGGCTGCGCCCGCGATGCTGGCCGCCGGATACATGCCTGATAACGACAAGTATCAAAATATCAACAATATACGCCAGTTCGCCACGGTGAATGGCGATGACGACGGCTTCAGGCTGTGCAAGCAGCCGTACTACAAAGACATGTTCGACGACAAGGAACTCTCGAAGCTCGACAAGGCGGAAAAATACCGCGCAAAGTCCGACGAGGCCACTGTCCTCGCCGCCGCAATCCAAAAACAGGCGGACGACATGAGGATTATATCCGGTCAATCCGCCAAGATTCAAAAGCAGTCCGCAAAACTCTCCGCAAAGGCCGCGTCCCAGGAACTAACAGCCCTCAAGACATTCGAGAAGGCGGCTTCGTTGTACCGTCCGGTGTACTTCGACAAGATTGCCAAACTCGCCGCAGACACCTCACAGGCGAGCCTAAAGACCGCGCGCCAACTTGCTGAAAAGGCTTACCTCCACTACCACGCCGCAGACTCCATAAAGGGCGGAATAACTGCGGAAAACACCCTCGAATCCAACCGCGCAATCTACACGAACATCGTCAATGCCGTTCATTATCAGGAACTTGCATTGGCAATCTGCAAGGGCGACCCGAAAATAGACTACACAAACTACACAAACATCCTGAAGTCCACCGACACTACTTCAAAAACTGTCGAGATTCCAAAACTCATTGCCTTTGAGCATTACGATTTTGACAAGGACTCCAACCTCTACCGTCTGCGCTACCGCCAACTGACGCCAAAACTCGCCATCACCGACGCCGACAAGAAAATCGTCGACAAAATATCGCTTGACGAAGCCGCCATCGCCGACTATTTCCAAAAGGCGCAGTCCAAGGGTTGTTCAGCCGACACATTCCGCGTCTACGCCAACAACGCCGACAATCTCGCCGTGCGCGAATACTACGAGCAGATGGCGCAGGAAAGCGAACTCTCCGAATGCAGCAACCTATTGAAAGGCGTGAAGTTAGAGACCACGAACAACAATGCGCTCTACGAACTCTACAAGAAATACATCCCCGCAATCCGCACCACGACTCCCACTGTCGGCACATACCGCGACCGCAGCGCAATAGCCACAATGTGGGAGCAGCAAGCCGAGAACCTCTACAAAATCTCAAAAACATACGAGGAACTCGCCGCAAAACAGCTCAGCCACGTCGAGCAGTACACCCAACTTTCCGAGGGCAACGAGGCTAAGCTCCAGGCTCTGCAATACATTGAAAACGCAGTTGCAATATACCTCGGCGACTCCATCGTTCGCCCGAACAGCTCGTTAGCCGCCACAGCCGTCGAACGCCACAACGACATCGCCATGGACTTCATGATGGACGAGTCGGGCGACGCGCCAGTTAAACCTGTGACGACTAACACAAACAAGTCAAACACACCGAAAACCACACCAGCAAACACCGTAGTCGACGTGTCAGGCAACAACAACAAAACCACAAACACCACCACAACGACCACGAAGCCGACAACGACCACAAAACCGACCACGACGACCAAACCGACGACATCCAAAACCACAGTTGTCTCAGAACGCCAGCCCGCCGTCTCGTCGTCAAACGCCGCCGTAACAGCGACTTCCTACTACACACGCGACGACCAAAGGCTAAAGCCGTATAAATTCCCAACCTCGACAATATTCAGCGTCGAGGCCGGAATCTACAAAGAAATGCCGGAGCCGGTCGAGTTCCCGTCGGTTCAGACCTTCCTGGCTCAAAACCTCAAAGGACAGACCTTCATGCGCTACTACATCGGCACATTCAAGACCTACGACGCAGCCCTCGCAGCCCAGGCGATTGCGAAAGACGAAGGCTACACCTCGTCAAAAGTCGTCGCATTCACAAACGGCAAGAAAGTCGACCTGACCGCCGCACGGAAGTCCGCCGAAAAAGCGTCAAACTACCAGTCGCTCGTCCAAAGCGAGCTCAAAGCCTTGAACGCCAACCGCAAGGCGACCACTCCGGTCGTTGTGGCGACTAACACGGTCAACACCACAGGCTCCGCCCTGCCGCTCTCCATGCTCGGCGACTCATACGCCGTGCAGATTGCCGCGCTGCCCAAGCTCCTCGGCATGGACGCTTTCAATGTCAGCGAACTTTACTACGACCAGAACGACGCAGGGCTGTACCGCTACTACACCGGCATCTCGGACGACATGAGCATTGCAAACGCAAACCTCACGACGCTCCGCCAGTCGGGCTACGAAGACGCATACCTCGTCCAAATCGCCAACGGAACCAACATCGGCAACGCGACCACAAAGAACACGCCCACCGGCGCGAAAACCGGCACAGTATACCGCGTGCAGATCGGCGCATTCGCCGGAAACCCGAACCCCGACACCCAAAAGCGCATCAACTCACTGAAAGCCAATGGCTACACCGTCCATACGAGCCAGTCGGGGAAATACACAGTATACACCGTCGGCGACTGCACGACGCGCGACCAAGCCGAGACCATCAAAAAACAACTCGTGAACAAAGGCTTCAAGGAATCATACGTAGCCACATTCGTTAACGGCGTAAAACAGAACTAAGAATGGAATGGTATTGGATCATAGCCATTGTAATCGCCCTTATAGCCACAGCGGTACTCGTGACCCACTTCATCGACACGAGCGACGAAATCCCCATGCTCAGAGCCCTGTACCGGCTGTTGGGTTTTAAAATCCGCGACAATGCCCGGGCGGAATACCGCGCGCTGAAGGAAGAAACCCAAAACAAAATCCTCCAGATAATGCGCAGCGGCCACTCTATACTTGTCGAAATCCCGGAGTTCGAGGCTGCGCCGTCGGAGACTACGTTCCGCGTCTCACTGACGGAGTTGTATTCAAAGAACCAGGTCAAAGACATATACCAAAAGGCAAAGAAAATGGTCATCGAGGAAGTCCCGGACTACGAAATCTTCTTGCAGGCGTATAAGATTGTGAAGGTCGTGAAGTCGGACCTGTCATTCGGAAGCCTCATCTCCGCATCAAAAGTAAAGTCAACCGACCTCCTCAACTTCGCCCGCGCATGGTGCGAACAGTCGAGCGCAAACCTGAAGATAGATTTCCCGACCGCCTATAAGTTCATCAGCAACGGCAGGGACTTTGCAAACCTCGTTCACCTCGACCTGCTCGCCAAACGCGCCGGAATCGAACTCGACGAACAAAACTTCATCAACCTCGTCAGCGACGAAGAACTAACGGTCATCATATACTCGCTCATCCGCGCGAAATACGAAGGCATATACATCTCGGAGGAAGAAAACCTCCTCGTCAACAAGGCCAACGTCCTCGAATACAACGACTCCTTCAAAATAACGCTCGACCTGCTCGTCAAGCTGTGCAAACTAAAGCGTGATGTCAAGAGGTTCACGGACGTGATGATTCGCGCCCACAACTCCGGCGTCAACATAAACTTCTCGTTGTCAGACCTGTTCGCGCTATCGGACGATGGATTCGAGACACTTGTTAATAATGTCATCCGCGCCACAGACTGCGGCATTAACATCGACCAAAAAGACCTCATCCGCCAGAACATCCAAGGCACGGACATCACTAACCTCATCACAGCACTCATCAAGGCGCACAAATACAACATCGACCTCACGCCCGACGAACTGATGAGCTACCTTGTCAACAAGAAAGCCGACGTCGAAAAATTTGTCGAGGCACTTAACTTCATCAAACAAAACGACCTCCCGCTCACGAAAGACTACATCGTCGACATATCCAAGACGGACAGGGACGTGCATGATTTTGTACAGGCGTACAAGATTGTGAAGGACTACGAGTCAAAGCCCAACAACTACGGCATGACCATCAGCGCGATAACCCAACACTTCCTGACATTCGGCAAAGCACTCAAAACCGTAAAGACAATCATCAAGGCACAAGAAGAACTCGACCTGAGGATGAACTTCGGAATAGCCAATAAGATAATGAAAAAAGGCAAGGAAACCCTCAACGACGCAATCGCTTGGGCGCAGAACCCGGCTGTCGTGGAAGTCGAGCCGAAAGTCACATGCGTCTGCAAGGACGGCATCCAAGTAACGCCAAAGGTCAATGCCACAGTCCGTGGCAAGATGGAACAATACTTCTGGGGATACCGCTTGCCAGTGCTTTTCGCACGTATTAACGAGGCGATAATATACGAGTTCGAACTCGCCGAGGACCATGACCAAATCATAAACAACCTGCCGCAAATATCCCACAACGTCCTTGACCGAATTAACGAGGAGGAAAACAAAAAGGAAATCAAGACCGGCGAGACGACTGAAACCGACCTCAACGAACATTGCGCATACAACCTGCTCGACGTCAACATCTACGATGTCGAAATAGGCCAGAACGTCAAAGCCGAACTCAACCTCCGCCAGGCGCAGATCGACAGTGAAATCCGCCGCCTGAAAGCCGAGGCGGACCGCGCAAAGGCGGAAGCCGACCTCAGAATCGCAATGGTACAGCAGTACCACGACGGCACAAAGCCTAACTTCAACGAACTACACAAAGCCAACCTCCTTGCCGAGTTGTCGCAGGACATCACGACAGGATACGAAAACCCACAACAATAAGTAAAAAAGAGAATGAAAAAATATTTACTTTACACCATAATCCTTATCGCCACAATCGCGCTCCACTCGTGCTACGAGGAAATCCCCGACCCGGTGTACACGACGGAAGACAATGTAACATCGCTCGAAATAGAGGACACCCTCGGACTTGACAACGAAAACACGGGCGTGTCATTTTGGGACGGATTCCTGATTTTGGTCATCACGATTGGACTTGCAGGACTGATTGTGTGGTTCTTCATCGCAATGGTGCCGATTAAGCTGTGGTTCAACGCCAAACTTTCAAAAGTCCACGTATCGTGGCTCCTGCTCATAAAAATGCGCTGGCAGAACATCCCGCAGGCCAAACTCATCAACCTCATGGTCACGGCATACAACGCCGGACTTAAGACATTGAGCCTTCCAGAACTGATGAAATATTACTTGGCGAAAGTCGACCTTGACGTGGTCGTGGCGACTATGATACGCGCCATGGCGGCTAACGTAAAGGACATCAAGTTCGACGACATGGCACAGTTGTACCTCCGCAAGGTCGATGTCGGTGCTATCGTCCATGCCCAAATCAACGCCATGAACGCGCAGATAAAGACCACAATCCCCGAGCTGTCAGAGTTTTACCTCGCTGGCGGCAACGTCGGCGACCTCATAAAGGCAAAGAACATCGCCGACAACTCCGGCGACGACATAAAGGCGGAACTCGACCTCAGCCGCCTCAAAAAGCACTACCTCGCCGGCGGCAACCTCAAGAAGACCATCGAAGCCTACATTTCAGCCAAAAAAGCGAAACTGACAGGCTTCGAGTTCGAGGACATCTGCAAAATCGACCTTGCGGGCATGGACGTTGTGGAGGCTATAAAGCCCGCCATCAACCCGATTGTCGTGGAGACTGACGGAGTACGTGGCATCGCGCGCGACGGCGTTGAGTTGACGATGAAAGTTAAAGTGACGCTCCGCTCCCAGATAAAGAACATCATCGGCGGCGTAAGCTCGGACACTGTGCTTGCCCGTGTCAATGAGGGACTTGCCACGAGGATTGGCATGGCGCAGAGCCACACTGAAATTCTCCAAAACCCATATCAAGTCGCCGACTACGTCGAGCAGAACGATGTCATCAGCCAAAATTCCGCATACGAGGTACTTTCCGTGGACGTTTCGGACATCAGAATCGGCAACGACGTAAGCGCGTCGCTCAAAGTCTCACGCGCAAAGGCGCAGGTCGAGGCTGCAAAAGCCGACCTCATCTCCGCCGAAGAAAAAGTGCAGAAAGCCATGGCGTCCGCATTCTTGGACGGCAACATCTCCGTACAGGAATACACCGACCTCAAGAACAAGCAAGCCGACACGCTCATGCGCCAGAGCCTTGCAAATGTGGACGTCACCGGCCACCATCTTTCCACGCAGACCGACCTCGGCGACAACACTCCCCACATCCAGGACACCGACGCGACCGACGTGACGGACAGAGACAAATAAAAAATCACCGCGACGAAAAATCCCACACGCTGTCGCACAACTCGGCGACGGCGAGCCTGTGGGTTATCATCAGGATAGTCTTTCCGGCGCACCGCTCGAACAAACGCCTGAACAGCTCACGCTCCGTGGCCTCGTCCAACGCCGAACTTATTTCGTCCAACAGCATCACATTCCCGTTGCGCAAAATTCCGCGTGCAATGGCGATGCGTTGAGCCTGACCTTCGCTAAGTCCGCTGCCGCGCTCGCCAAGCACAGTGTCAAGTCCATTCGGCAACTCGAACACAAAATCCGCCATCGCTGCACTCAGCACGTCGCACAATTCCTCATCTGTCGCCTCCGTCTTCGCAAGACAAAGATTGTAACGGATTGTGCCGCTCATCAGTGTATTGCCCTGCGGCACAAAGACAAAATAATCGCGGGTATTTGGACCGACCACAATTTGACCATCGCCGTCATAAAGGCTCACAGTACCGTCCGACGGCTGCATCAGCCCGAGCAACAGCCTGAAAACCGTCGTCTTCCCCACCCCGGTCCTGCCGATGATTGCGGTATGGCTTCCCGGCGGAATGTCACGTTCAAAATGCCTTAGCACGTCGCCGCCGTCCGCCGAATACTTGAACGAGACATCGTGGAGGCGGATTCCGGGGACTTTGAGGTGCGGCTTATTTACACTGCCACTTTCCACAGCCACTGCCTCGACCTCAAGATTATCAAGTTCATCGAGCCTGTCGATGCTCGCCGTGGCGTGTATGAACTGCGGCACAAGGTTCAGCAACTGAAGGATAGGCTGTTGGATTTGACCGACAAGCTGGAGGAACGATGTCATCACGCCCAAAGTTATCGCGCCGTCCCTGAGTTGGAGACCGCCCCACACAAACGCAACCAAGTACCCGAGCCCAAAACTTGCCGCAAGTATCGACCGCGTGAAGACTGTGAAACGTGTACGTCTCCTGACCTTCCCTTCCAAATCGCCCTGCATACTCTCCACCTGCCCGACCATCCATGGCGTTGTGCCGAGGGTGCGGAGCGTAGTGTCGAGCTCAAGGCTTTCCTGGATAAGCATCTGCACACGGGTTTCCTGCTGCCTGATGTCGTGCGTGAGAGTACGGAGCCGCCGCGCAAGAAGTTTGCCGGAAACGATGAACGCCGGTGTCAACAGCAGCAGAATCCACGCCAACGTCGCGTCCATCGTCCTTAACATGAGGAACGCGCCAAGAAGCTTGCAGCATCCCGCCGCCGCCTCCGGCAACATTGTGCCGATGCTCTCGGACACCTTCTCTATGTCGGTCTCGAGCCGTGAGACAAGCTCGGCGGAATGTAAATTTTTGCCGTCATAAAGCCTGCGGCGCATAAGGCGACTGTATATGCGCAGGCGAATGCCGTTGCCCTGGCGGACCTTCGCCTCTATGCCGAGGTAATAATACGTCTGCCGCAGAAGAATCCCCGCCACGACCACTGCAAACAGCATCGCCAGCACGTGCCATATCTCGACGTCCGAGCCGCTGTATATGGTCTCGTCGATGAATGTCTTGCACAGCCACACCATCGCCAACGAAGTCCCCACGTTCATCAGTCCAAGCACGACCTGCATCGTCATATTAAGGCGTATGCCGTTTGTATTGCGCCAAATCCAGGCGATATATCGTAGTAATGCCATCTCAAAAACTTTTAGTTTTTACAAAGATAGATTGTTTTTTGGTACAGCGCAAAAATATTTTAGGCTTTCGGACGTTATAATACTAAAAAACTAACCCTTAAAACTATTGAACACCGTGAAAAAAATCTACATCATCTTGAGCATGGCGATACTTGGCATTGCAATGCTGACCTCCGCCACATACAACGACGACAACGACTCGCCCACCCAATCCCAATGGACGGACGAGGAACTCGCAAAAGCCAACACCGCCGCGCGGTGCTCAGGCCTTGCGAAAGTCGACAAAGACATCATCTTCTACTGCAACCTCGCACGCCTCGACGGCGCAAAGTTCTGGCGCACATACGGCAAGTCATACGCCAAGGGCAGCGCATCATACGTGAACTCGCTCGAACGCGACCTGATGAAAGTAAAAGACCGCCCGATGCTCGTCCCCGAGGCTTCACTGACAAGAGCCGCCGAAGCCCACGCAAGCGACATGCTTGTCAACGACTTCTTCGACCACACATCTTTCGACGGAACGAGTTTCGGCCAAAGGGTCAGGTCATACTACAAAGGCGGCTTTATAGCAGAAAACCTTGCCGCAGGCTATAACCACGCCCTGTCAATCGTCATGCAACTGCTTGTGGACGACAACGTTCCATCCGTCGGCCACCGCAAGAACATCCTCAACGAACAATACAACGCTGTCGGCGTAAATACCACGGTTCACAAGACATGGCGTAATATAACTGTCATGGACTTTGGCGACACCGTTTATGACAATGTGGAATAAATAGACTCGACGGCGCGAAGTTTTGGGAGACATACGGCAAAACCAACGCCAAGGGCAGTTCTCAGTATGTCAGCTCATTGGAAAGCGATTTGAGTTCAATAAAGAACCGCAAGATGCTTATTCCCGAAACCTCGCTCCTCAAAGCCGCCGCCGCACACGCAAAGGACATGAGCGACAACAATAGGAAAGTACGTTTTTGTGCATTTTTCTATTTTCAGATTGACTCTTTATAATGCCAGGACAGCGGTTACTTCACAGCGTCCCAAAGTTTCTGCTCCAAGGCTGCGCGGTCGAAGTTGTGGATTTCGTCAGCGGTGGAAACGATGTCCTCGTTATAGGCGAGTTCGGCCATAAATTCCGGGGCGCGCTCGATGCCTTCGCCGAGGTTGACCATAACGATGTCGCCGTCCTTGAGGAGACCTTTTTTCAATGATTCGAAGTAGCCGCCCATGCCGATTGCCGATGCTGGGCCTATGCGCTCCTGAGTCTTGTAGGCGATGAGGCGGGCGATGTCGGCGGTCTTTGTCTCGTCAAAAGTGATAATCTCGCCGCCGGACTTCTTGGTGATGTCGGCGATGAGTGGATACGTGCCGGGAATGCCAGTGGCAAGTGTCTGGACCTTCGTCGGCGGGTTTTGGAGTTTCGGGAAGTCCTGCTGCCAGCCGTCGGGAAAGTTGTTGGACTTTGCCTTTTCCCACGCCTGAGTCATCGGGTCACAAAGGCTCGGCTGTACGGAGATGTAGCGCGGACGGGCTTTAATGCCGATTTTCTCAACCTCGTCAAGACCCTTCTCGACAGCGATTGGACCAGTGCCGCCGCTGAGAGCCTGGATATAGACCGTGGGAATTTCACCGACAAGGCGCAACCATTCGTAGACCCATGTCTTCTTAGCCTCGACACGGATTGGGTCGGTATTGCCGATGGTCATCAAGATGTTGTTTTTGGCGGTGAACTCGCCGGCAATCTTCTTGGCAAAGGCATAGTCGCCCTTGCATACAACGGCTTTCTGTCCGTATGCGCTGACAGAGGCAATGTTCTCTTTCACAGCGTCCTCGGGCATGAATACATAGAGGTTGACGCCGGCTTTTGCGAGGTAGTGGGAGAAGGCGTTAGCAGTGTTGCCGGTGCTGGCGACGGCGTAGTCCTTAACGCCACATTCCTTCAAGACCGACGCGCCGAGCGTACCGGCTATGTCCTTGAAAGTACGTGTCGCATTGCTGAAATTATGGCGCATGACATACACCTTTATATTAATGCCGTACTCCTTTTTTGCGAAATCCTCGAGGAAATCCCATCGGTCTATTGGCGACACTCCTTCACCAGCCGACACAATGTTTCCCTTGTTGTCGAGAGGAAGAAAGTCGAAATAATGCCAAAGGCTCTCGACCTCGCCCTTTGTGTAAATGAGGTCACGCAGTTTTTCCGGGTCGGTGTCATACTTGGCATCAACGAAATTTTTGCCGCACTCGGGGCATTTCTGTCCGGCGGCAAACCATTGGGCAAAGTCGCCAATGTTGTGTCCGCAGTTCTTGCAGACGAAGTGGTATTTCTTGCTCATAATATTAGAATCCTGTTAATTTTCTCCGTATTTTTCCTTCATGGCGGCGGCACATTCCTCGGCGATGCGCGTCTTTTCCTTCGCTGTGGACGTTTGGGGGTAGCCCTCGCCCTTGCGGAGGAACTTCAGTCCAGCCATCATGAAGTCCGGCAATGGACGCTCGGGATCGCGTGTCTTGAGGTTAATGCCAAGTCCAAGTTTTGCAACAATCGGCACGTAATACGTCTCGACAAACTCTATGAGGTTGCCGTCCGGATCCTCGATGTACGTGAAATGTCCCGATGCGCCGCCCATGTCAAAAATCTTGGCCTCGGAGTCGTATGCTTCGGGGTTGGAGTCGCTGGTGAACGGGTGTCCCTTACTCTCACAATATTCTTTGAGTTCCTTCATGTTACGGATGTCGTAACAAATCTGAATGAAACCCGGGTCGCCCCAAAGGTGCGTCACAAAGTCGTATATCCTACGCGGCTGCCGTCTGTCGGTGTTCACAATCTGAATGAGTTCTATCTGGCTCTCATTCAGGAAGTTGCTGAACGGGCCTTTGCGTTTTTGGGAATGACCGAGAAGCACACGGCGGAGTTTGTCGTTACCGCCGGGGATTTTGGCAAAGTCCTCGAAAACATCAGTGCTGTCGTAGATGATGGTGTCGTATCCGAGGATTTCCTTGTAGAACTGGATTGACTTGTCCATGTCGCTCACGCCCACAAACGCGCCATACACTCCGCCAATTTTTGAATCTGTCTCGCGGAATGTCACATCGCTCTCGACGATTTCGAAAAGATTGCCAAAAGGATCTTTCATGAAGAAATGTTCCTTGTCAGCGATGGTCTTGCCAAAGCTTGACATCAAGAGTTCCGGACAGTGCGTCTTCATCCTTAGGTACGCAGCCTGTACATTCCGCGACTTGAGCTTGCCGATGAAAGTGCCGAGGTCGCCGAGTTTGACCTCGAATCCAACTTTCGTAGGCTTTCGCGACGTGTACTGCCAAATCTCAAGCCCGCCACCGCCTTGCATGTTGTATGCCAAGATTGTGTGGCGAGTCTGCGGCCTGTGGTTAGTGTATGTCTGCATCTTAGATGCCTCGCCCGGGGCGTCGCTCAATAGGACATCCTGCCCAAAATATTCGCGATACCACTCCCACGCTTGATAGACGTTCTCAACGCCCACGCCGAGTTGTTGTATTCCGCTAATTTGAAATGCCATTTTTTTGACGTTGTGTGTGTTTTTATTATCTATATATCGAATTTTACAATGCAAAGGTGGTAAAAATAATCTGTTTTTGGAAATCTAATCAACGAACAGCCTAAAAAAAAGCACTATTGCATTTTTCTGCCGTCGTTTTCCTCGTCCCTTTTCCTAAGATGACGCCGCCACAGGTACATCAAAAGTGATGCTCCTGAAAAGAAATACATCGCTTGAGCCTCGCCAAAGCCAAATTTAACGTTCCTGATTATGGCTACCATAAAGCACATTATCGCTGTGCATATCCATAATATTTCCATCGGTTTTCTGCGCATGACAATCAAAAATCAACAAATCAATAAATCAAAAATTACTTAATGTCGTCGCCGTATTCTTCGTTGAGGTTGACTACGCCGTTGACATCCAGGAACTTGTAGTTCTTAAACGCCATGTCGGACTCGAATCCCTGTTTACCAACGATGACCGTGCCGTCGGGGTCGGTTACGGTGACTTTCTTGACGGAGAACACTTTCTTGCCATTCTCGTCACAAAATATCTGTTCGGTGTTGAGCTTTGTGCCAGTCTCATTGACAATTTCGACGTTCAACCTCGCCTCCCACATTTTCTTTTTTGTGTAATAAACGGCGTATCCGGCTTTCAGCGAACTTTGGGCTTTGAGGTTTTCGTCGTAGAATATGACATTGACACCTTTTGGAAACTCCCAATACGGCTGCTTAACGGACGTGAACTGGTCAAGCACCGGCGCATCGACCGTGGTCTGCAAGCGGTGCTGCGAGTAATATTTTGTGTGGAGATCCTTTGTGGACATGTCGGCAAACGTCTCGTCAATATTGTAATTGTCGAGGGCCTCCATCTTGGTCGAACAGGAGGTAATAACGGCGAGAGCCATATATAATGCATAATGCATAATGCATAATGCATAATTGCCATTCGGGGTGCGCATAACAAAATCAATAAATCAACAATTATTTTTTTTGTTTTTTAATTTCGTGATTTCCGTGTGTTCCGTGTTCAAAAACACATAGTCAACAAACCACAAATAATGCATAACGCATAGTTGTCATCGTGCGGATGTCCAATTATGCATTATGCATTATGAATTATGCATTAACTAAAATCTTGCAGTGGTAGACTCGCCAATCCAGCCGCCGATTGTGACGGTCTTTCCGGCTGTCACGGAGTGCATGAAGGCTTCTTCCTTCTTCGGGCACTGTCCGATGTAGCGGTTGATGAGCTGCTGTGCCTCCGAGGCGATGGAAGGATCGACAGATTTTGCCTTCTGGAGCTTGTCAATAACGAGCCAGTAGGTCATTGACTTCTCGAAGTGGTCCTCGCCGACGGGATTTGCACCGTACATTGTGGCGATGATGAGGTAAGGCAAACCGTAGTTGGGGTTGAGTTCGATGGCATTGCGGGCGTATGTGCGGGCGTTGCTGAACTGGTTCTTCTTCTGGAGGAGCTTTGCGATGGAGCAGTTGTAGATGGCTTTCATAGTGTCCACGGACGAAAGGCTGATGGCCTTCTTGTAGTTCTCGATTGCGTCGTCTTCCTTGCCCTTCTTCTCGAGCATCCTTGCAAGACCGAAGCAAGCGGACTCCGTGGGGTTGTTGGCGATTACCTTTGTCACAGCGTCTTCGTAGAGCTGTGAGTCGGTGCAGCCTTTCTGACCGAGCACCCTCACGATTTTGTCGCAAAGCTCGAGGTCGTTGGGATTAGCCTTGAGTTTGCCGGAGAATGCGTTGACGAGTACGTCGCACTGTGCTGCGGTGCTGTTGGAGAACAGACCGAGGATGCCGCCTTCGACCTGCGAGCAGGTGGCGAGGTCGCTTTCCGCCTTCTGCTTGTCCTTGTCAGAAGATGCGTTTGCGAGCTTCGCATTCTCGTCGGCGCGCTTCTGAGAGAGGATGTCCGCAAACTGCAAGTACTTCTCCACGACAACCGTCGCGTCGATTTTCTCAGCGTTGTACATCGCGATTACGGACTGCATGGCTGTCTGGATTACAGCGTATTCAGTGTTCTTTCCGCCGAGGTCGATGGCCTTGATGAGGGTGTTGTAGGGGACTTCAATCGCGCCCTTGCGGTATTTCTGAAGGTCGACGCCCTTACGTCCGAGGAGGTATGCCTCGTTGTAGAGTTTGCTCGATGCAGCGAAATACTTGATGCGCTGGTCGTAGACCATCATCAAGGTGTCGACCCAAATCTGCTGCTCCTTGCTGTCTTTTGCGAGCTCCCTTTTTTTCTTGATAATGTTGACACCGTTAGAGTAGACAGTCTGCGAGATTTTTGGGTAGTCCTTGAAAAGGATTGACCATGAGGGGTAGGCGTCCTCAAGGGCGTTCTGCTTACAGAACTCCTGGAAAGTCGACAGTAGCCTAATACCCTGTGCGGAGTCTGCGCCATACTGCTCCTCGCGCATTAGGTTGGCGATTTTGTGCTGCTCGTTCTGGATAGCGGCCTTGAGGTCGCCCAACGTGCCGGCTTTCTGCATATCTTTGAGTGTACGTGCGTCAAAGAACTGAAGTTCGGGCATTTCGTTAACGCCCACATGCTCTACCGTGACAATCTCGCCGATGCCGTCGCTCATTTTTTTGTAGAGCTCGCGGTACTTGTTCTTCAAAGCCTTGTTGTAGGTCGTGTTACTCGTTATCGCGAGTTCGCCCGCAGTCTCGGGGAACTTTGCCTTGATTACGTCCTCGGGCGACTGTGCCGATACGCTGCCGGCGACCAGTATTGCCGAAAGGCTCAGGGCTGTTCTTGCTATCTGAAATTTATTCATAATATTAATTGTTTTTATGTTAAAAATAGTTTACTGTTGAATAAGTCCGTCTTGAAAAAGCTCGCGTTACTGGAATTTGCGTTTGACAAACCAGACGTCGTGCAGCGTCGCGTTGAAGTGCAGGAGATAATATTTTTCTTCGAGCAGACCGTCCTTCGTCGTTCCACGTTTGCCCATGTCGAGGCCGACATTAAGAATCAGCGACCTTATCGGAAATCCTAATCCAAAAGTCATGCCCTTCTCGTCGATTCCGTGTCCATTGAGCGAAAGGTAGGTCTCGTTCTTGTACATTCCAAATCTATAGATGATTGTGCGATAATATTTTGAAGAAAATTTTGCCTCGGCGAACTGCATGCCGAACGCCATCCTCTTGCTGTCGCGCATCTTCGATGTCGTCTCGTCCGCCGGCAGACGGAACGAGCCCCATTTTTGGGTGTGGTAGTCGGCATTGAAGGTGAACTTCTCTGCGACTTCCACAGACGCGCCGATGCCGAAGCCGCGCGGAATCTCGACATCCGCCTTCGATGTCGTGTCGTTGACTAAAACTTCCGATGTCGTGACATAAGACGAGCCGTTATAATAGTCGCTGTATGTGTAATAGTCATAATCAGACCTCATGTACAACTCGTTACGTGCCTTTAGCGATGCCTTATTGCCAATATAAGCACCGACAGAAATCCTAAGCGCGTCGCGGAGCGTGTCCTTCTTCGACTTAAAACTCTTCTCAAACCTGAATCCGATGTCGCTCTGGAGGCCGTGGATAATGTGCTTGTTGGTAGTGTAAAGCTGAGAGGTGAACGGGTACGACCTGTTGTTAATGACATAGCCGCCCCTTACGCCGGTCAGGTACTGTGTGCGCTCGAGGTTTCCGAAAAGCACACTGCCAGTAAAGCCGACCGAGAACATTTTCAAGAACTTGAACGCAGTGGAGATGGAGACCTTGCTAAGCCCTCCGGTTCCGCTGTACGACTCGCTGAAAGCATAGATGTTATTGTCGCTGTCGG
The DNA here is from genome assembly GCA_905234655.1 of uncultured Bacteroidales bacterium. GTDB lineage: Bacteria > Bacteroidota > Bacteroidia > Bacteroidales > UBA3824 > UBA3824. Next base: position 30,653 of record CAJOJG010000009.1, read on the forward strand.
TCTTGTGGATAGTGTCAGTGGCCTCGTAGCCCATCGTGCTATATGGCTTGAGACAGAATGAGAAATACCACCACGGCTTTGCGGCAAACGCGCCCGCGAGGTACTTGAACGTAGCCTGGCTTGTCTTTTGGCTCTCGGAGGCGGACTTGATATTAGCATACCTGACATCGAATCCGACGTCAAACACGAATCTCTGCAACTGAAGGTTAGTATTGCAAGCCGGGTTGACAGTGTTAATGAACAACGGAGTGCTTTCCGCCGCCGACGTGCCGCCCATGGCTATGTTGTGCCCGGTTCCCGAGCTTATCAAGTCACCGAGCCCGTATCGCGAATATGGCGAACTGGTGACGCTCTGCGCGCCGGCATCTGCCACAGAAAGCATGATAATCAGCGCGATAAGTTTAAGTGTTTTTAAGTACATTGTAATTCAAAATTCTGTTTAAGCCAATCGATACCAAATTTGGCTCTGCAAATATCGTGTTTTTTAATTTCTTACACAAAAAAATACTGCCTCCACCAGTCAAAATTATTTTGGAATTAACATTTTTTTTCTCAAAGTCGTCCGCATAGCCCTGTATTTCGTGCAAAACGCCATGGACCACGCCGTTGCTGATGGCTTCCTTTGTGCTTCGGCCGAAGTAGTCGTCTGTGTCCACCGGCTCCACAAGCGGCAACCTCGACGTGTAGTCGTGCAACGCCTTGAGCCTCATCGGGATTCCCGGCGAAATATTGCCACCCGCAAACTCGCTGCCGTCCCTCACGTAGTCGTATGTAATCGCCGTGCCGGCGTCTATGACCAGGCAGTTGGCTCCGGGGAACAGAGCCGCCGCGCCCACCGCCGCCGCAAGCCGGTCATTACCAAGCGTGTGCGGTGTCTTGTAGAGGTTCTTGATGGGGATTTTCGTGGCGTGGTCAAGTTCGATTATGTTTTCGTACTTACCACCGCGCACGCCTTCCAACGCCTTCGCCGCGTCCTCGAACGGCAGCGAGACCGTGGATATTATGCAGTTCTCTATGGCGAACCGCGCCTCTATAGACTTCACCAACAATTTTAGCCTGTCAGCGTCGGCATCCGTGGACACATTGAATATCATGGAGTTACCGTCGAAGACAGCAAATTTTGCGGCTGTATTGCCGATGTCTAATGTCAAATTCATCTTAATTTTGCGAAATCATTTTTTTTTTCGGCTGCAAGTTACTAAATTTGCGCCAAGATTGCAACAAACTTATAACATGAATATGCCAAAAAAAATACTCGTTGTAGAAGACGACAAGATGCTATGCACTATCTTCCAGATGTTTATACAGGAACTCGGATACGAGGCGATAGGTGTTGTGCGGAGCGGCGAGGAGGCCATACGGCTCCTTGACGAGCGCAGCGCGGTGGACTGTGTGCTCATGGACATACAGCTCGACGGCGACCTCGACGGCATCTCGACGGCGCGCCTCATCGGTCAAAAGCGCAACACACCAATCATCTTCATCTCCGGCACGACCGCGCCAGAGGTAATCAAGTCGGCGGCGATGCGGAATGTATACGGCTTCATAACAAAGCCTATCTACCGTCAGAACCTCGGGGTTTCGATTGAGTATGCTTGTGCAAGGTGCGAGCTGTCTGAATAAAACCGATATATGTGTATATTTAATTAAGGCGTATCGGGCGTTTTTTTATTCAACAACCCTGATTCCCACTAACGACAGGTCATCGATTTGAGTAGTACCGAACAGCCAGTCGTTCATTATGTTTGTGATGTTACGCTGTTGGGTCTCGCAGGGGAGCATGTAGTTGCTCTTAAAGAAGTCTATGAGACGCTTTGACATGAACTTGACGCCAGAAAATCCAATTTGGCTCACTATTCCGTCCGAAGACATGTAAATCATGTCGCCGACTTCCATCATGAAAGTCTCTGTATGGAACGACGACGACTCGTTAATATGACGGCCGACAGGCATCCGGTCGCCCTTAAGCCGTATTATCTCTCCTTTCCGCGCAATATAAAGGCTCTGGTACGCACCGGCAAAACGCAACTCGCGCTTGTACTTGTCGTATGCGACTATTGACATGTCCATTCCGTCCGCCGTCGAGAACGATTCCTCGCCCCTTGCGATTGCCTCGGCGACCTCCTCGTCGTTTGAGAGTGCCTGCTTGACATACTCGCGCATCATGTCGAGGATAATGCCGGGCATTACGTCGATTTCGGGGTTTTTGAGGAGTTCCTTTATCGCCGATATGCCGAGCATAGACAGGAATCCGCCCGGAACGCCGTGCCCAGTGCAGTCCGCGAGCACAAAGATGTCGCGTCCGGCGTTCTGCGTGACATAATAGAAGTCGCCGCTCACGATGTCTTTCGGCTCATAATACACAAAATGGTCGGGGAAAACCCTCCTTATGTCGTCCTCGCTCGGCAAAGCGGCGTGCTGGATATGGTGGGCATACCTGATGCTCTGGTACATGATGAGATTGGCGCGTTCAGAAGCCTGCCGCTGCTCCTCAATGATGTTGCGCTGCGCGATGATTTCGTCCTGCTGCTTGCTGAGCTGCTGGTTCTTGTCGTTAAGAATATTGACGATCTTCTTCTTGTTCCTGAGCGACACAAGTGCAATGACGAGGATGATGAATATGACCACAAGCATCAGGAAGACGATTATGATGGCAAGGTTACGTTGCTCGACTTCCCGTTTGTGAAGCTCGGTCTCGTAATGCTGGGCCAAATCCTTGTCATGGAGCAGGATTTTTGTGTTGAACTCTACATTCTCCTTGATTGTCAAGGTGTTGACGTAACTCATGTAACACTTTATGTACTCGCAGATGTACACGTATGCCGTCCTGAAGTCGCCGATGCCTTCCTGACACTGTGAGGCCGTCTTATAGAGTTCCATTCGCGTGTATAGCCCCATCGTACTCGGCATGTTGCATATGAGCCACTCGGTCAACTTTACACCCGCCGCGCTGTTCTTAATCAAATAGCAGATTCGGGCGCGGGTGGTTTGGATTATGGTCATGTTTTCTACGTCAGAAATCGATTTTGCTATTTCAAGTCCGATGTCACAATGCCTGAACGCGCTGTCTATGCGCCATTTTTGACCGTCGAGCGTGTAAAGTTTCGATTGGGTCAATGCCTTTATGTGGTGGTACTTGAAGGCCACGTTCCGCCTGTCGACCGTGTCCTGCGGCTTGTGGAGCATTATATTGATAGTGTCACATATAGCGTCGACTTCCATGACCCTCGCTATCGACGTGTCATATTTCCGCTCGTTGAACTTCATCAACGCCAACACGTAGAGGTCGCTTGCGAACGAAATGCTGTCCTTGGTCTTTCGGTCGAGCTGGATGGCGAGCTGGATGTTGCTGTCGGCGACATCGTACTGCTTCATGCCAATATTGCGCTCGGCGACATTGCGGTGGATATTCGAGATGCTTGCATAGTCCTCGATGTCCTTGTAAATGATTATCGCTTTCAGGTAGTTGCTCAAAGATTTTCCGACTTCGTTCAACATATTATAGGTGTCGGCGAGGTTATAAAGCACGAGAGCCTTGCGCGCCGCGTTGTCGGTATCTTGCCACAGGTCGTATTCCTTATTGAACTGCACAATCGCAGAATCGTACTGTGAATGGTAGTAGAAAGCCCATCCCATTGTGCTGTAAGCGTTTGCAAGGCGGTGACGGTCGCCGAGACGGATTGCGAGGGGTTCGAGAATTTTAGAATATTTCAAGACGGTGTCCGTGTTTATAGACTTTCTGCACACATAGTCGCACACACGCATAGAGTCGGCAGCAGTACGGGCGACGGCCAGACTGTCGTCCCACGTATGGCCGACGTACTGGACAGGACCGCCCATTACATCCGCACACATTATCAGCATCAATGCTAAAATGCTTATAATCAATCGTTTCACTGTTCGATTTGTCAGTAATGTTTGATGTTCAAAGGTAGAAAAAAATATTATATTATGCAAGAAATGTTGTGTTATTTTGATAATAATTATTAGTTTTGCAAATTATTGTTCCTTAATACCACACGACATCGAAATGGACTTCAAATTAGTCTCAGATTACAAGCCCACGGGCGACCAGCCAGAGGCGATACGGCAACTCACCGAGGGTGTCTTGCGTGACGACAAGTATCAGATACTCAAGGGTGTGACTGGTTCCGGAAAGACCTTCACAATCGCCAACGTCATAAAGAACGTCAACCGCCCCGTGCTTGTCCTTAGCCATAACAAGACCCTCGCCGCCCAGCTCTACGGCGAGTTCAAGGCGTTTTTCCCGGAGAACGCCGTGGAATATTTTGTGTCATACTACGACTACTACCAGCCCGAGGCGTTCATCCCGACGACAAACACATATATTGAAAAGGATCTGTCCATAAACGAGGACATCGAGAAGCTCCGCATGTCGGCGGTCACGGCCCTATTGTCCGGCAGGCGCGACATCGTGGTCGTGTCCTCCGTGAGCTGCCTGTATGGTATCGGAAACCCCGAGGACTTCCACAGCAACATCATACACTTCAACAAAGGCGAGAACATCGGCCGCAACAAACTCCTCCGCTCGCTCGCCGACAGCCTCTACAGCCGCAATGAAATAGACTTCAAGCGCGGCACATTCCGCGTCAAGGGCGATACCGTGGACATTTTCGTTGCATACGACGACTACGCATACCGCATAAGGTTTTGGGACGACGAGGTCGACGAGATAATAAAGTTTGACCCAGAGAACAATACCACACTCGAAACCCCGGACTACTGCATAATCTACCCCGCCAAAAGTTTCATGACTTCGCCCGACCGCCTTGCAACCGCCATGAAACAAATCCGCATCGACTTGGGTCTCCAAATCCAGTTTTTCATGGACGAGGGGCGCAACCTCGAGGCAAAACGCATCGAAGACCGTGTCAACAATGACCTTGAGATGCTCCAGGAACTCGGTCATTGTCAAGGCGTAGAGAACTATTCGCGGTATTTTGACGGAAGAAGCCCGGGCAGCCGTCCATTCTGCCTGTTGGACTACTTCCCCGAAGACTTCCTGCTTGTCGTCGACGAGAGCCATGTCACCCTCGGGCAAATCCACGCCATGTTCGGCGGCGACCGCAGCCGCAAGGTCAACCTCGTCGAATACGGATTCCGACTGCCAGCCGCATTGGACAACCGGCCGCTTAAATTCAACGAGTTTGAAGACCTCACAAACCAAACCATATACCTCAGCGCGACACCGGCGGACTACGAACTTGAGAAATGCGGCGGCGTTGTCGTCGAGCAGATGATACGTCCGACAGGCCTTCTCGACCCGCCGATAGACGTAAGGCCGACGCTTAACCAAATCGACGACCTGATGAACGAAATCCAGGAAGTCGTCAAGCGCGACGAGCGCGTGATGGTCACGACGCTCACAAAACGAATGGCGGAAGAACTCACTAAATACCTCCTGCGCATGAGCATCCGCGCACAGTACATACACAGCGACGTGGACACCCTCGAACGCATCGAGATAATGGACGGACTGCGCAAAGGCACATTCGACGTGCTTGTGGGCGTCAATCTCCTCCGCGAAGGCCTCGACGTGCCGGAAGTGTCGCTCGTGGCGATACTCGACGCGGACAAGGAAGGCTTCCTGCGCTCGGCACGCTCACTGACACAGACCGCCGGACGCGCCGCACGTAACGTCAATGGCCGCGTCATCATGTACGCCGACATTATCACAGACTCCATGCGCGAGACTATCCAGGAGACTAACCGACACAGGTCGATACAGACCCAATACAACGACGAGCACGGCATCACGCCGACCCAAATCCGCAAGTCCACATCAGGCATCATCATCCCGCGCGGCGAGACAACATTCAAGGACGACCCGTCCATCAGCCGCGAAATGCCCAAAGCCGCAGAGCCCGAGACTAAGTTCCTCTCCAAGCGCGACCTCGAGCGGAAAATACGCGAGACACGCTCCGAAATGGAAAAGGCAGCCAAGAAACTCGACTTCGTCACCGCCGCAAGACTCCGCGACAAGATGTTTGAGTATCAGAAAGTATCGGACGAAAGGAAATGACTTTTGGACACGGCGGCTAAAAATTTGTCGGCAAAAAAATTGATTGTTAGTGAAATAATTTTTACTTTTGCACCGAATTTTACTTTAGTTTTTATACTCTTTTAATAAAGCAATGGCTCGTAAGAAAACAGAATATGTATCGCCAATAGACCAACTTATAAACTTGTCTAAAGACGAAAGGATGAGGTTTTTCCTTGGACTTTTGATGGGCTTTCTGACATTCATCTCGTTGGTCGGCTTCTTTTCATACCTGTTTACATGGAAAGAAGACCAAAGCAAATTTGAGATGGGCATCTTCCGCCTGCTGTGGGACAGCGACGTCAGAGTGGCTAACTCCGGCAGCAAGGTCGGCGCGATATTCGCACACATATTCATCCACAACCTCTTCGGCATTCCTTCATTCGCATTCATATTCCTGTTCGCGCTCACGGGCTTTAAGATATGTAAATACGAGCCGCTGCCGTACTGGCCGACCGTGCGCCATTCGCTCGTTTGGATAGTATGGTCGTCGGTATTCCTGGCAATGATGTTCGGCGACAGCGCGTTCTTCTACGGCGGCGTGTTCGGCTACGAAGTCGACCACTGGCTCGAATCCGTCATCGGCAAAGTCGGCACTGTCCTGTTCCTGCTTATATGCGCCGGAACTATCATAATGGTCACATTCGAGAACTCCGTAAGCTGGGTCAAGATATTTGTGGACGACTTCCGCCGCCATAAAAGCGTAAAGAGCGCGTGGGAGAACGCCAACACTTTTGCCAAGTCGATGACCGAGACTCAAAAGGCTAACGCCGCCCAACCCTCCAAGCCTACACGCCAGCGCACCAAGAAGGACGAAAACGACGGCTACGACGACGTAATATTCGAGGACGACAATGCCGGCGACGACAACTCGCTCAACAGCCCCATTAACAGCGGCAACTCCGAGCAGAAAAAATCGCCAGTGTCGTTCCTCCGCGACATGTTCACCGGCAAGGACTATAAAGGCAAAGACCAGAAAATAGAGTTTGACGACCAGCGCCAGGCTCCACAACAGCCACAGCAGCCCGCGCCAAAAGCCGCCGAGCGCACCGCCGTCCAACCTGGCCCCGAAACGATAAAGGAACGCTACGTAATCGGCGGAAACTCAACAGACAACACCGAAGGCGTGGATTTTGAAGTCGAGGACAACACCACGGACGAAGAACCGACGGTAGAATTTGAAGCCCCGGACTCCGACGTACAGCCGTCGGAAGTCACGCCCGGCACGGCGCAATTTGCAGCCACGGCGACCGACACCGAGACATCGGGCGACGAGATGCCGCTCGAAGTGGAGACGAGCCACGACGTTACCGTCACCGACATCAGCAACCTCCCGCCCTACGACCCGACGCTCGACCTCTCGGACTACAAACTCCCGCCTGTGTCGCTGCTCAACCACTTGGACAACAAGAAATCCGTCTCCGACGCGGAACTTACCGAGAACAAGACAAAAATCGTCAACGTCCTCAAAGACTTCCGCATAAAGCTCATCAAAATCAAGGCTAACATCGGCCCGACAGTGACACTCTACGAACTCACGCCCGCGCCGGGAGTTAAAATCTCAAAAATCAAGAGCCTTGAGGACGACATAATGATGAACCTCAAAGCGACCGGCATACGTATCATTGCGCCGATACCGGGACGCGGCACAGTCGGCATCGAAGTCCCGAACAAGAACCCGGAAGTCGTGACAATGGAATCGCTGATAACATCGGCGGCGTTCCAGAACAGCAACTACGAACTCCCGCTCGCCATCGGCAAGACAATCAGCAACGAAAGCTACGTCATAGACCTCACGAAGTGTCCACACCTGCTCGTCGCCGGCGCGACCGGCCAGGGCAAATCCGTCGGACTTAACGCCATCATTGCGTCCATACTTTATAAAAAGCACCCCTCACAAGTGAAGTTTGTGCTCGTCGACCCGAAGAAAGTCGAACTGACACTTTACAACAACATCGAAAAGCACTACCTCGCCAAACTCCCCGACAGCGACGAAGCCATCATCACGGACGTCGACAAGGTAAAACAGACCTTGAACTCCCTGACAGTCGAGATGGACAACCGCTACGGACTGCTCAAAGAAGCCAAAGTACGTAATATAAAGGAGTACAACGCAAAATTTGTGTCGCGCCGGCTTAACCCCGAACTTGGACACAAATACCTCCCGTACATCGTCGTTGTCATCGACGAGTTTGCCGACCTCATCATGACCGCCGGCAAGGAAGTTGAAAAACCGCTCGCCCGCATCGCCCAACTCGCCCGCGCAATCGGCATCCACCTAATAGTCGCCACCCAGCGTCCTACCACCAACATCATCACCGGCACAATAAAGGCCAACTTCCCCTCGCGAATCGCCTTTAAGGTATCGTCAGCCGTCGACTCGAAGACAATCCTCGACACCACCGGCGCAAACCACCTCATCGGACGAGGCGACATGCTCATACAGTACGGCAGCGACCTGACGCGACTACAGTGCGCATTCATCGACACGCCCGAGCTCGAACAGATAACGAAATACATCGGCGACCAGCGCGGCTACCCGACGACATACGAACTCCCCGAACCCGACATCGAAGCCGGAGAAGAAGGCGAAGCCGTCGACCTCTCAAAACGCGACTCGCTGTTCGAAGAAGCCGCGAGGATTATCGTCACCACACAGACCGGCAGCACGTCGATGCTCCAGCGCAAGATGGAAATCGGATATAACCGCGCAGGACGAATCATGGACCAGCTCGAAGCCGCAGGAATCGTCGGACCCGCAGAAGGCAGCAAACCGCGCAAAGTCCTCATGGACTCGGAATACGCCCTCATGCAGTACATCGAGAACCTCGACAGGAGCCTGTAAAAAAAAAAAAATTTCAACGCCACGACGCGCCTGCAACTATTGGAATGACATTAGAAAAAAAACATTTTTATACACACAGAAAATGAAAATAGTAAAAATCATAGCAACAGCACTCATGGCGGCAGTCCTCGCACCGCCCGCCGTGGCTCAGAACGCTCCCGACCCGCACGATCCGGCAGCCAAGAAAATCCTCGACAAAGTCCAGCAGACCACCCAAAGCTACGAGACACTCCGCGCGTCGTTCGACTGGACGCTCGAGAACAAGACCCAAAAGACAAAAGACTCCAAAAGCGGATTCATGTTCATCAAAGGCGGAAAATACAAACTCATCCTTTCCGGCATAGAGATGTTCAGCGACGGAACGACGATGTGGACATACTCCAAGGACGCCAACGAGATAACAATCTCCGACGTCGAAGAAGACGACGAAAGCATAACCAGCAACCCCACAAAAATCTTCGACCTCTACCAAAAAGGCTTCAAATACGCCCTCAAAGGCGAAGAACAGCGCAACGTCAAAGTAAAGAAAGACGGAAAAATCGTCACCGAGAAAAAGACATGCCACATCGTGGACCTCTACCCGGAGTCGCCAAAAGGCAAAGAGTTCCACACCGTAGAACTCGCCATCGAAAAAGCGACAACCCAAATAGTCTCCATCGACATAAAGTTCAAGAACGGCAGCGACCAGATAATCGAAATCACAGAATACAAGCCAAACGCAACCATGGCGGACGCGCTCTTCACCTACGACCCCGCCAAATACCCGGGCGTAGAAGTCAACGACATGAGGTAAGACACCACACGAAAAACCAACTTTCAACACACTGAAACATAAAACAATGGCCGCCGGAGACCACAAAAACACCGGCGGCCGTCGTTTTTTTAAGAAAAATCAAAAAAAAAAGAAAAAAACTACAAAAAAATTTTATATATCACCCAAAAACCCTTATATTTGCAGTCGTAAAAAACATTCAACTAATAGAATAAAAAAATTCATAAACAATGACAAAAGCAGATATCGTAAACGAAATTTCCAAGAACACGGGAATTGAGAAAGTGACTGTCCAGAAAGCCGTCGAAGCCTTTATGGACACAATCAAAGATTCGCTGGTTGCAGAGAAGAACGTATATCTCCGCGGATTCGGCAGCTTCGTGATAAAGAAGAGGGCCCAGAAGACAGCGCGCAACATCTCCAAGAACACGACCATCGTGATCCCGGAGCACAACATCCCCGCATTCAAACCATCCAAGGTATTCGTAAGCGAGGTAAAAGACAAGAAGAAATAATCAACACATTTTTTTAACCCACAAAAACAATCGTAAAAATGCCAAGCGGAAAGAAGAGGAAGCGTCATAAGATGGCAACCCACAAGCGCAAAAAACGCCTGCGCAAGGATAGACACAAGAAGAAATAGGTTTCTCTTGTGCTTTCAGACGGAAAGCAAAAGAAGAGTCCCAAACCAGATTTGGTGGCTCTTTTTTCTTTCACTCGTACCAAAACCTATAACTCTCTGTATCATACAGATAAACTAAAATTCATACGTAAGTGGACAACGAACAGGTAACTGTAACTAATGATTTAGTTATAAATGCTACAGAGTCGGAAGTCATACTGGCCCTGCTCGAAGACAAGAGGCTGGTGGAAATACACAAGGAGAAGAGGAACAAAAGGTTTTGCGTCGGCGACATATACGTTGGAAAAGTCAAGAAGATAATGCCCGCGCTTAACGCGGCATTCGTGGACGTAGGATTCGAGAAAGACGCATTCCTGCACTACCAGGATCTCGGGCCACAGTTCGCGACCTTGCACAAGTACACACAAGTCGCCATCGACAACCCCAAAAACCTCAAACCCATTCAAACTATCAATCTGATGCCCGAGATTGACAAAAAGGGCAAAATATCCGACCAACTATCCTCGGGACAGAGGGTGGTTGTTCAGATAAGCAAAGAACCGATTAACACCAAAGGCCCGAGGCTGACCTCGGAAATATCCATCGCGGGACGAAACCTCGTCCTCCTGCCATTCTCCGACAGAGTGTCGGTGTCGCAGAAGATAAAGATGAAGGAAGAACGCGAACGACTAAGGCAGCTGATACAGTCGATAAAGCCAAAAAACTACGGAATCATAGTCCGCACAGAAGCCCAAAACAGAAGGGTGGCAGTACTCGACGCAGAAATAAAGTCTTTGGTAGAAAGGTGGGAGACCGCACTACACGTACTTGCAGGCGCATTTCCGCCTAAACTACTCGCAGGCGAGATGGACGCGACATCGACCATCCTGCGCGACACGCTTAACAACTCGTTCAACAGCATTGTTGTCAACGACCCGGCCATCTACCACGAAGCCAGGACATTTATCGGCGAAATTGCGCCGGAAAAAGAAAAAATAGTCAAACTCGACACCGAAAAGGTTTCCGTATTTGACCGTTACTTCAACGTAAACAAACAAATAAAGTCTCTGTTCGGAAAGACCGTAACATTCAAAAACGGAGCTTACCTGATAATGGAGCACACTGAAGCACTTTTCGTGATAGACGTCAACAGCGGCAACAGAGCCAACAACACCGACCAGGAAACAAACGCCCTCGAGGTCAACCTCGCGGCAGCCGACGAAATAGCAAGGCAGCTAAGGCTCAGGGACATCGGTGGTATCATTGTCGTAGACTTCATCGACATGCACAAAAACGAGAACAAGAAAGCACTGTACGACAAAATGAGGCAGGTCATGTCAAACGACAAGACCAAGCACAACATCCTGCCACTCAGCAAGTTCTGCCTTATGCAAATAACAAGGCAAAGGGTAAGGCCCGAGATGGACATGAAGACTCAGGAGACATGCCCATGTTGCGGTGGCACGGGACAGGTTACTTCCACCATCCTGCTCGCGGACGAGATTGAAGACAACATCAAGAACGTCCTCGACGAAAACGAAGTCAGCAAACTGGTTCTGACGGTTAATCCGATTGTGGCCGCCTATCTGACTAAAGGTGTCGTATCGACACGAATGAAATGGATGATGAAATACAAAGTCATTATTAAAATTAATGCCGACTCTGAATATGGCTTGATTAATTTCGCAATCCATGACGAAGAAGGTATCCATCTAAATAACTACTGACAAGACATTCACACTCGCGGCGCACAAACATTTTCAGACTGTGCGCCGCATTTTTTTGCCCTTTTGACTTTGAAGTTTCACGGATAATGCGTATTTTTGGAGTTGGAAAATGAAACGTCATAACACCACGAAAAAATGAAAGTGAAAATAGAATACACAAAAGGGGAAACGACAAAGGAAGACCTTTTGAAGCTCAAGGAGTTCATCGAGAAAAAGAAAATAAATGGCGTGAGCAAGGTCGCCCTCGCCACAACCAGGCCTAAAAAAGGCGAAATGGGCGCAGGCATAATCCCAGCACTCACGGCGATGATTGGCTCGCTCGGCTCACTCGCCAACCCGTTCACAGAGTTAGCCCACTCGTTAGTGGAGATGGTAAGGCTTAAACGCAGCGAAATCCGCCTTACCGGCACAAGCGGCGCGGAACTCTACATCTCCGGAAAGGTTAAGGAAAAAGACCTCGAAAAAGCGATAGAAAACTTCTTCGCCCAGGAGAAATCCAACGTGAAAGCCGGGGCAAAGCGCGCCAAGCAGCCCACCCCACCCCCGCCGCCAGCAGCACAGCAGCAGGACGGCGAAAAGAAATAAGCGATTTCAAGAACTTAAAATGAAAAAAAAGAAACTCTCAATCATTACCCTCGGATGCAGCAAGAACCTTGTGGACAGCGAGGACATCGCGACACGAATCCACTCGAAATACGACGTCGCCTTCGAGGACAATGGCGACGCCGACATCGTTCTGCTAAACACGTGCGGCTTCATACTCGACGCAAAGCAGGAAAGCATCGACACAATAATGGAATATATCCGCCTGAAAAACGAGGGCGCGATAGAACGGCTGTTCGTGTTCGGATGCCTCGTCGAGCGGTACAAGAAGGAGCTTGAAGCCGACATCCCGGAGGTTGACGAGTTTTTTGGAGTTAACGACCTGCCTACAATCCTCGACCGCCTCGACGCCGACTATCCAGACCTGAAAGTGCCAGTCCAAGAGCCGAGGATGCTGTCAACGCCGAAGCACACCGCATACATCAAAATCGCCGAGGGATGCGACCGCTACTGTGCCTTCTGCGCAATACCCTACATAAGAGGCCGTTACGTATCTCGTCCGATGGAAGACATCGTTGGCGAGGTAACACGGCTTGCGGACAGCGGCACACGCGAGTTCAACATCATCGCCCAAGACCTCAGCTGTTACGGAAAAGACTTGTACAACGAATACCGCCTGCCCGAACTCATAGAAGCGATGGCGGCAGTGGAGAATGTAAAGTGGATTAGACTTCACTACACCTACCCTAACAACTTCCCGCTGAGGACGTTGGACATCATGCGCGACAATCCCAAGGTCTGCAAATACCTCGACATCCCGCTACAGCACATCAGCGACCGCGTCCTTACAAAAATGCGGCGCGGACACGGCAAGGCGGAGACGATGGAACTGCTCAAAAAAATCCGTGAGACTGTCCCCGGCATCGCGCTCAGGACAAGCCTGCTCGTCGGCTTCCCGGGCGAAACAGAAAATGCCTTTGAGGAGCTTGTGGAGTTTGTAAAAGAGACAAAATTCGACCGGCTCGGCGTGTTCACATACTCCGAGGAGGAAGGCACGTACAGCGCACAGCACTACGCCGACCGTATCTCAAAGAAGAAAAAGCAGGAACGCGCCGACCGCATCATGTCGATTCAACAGAAGATTTCACTCAAACTCAACACTGAAAAAATTGGGCAAAAGTTCGAGATTCTTATCGACCGCCACGAAGGGAACTACTGGGTTGGACGAACCCAATACGACTCGCCGGAAGTTGACTGTGAGGTACTTGTACTTAAATCAGACGCTCCCGGCTTCCATGTCGGCGGCTTTTATAATGTCGTCATTGACAATGCGGAAGAGTTCGACCTCTACGCACGCCCAGTCGCCTGATTCTCAAAGAAATTCCATAGCGTTTCGTCCGGCACGGGGGCTGTGATGTCGATGTCGATTTTGCTGACCGGGTGGACAAACTTGACGCGCCGCGCATGGAGCGAAAGCCCGCCGTCGGGGTTGCTGCGCGGATAGCCATACTTCAAGTCACCTTTCACTGGACAACCTATATTGGCGAGTTGGCAACGGATTTGGTGGTGGCGGCCTGTCAGCAAATCAATCTCCAACAGGAAATACCTGTCCGACGTGGCGATGACATTGTAATTCAAAACCGCCCTCTTGGCCTCCTTCGATTCCTTCTTGACGATGAAACTCTTGTTAAGTTTTTCGTTCTTCCGAATGTAGTCTTCGAGGGTGCCATGCTCCTGCGGCGGCTTGTTGGCGGTTATCGCCCAATAAGTTTTCTTGACATCGCCATTGCGGAACATTTCGTTAAGCCTTGCCAACGCCTTGCTCGTCCGCGCAAACACAACGATACCAGACGTCGGGCGGTCGAGACGGTGTGGCAGTCCGATAAAAACCTCGCCCGGCTTGTTGTATTTATCCTTGATGTACGCCTTCACGCTGTCCATGAGCGTCGCATCGCCAGTCTTGTCGCCCTGCACAATCTCATTGACAGTCTTCGATACAATAATAATGTGATTATCTTCGTAAAGAACTTCCATAGCAATCCTCAAAATGTCCTTTATCTGTAACCTATTTGTTATGAGTGTGTTATATCATCTTTAACGTCAACTGGCACCTCTTTCCGTCATAAAACGCATCCAGCACCTCGGCAAATATCGAATTTGGCTCAATGGCATCGAAAAGCGTCATGCTTGAGCGAACTTTCATCGCGTCGATTCCACCGAGAATCTGCTTTGCGCTTTTGCCTTTGTGGGCGAGCAACGCCTCCGAAATCTCACGGAGTCGGGCGGACAGAGTTGGATTTTTGAGATATTCCTCAGCCTCCGCACGGCCACGTATGCCGTATATTTCGCACATCTCGCTGCGGCCAAGCCCATGAAGTTGTGGAAAAATGTACCAAATCCAATGCCCCACCTTACATCCATTTTTGATTTCGGACAGGGCATCGGCATACTGCCATTCTTGAGCCTTGACAAATCTTTCTACGCCCATTTTTTATGCATTGTACCTGATTTCTACTACGTTCCAGTTGATGATGCTCCACAGACCAGCGATGTAGTCGGCGCGGCGGTTTTGATAGTCGAGATAGTATGCGTGTTCCCAAACGTCAAATGTCAAAAGCGGCTTGAGCCCCTTGCCGATAGTAGTGGCGGCGTTTGGCTCCTGGGTGATGAGAAGCTTGCCGGTTTTGTCCGACGAAAGCCATGCCCATCCCGACCCGAACAAGGTCGCCGCCTTCTGTGAAAACTCCTTCTTGAAGTTCTCAAAAGAGCCGAACTGTCCATCTATCGCCTTGGCAATATTGCCAGTCGGGACATTGTTTTCCGTCGGCGGCTTCAAGGCCTCGAAATACAGATTGTGGTTCAGGATTTGACCGGCATTGTTAAAAATCGCGCCCTCGCTCGTGGCGATAATCTCTACGAGCGACTTGTCCTCCAATCCACTGCCCGGCAGGAGGTTGTTAAGGTTGTTGACATAGCCCGCGAGGTGCTTTCCATGATGGAAACCTATGGTCTCGGCAGAAATCACCGGCGCAAGCGCGTCCGCAGCATACGGAAGTTTGATGAGTTGGAATGTTGCCATAATAATTCGGATTTTAGTTTTGTGCTAAATTACGGCAAAATTTTATATCTGCAAAATTTTTTTTTCTCCCGCCGCGAGATTTTTTTCCCTCAATCGGCGCAAATATTTATAACTTTACGTGTTTTCCGTGGTAAAAAACGCTACAGCACCTTCTCCATGAAGTACCGTATCTGCGGACGCCACCAGCACCAGTCGTGGGCGACGTCATAGCCCCAGTAGTCGAACCATGCGGGGACACCGTGGTCACAGAGTATTGTGTCGAGGCGGCGGGTCGAGGCGAGGAGGTCGTCTTCCCAGTTGCCCTGGCCTACACTGACAATTATGCGGCGGTTGCGGTACTCGTTCCAATAATAATGGTCGCGGGGCATCCATTTGAGGTAGTCCTCCGGCGAGTTTGAATACACAAGCTCATCGGTGTATGAACCGAAGAAATAACTTGCATGGTACAGACCGCTCTGCGCAATCAATGTGTCGAAAATGTCGGGGCGGCGGAAGAAGAAATTTGCGGAATGGAAACCGCCCATCGAGCATCCCGTCGAGATCAGGTGGCCACGGTCGCCAATCTCGCTGACAAGCTCGTCACAAATGTAACGGTACCACCTCTCGTGCTGCTCAATCCTCTTGCGGCAGTCCCAACTGCCACTGCTCCAAGACTCCGGGTCGATACTGTCACAGCAAACAAGGCGCAGCCGGCCACTTTCAATAAATCCGGCAAGTTCGTTGACCATTCCAAAATTCTCATAGTCGAAAAACCTTCCGTTCTGTGACGGGAAAACAAGCGCGGTCTTGCCGCCATGGCCATAGACCTTGTACTCCATGTCGCGGCCAAGGTTGTGGCTGTAATGTTTTTTATATTCTACTTTCATAATGGCTGCAAAAATACAACATTTTTACATTCCTACCAAAAATTATCGTTTGTCGTGTACGAACTTCACAAACTCCTCCACGTCGGAATATTCGTCGAGTTTGACAGTGAACATCTGGTTGCCCATCGCGCCGGAGAGGATTTCGGGCATACGCTCGCACATCACCATCCTGTCGCCGTAACGCTGGCGCACCTCGTCGTCCGAATGTACATAGTCATACACGTCACGCCTTGACGCGAAGGCGCAATAATACTCCTGCCGCCACGGCAACGAGAGCGCATTGCGTCCGCTGTGCTGGTACGCGCTGGCTTCCTGCGACTTGTCGTAGCATACCATGTCCGCCCATATCTTGTACACGTCGGTCGAGTGGGCATAGTCAATCATGTCGGGAGTGTAGCCGCCGGCGGGTCGCATGTTGACTTCCAAAGCCACAAAGTCGCCTACATTGCCGAGGCCATCGCGGTCGCTGTCAAGCCTGAAAAACTCCAAGTGGACAAAACGGCTCCTCACATTGAACGCCTCGACTGTGCGGCGGCCGATGGAGCGTAAGGAATCCGGGATTGTCTTGTCGACATAATACGAGAGGTCGAGCCGCTTGTTCACAATGTCCATTATGGACGGCGGCCATACCGTCATCGACTCGAACAATGGCTGTCCAAGCGAATTGACAATCGCGTCATACGAGCAGATGTCGCCTGTGATGAACTCCTCGATGACATAGTTGTTGACCTCGGCGACGGTCTCGTAGAAGTTTGACAACTCCTCGTTGTTGTGGATTTTGTGGGTGCCGCCCGCGCCGACGCCGATGTCGGGTTTTGCGATAAGCGGATAGCCGACCGTCGCGGCAAAATCCACCGCCTTGAACAGTCCGTCGGCAGCCTTCAACTGCCTGGCTGTGGGGATATTGCCGAGATGGTAGTATTTTTTCATCTCCGACTTCTCCTTTATGGCGGTGATTTCGTTGGACTGTAGTCCAGTGGTCACATGGAAGTCGGTGCGGAGACGTGCGTCCTGCTCGAGCCAGTATTCATTGTTAGACTCTATCCAGTCAATCTTTCCGTACTTAAAGGCGAAGAACGCCACCGCACGGTACACTTGGTCATAGTTCTCAAGGTTGTCGACCTTGTAATACTCTGTCAAGGAGTTGCGTACCTCGGGGCTGAGGGCTTCGTATGGCGCGTCGGCAATGCCGAGGGTATTGACGCCGTTCTTCTTCAGCCTGTCGCAAAATTCCCAGTACGTGTGGGGAAAATGCGGGGATATGAATATGAAGTTCATTGATTATGGGGTTTTTAATTATGTTACTACAAGTATGAATAGTCAATGTTTTTGTACTCCCAGTCGCGCTCGGGGCTGATGTACTCGACAGTCGTATGGACACCGCGCGCGACGAGCTTGCCATTCTTATACGCCAAGAGCCGTCGGAAGTCCACTAAGTGCCACGTGCCGTCGTCTTCGAGCGGAAGCGTCGAGAAGATTATTGTCCCGTTGCTTAACTGCTTGTAATTCAATGTGTCGGCGTAATTGGAATGTACATACATGACCTCGTTGTCCCATATCAGGAGGTTGATTTTATTGTCGTGGCTCAGGTGGTAGACCAAGCCGTCGAGCAGTGTGAAACGCTCCTCGAATGTCAGTGGCCGACGAGCCGAAGATTGCGCCACGTCAATAGTGGCGACGATATGGAACAGTATGCGCTCCGAATCCGTCTGACCTTCCTGATAGTCACGGTACTTCTCAAGCTCCGGCGAGTTGAAAATAGTGCCGTTGTGCGCCAAAGTCCAGCACCGGCCCATGTTGTCGTGCTTGATGAACGGGTGGCAGTTTTCGTATGACATGTTGCCGATTGTGGCGAGGCGTATATGGGCGATTGCGTTGTCGATGAGGACAGGATGCTGGAGCCGCTGCTTGAGGTAATGGCTTCCGTTAGCCTTTATCGCCTCCTTCTCGAGCGACACTGAGTCGCCGTAAAAACATGCCAACCCCCATCCGTAGTCGTGCTTCTCGCTGTGGCTGTAAAAAGTCTTTAGGTATTCGTTGATTCTTATTTTTTTGTCACTGTTAATTCCAAATAGTTCACACATTTCTGTCTCTGTTTTTTATAGATTCTGCCAGGACTTTGTCGGCAAAACCGCCGGCATATTCGCGGCTAATAATGCGTGCGTAGTTGTAATGCTCCGGGTCTTCGACCTTCTTGCGCTGGTAGGCAAGAATCTCGTTGACACGCTCGGTCTGGCCGGTGTCGATGCGGGAGAAGAACCACTCGATGCCGTTCAGGAGCTCGGCCGTAGCGTCGGCGATGCTCAAGGCGCGGCCATTCGGGTACATGATTTTTGTGTTTGCGGTGTCGAAATGGGCGGCGGACTTGAAATTCTGAATAGACTGGACTTGTCCCTTAGCGTCGAGAGGCTCATGCTCGCGGCTCGCCAAGTATGCCAAAAGCAACTGCATGAACTTCACGTCGCGGTCGTCGATGCCATATTCCGCAAGCGGATTGAGGTCTATCGGACGGAGCTCAATGTGGTTGATGCCCGAAGCGCGCAGCGTCTCGAGCTTGTTCTTGCCCTTGGGTTTGAGCCTTATGGGGTAGTACAGCTCCGACGGCGCGCTGATAAGTCCATTCTTGACATAATGCTCAATGCTGTCGGCGTAGCGGTTGATGTCCGAATAGTCGAGCGTCGGCACAAAAAAGTTCCAATACCCAAGCTCCGAACACCTTACCGACGACATTCCCGAAAACACGGTCTCGCCCACCCTGCCACTGTCGAAATACGAACCGTCCAAGAGCGGGCTTGCCGCCGTCAATGCCACAATCACCCAGCCATATTTAAGGCAATTCTCGGCGAGGTCGAGGTAAATTTTGTCACAATGTCTTTGATATTCAGGCGTTTCTTCGCCCTTCTCGATATGTATGCCGGTCTCCATCTCATAATTTGTGCGCAGCAGGCCGCCACGGAACGAATAGTTGAAATGGATGCCAGAAAACGCCATCTTGTAGCGGCCATACTTGTTAGAGAGGTAGTGGCGGTAGGTCGTCTTGCTGGAACTGTCGCCATAAAACTGCGCGACCGGGATGTCGTCCTCGCCATAGATTCGCGGGGGATTGCTCGACATCCACAGGGCCTCCTTTTGCGGCGACTGAGAGAGCGTGCGCTCGATGCGGCGGTGATGGCCGGCGAGTTCGTCTATCGCCTGCCGTCCCATCGGGTATATCGACGTGTTAATCTCCACCTGATTTTCACAGAAATCCCTCACGATATGGCTGTCGTCGACATCGAATGGGTGCTTCGTATGGCTCAATCGTCCGTCCTCAGTGACTCTCAGCGTCTCGCGCTCGAGTCCGAAATTGCCCGAAAGCAACAACTTCGCTATGTGTTCGTTTTCGGTATGTAGCATGATATTTTTATAGTGGTTTTGAGGTTTATACTCTATTCTTGGACAACCCTTTTAGCCAGTATGAAGTCGCCGTCCTCGATGAGCGTCTCCTTCGTGTCAGCCTTCAAGATGAACACCTGCGCGCCCATTCCGCCCGAAATGCTTGGCGGCGGTGTTTTTTCGAGCAAAATCCGGCTGCCGAAACGTTGCCTGATGTCGTCTGCGGTGTGCAGGTAGTCCACACCCGCGCCACGGCCATAGTGTGTGACGTAACGCTTGAAGCCATAGTCACGGAAACTCCTGTTCTCGTCATACACGATGCTCTCCGCCCAAATCTGGTAGACATCGACATCGTATGCGTAGTTCATCTTGTCCGGGATATAGCCGCCCGGCGCGCGCATATTGACTTCGAGACCCACAATATCGCCCTTTTTTCCAAGTCCGGGCTTGTCGCTGTCGAGCCTGAAAAACTCAAAATGGAAGAAAGTCTGCTTTGCCGAGAAAGCCTTCACAGCCCTCTCCCCTACCGCCAACAAGTCCGACTGCTGCATATTGCGGGTATAGCTGATATTCTCGCCGTCACCGTCGAGCATTGCGAGCGGCGTGTGCTTCATGACCTGGCCGGTGCAGAAAAGGATATTGCCCTTGCTGTCCGTTATTCCGTCAAAAGTCTCCACATGCCCCGGCACAAACTCCTCCATTATATAAGAGCGTCCGTCGCCCTCTATCTGTCGAAGGACATCGTCAAGCTGCCTGGCGGTCTCGATTTTGTACGTATGAGCCGCACCGACACCGTGGTCAGGCTTGACAATCAGCGGAAAGCCGACCATCTTAGAGAACTTCAGCGCACGTGTCTTAGTGTCCAACAAAAGCCAGTGCGCGGTCTTTATTCCGCCTTTTTCGTAGGCGTGCTTCATCTCCGATTTTAGCAAGACAGTGCGGAGCTCGTCGGGCCTCAAGCCGTTGTGGACATTAAAATCCTCCCTCAGCCGCGCCTCCAAGGGCAGCCAATACTCGTTCTGAGATTCCACAAAGTCAATCTTACCGTACTTAAAGGTATAGAAAGCCGCCGCCCTCATGACCTGGTCGTAGTCTTCGAGCGAATGGACATAGTAATACTCTGTCAATGAGCATTTTACGCTATTATCCAGATTGTCGTATGGACAATCGCCGATGCCCAAGACATTACATCCAAGTCTCTTAAGCCTGTCGCAAAAGTTGAAAAAGTGCAACGGGAAATTGGGCGACAAAAATATGACATTCATGATTATGATAATGAAGCGAAATCAGTTTTCCCACAAGAACCACATCCAAGTCGGGACTTCGTGTTGCCAGCTTGCCTCGTTATGGTCGCCGCCCTCGTTCTTATAAAGGTACGTCTTCGCGCCTTTCTGCTGTACGAGCCACTCAATCTCGCGTATGCGGTTCTCGATGCCCCAGTTATGACGCTGCTCGACGCTGCCCCACGAGAAGAAGATGCGAGTGTCGAGGTTAAGCACGCCAGTGTTAATCTCATACCTGAAAGCGTCCATCGCCGGAGCGATAGCCGGAGAAATCGCCGCCGACTTCGAGAATATGTGGTTAAAATGGATTGCGCCGTAGAGAGCCATCATGCCGCCCATCGAATATCCGGCGATTGCAGTCGCCTCGCGGAACGGCACAGTGCGGTAATTATTGTCGATATGCGGCTTGAGGGAATCCTCAATCCATTTGAAAGTCTGGTAGCCAGTGCCGGGTATGTGTCCGTAGTAACTGCTGTCGAGTTCATACGGGCAATACTCGCACACACGCTTCCAGTCGTCGTGGGCACATTCCATGCCGACGACAATGATTTTTTTCCAATAATGGTCAAGGAACTCCTTAAGACCCAACGACTTGCCGAATGTAGCGTCGCCGTCGAAGAAGAGGTTATGGCCGTCGAACATATACAATACTGCATACCGCTCGTCGGTGTTGTAGTACTCGTCAGGCAGATAGAGGTGAATCCTGCGGTTCTCTCCCGCCGCGCCGTACCAAAAATCGAATTTTTCTACCATGTTTGATTATATTAATTACCTTTGTTAAGTTCACAATGTTAAGCCGCCTTCCTGATGTCGTTATCGGCAATCTTGCCAAAGAAATACGCCGCCTGCCGACGCCACCAGTAGAAGTCATGGCTCACGTCCTTGCCCCAGAAGTCGAACCAAGTGTCGAGCCCGAACTTTTCGACGACATTCCTGAGCCTTGCCGTGGAGTTGCCGGTGACCCTCTCGTAGTTGCCCTGACCGCAGCAGAAAACCAAGGGCTTGTTCCTGTATTTCTCAGCGATAAGGCTGTTCTCGCTCATTCCAGCGAGGAAGTCGAGCGGCGAGTTGCGGTATATCAGCTCGTTGTCGTACCCTGGGAAGAAATAGTCGGCGTGGAACAGTCCACTGAGCGACACAATCCCGTCGAACAGGTCGGGACGGCGGAAGAAGAAATTTCCCGCGTGGTAGCCGCCCATGCTGCATCCTGCGACTATCAACTGCTCGCCACGGCTTACCTCGGGGACAAGCTCGCTGACGATATAGTTGAACCACTGCTCGTGCCTGCGGATACGTGCGTCATAATCGCCGCCGGTAAGGCTCCACGTCTCGACATCGATGCTGTCACAACAAATCAGACGGAACTCACCAGCCTCAATCATCGGGGCCATGACATCGATCATACCGTTGTCCTCCCACTCGTAAAATCTCTGATCCTGCGACGGGAACACCAATACGCCACGGCCGCTTTCGCCGTATGTCTTGTACTCAACCTCCCTTTCGAGATTGACGCTCCATTTCTTGTGATATTCTATCTTCATTGTCTTACAGTTTTAAATTGGTTTACACTGCAAATTTCGACATTCTACATATTCTATCCAAGGAAACAGAAACAAATGGTCAATTTTTCTACAAGAACGTCGCGCAATGGAATTATATTCGCCACACTCGCTTTATATGCGACATTCGCCGAATAGTTTTCCAAAACGCTGCGCAAAATTAACGAGTGGATTTTTCAATCGGCAACGAAAATAATGCGGTTTTTCAACTTTATAAGTGACATTTTTCACTTTTCAGAATCATACAGCGATCCACACGACAAAACGAAATAATGCCAAGTAATAAAAAAGGTTAAAAACGACCTCATGCGACTCCGTCAATATTGGAAATTAAAGTCAGATTCAATAACTTTGCACGAAACATCATCAGACAAAACATGACAATAATCGAAAACAAAGAATACGAGGGCGAGCGTCCTCTTTATTGCACGAGCGACCTGATTCTCCACAATGTAACCATCCACGCGGGCGAATCGGCGTTGAAGGAGACCCGCAACATCACCGCCGAAAACTGCACTTTCGAGGGCAAATATCCGTTTTGGATTACCGACGGCTTCAATGTCCGCAACTGCACTTTCAGCCCCGGCGCACGTGCCGCCCTGTGGTATTCCAACGACCTCGTGATGACCGACACGATAATCGAGGCTCCAAAAATGTTCCGCGACAGCCGCCGCCTGTGCCTCCAAAACGTCCAAATCCCGGAGGCGCAGGAGACTTTTTGGCACTGCGACGACATCACCATCGAAAACGTGCAGGCGGACAATGCGCCGTACATCTTCATGCACTGCAACAATCTGAAAATCAACAACTACACCCAAAACGGCAACTACTCGTTCCAATACTGCAAAAACGTGGAAATCCGAAACTCGAAGATTTACTCCAAGGACGCATTTTGGAACAGCGAGAACGTTACGGTATATGATTCTGAAATCATCGGCGAATACCTCGCGTGGCACAGCAAAAACGTCCGCCTCGTCAACTGTCTGATTGGCGAGACGCAGCCATTGTGCTACTGCGACGGCCTCGTCCTCGAAAACTGCCGCCTGCGCGACGACGCAGACCTGGCTTTTGAATATTCGGACGTCAACGCCACAATCACCGGCCACGTCCCGAGCATCAAAAACCCGCGCACCGGCCACATCAAGGCTGATACCGTCGGCGAAATCATCATCGACCAAAACATCAAGCCGCCCGCCGACTGCGTGATTCAATGCATAATGCACAATGCATAATGCATAATTGGGCATCCGCCGGAAGCAAATAAGAATTGTTATTGAAAAAAATCTCATAATGCACAATGCAAGCATCAGCCGAATGGCAATTATGAATTATGCATTATGAATTATGCATTGAAAAAAAATGAATTTTGACGAGAAAATAGTACGTCGCGGCTCCAACTGTTATAAATGGGACGTGGCAAGCGAGGACGTGATTCCGATGTGGATTGCGGACATGGACTTCAAGACCGCGCAACCGATAATCGACGCGCTACAAGAGCGTGTGGCGCACGGCGTGTTTGGCTACGTGAAGCCGCCAAAAGAATATTTCGAGGCGGTCTGCGGATGGTTTGGGACGCGGCACGGATGGCACATCGAGCCAAAAGAAATAATCTACACAAGCGGTGTCGTGCCGGCTATCTCGGCGATAATCAAGGCGTTGACGATGCCTGGCGACAGAGTTTTGCTGACGACGCCGGTCTATAACTGTTTCTTCTCCTCAATCCGCAACAACGGCTGCCAAGTGGCGACTTCAAGCCTCAAAGCCGACGAAAACGGACGCTATTCGATTGATTTTGAGGATTTTGAGGAACAATGCAAAGACCCGAAGACGAGGGTTTTCATACTCTGCAACCCCCACAACCCGACATCGAGGGTCTGGACACGCGACGAACTTTCGCGGATGGCGCAGATTTGCAAGGACAACGACGTTTTCGTCATCTCCGACGAAATCCACTGCGAAATTATGATGCCCGGCTTCCAGTACACGCCGTTTGGCACGCTTGACGACAGCATCACAGGCAATTACGCCGTCTGCACCTCGCCGTCAAAAGCCTTCAACATCGCCGGCCTCCAAATCGCCAACATCATCTGCCGTTGCCCCAAGACCCGCCGCAAAATCGACCGCGCAATCAACATCAACGAGGTTTGCGACGTCAATCCATTCGGCGTAATCGCGCTTATGACAGCCTACACCGACCCGCGTTGCAAGGAGTGGCTCGACGACCTCAACGATTACATCCACGGCAACTACCTCGCCGCCAAGGAGTTAATCGAAAGGCTAATCCCAACCGCGACCATCACGCCGCAGGAAGGCACGTACCTGATGTGGGTCAATTTTCACTCGCTCGTCGAAAACTCCCACAAAATGGAGGACGGCCTGATAGCCAACGCAAAAGTTTGGGTCAACCCCGGCACATTATACGGCGACGATGGCGAACACTGCATGAGGATTAATTTGGCGACACAGCGAGATAGAGTTGTGGCAGGCGTGGAGAGAGTGTGTGAGTATTTTGGAGGAAAATGAGAATGTCATTTGACTTTCTCCCTCTTTACACCTTCCAATTCCACCTCATACTTGATGTCGGTTGCGTCTTTGTCATAATTGATTCCTAACAGCACAATCTCGCGCGAAAAGCGTCGGAGTTTTTTCGGATATTCCTTGCGCTTTATCTGGTCGAGCGCGCCCTTTGCGGACTTGTCCCACTTCAATTCGACCACAATCGCAGGGAACACCGAGCCAGGAATCGGCACAAAAACCATGTCGGCAAAGCCTTTTCCCGTTGGAAATTCGCGGTAAATCTCGTAGTCGCTGATTGCGGAATAATACGCAAGTTTTATTGCGCACGCCATCGAATTTTCGTCGTTGAACTCCCAGAACGACGTCGCCTCGCGGTGGTATTCGCCGATGGCCTTTGCGACGTACCTTTTGTCCTTGTTGATTGTGGCCTGCAAGAGCCTTGTGGATTGTTCCAACGCCATCGAGAGGTAGCTCCAGCCACAGTTGCGAAGCGAATTGCGAAACTCCTCGGCGACCTCCGTGTTGGGGATTCTGACGCTCTTTGTCTTCGGGTCGTATGACAGATAGCCGAGGTGCGCCAAGAGAGTCAGCACGTCGTTGTAATCCTTGATGTCGTGCATGTTGTTGCGGAACGAGGTGATGTCTATCAGGACGCTCTCGCCATTGAGCATTTTTGTAACAAGCGGTTTGAGATTGTCGGTGTCGTGAGAGATGTAATGCTCAATCGTCGTGTAGAGCGCGGTCTTTCCCCAATAACTTCCGTAACTTCTGTCTATCACACTGCTTGACACGGAATTAGGATTGAACATCGACTTCTCGTTGCCAATGATGTAGCCGTCGTATGAGTGTTTCATGCGCGGAAAACTCATCTTGTATTTATTGCACAAAGCCTTGACTTCGTCTTTCGTGAAACCATAATACGTGGCGGTGTTTTTCGGGTCAATGACGCTGTACTCCTTAAAATTGTTGAGCGCGGACTGTGTTTTGTATTTTATTATCGGCAAAATTCCCGTCATATAGACCAACAGGAAAAGTTTGTTTGCAATGTTGGACTTGAACATCGCCCTTAGGAAATCAACGTATTCCTCGCGCACCGGCGCCTCGTCGTCCCTAACGAGCATGTCCCATTCGTCGATGATGAGAATGAAACGGTCGCCGGTCTTGGTGTTAATTTCAGCGAGGGCCTTGTTCAGCGATTCGTTTTCCACAAGGTCGGGGTACGATTGTTTCAAATCGGCAATTATGTCTTTTTGCGCGTCCTTGACGACAGTTTCGGGCTTGCAAGTCGCAAAACGATTCCAGTCGATGTAAATCGTCGGATACTTGTTGAGGTGCTTTTTGTAGTCGGGCGACTTGGTGATTTTGAGGCCGGCGAACAGTTCGTCCGATTTTGACGAGCGGTCATAATACGCATACGCCATTTGTGCCGCCACAGACTTGCCAAAACGCCGTGGACGGGACACACAGATATATTTGTTTGGACTGTCGATTCTCTCATTCAAAAAGTTCAACAAATCCGATTTGTCAACGAAGTCAGAGTTCCTGACACTCCTGAAATCATAATCGCCGTAGTCTATAAATTCGCTCATAATTGTCCGCTTTTAATTGTCCATGCGAAGCGTGGGTTTGCCTTGCTCAAGGTCGCGGACAAAACACAAGCCGGCACCCGATTTCATCGCCAATTGCTGTTGAGTAAGACCGTTTTCCTTTCGTAACGTCTTGACTACCAATGATAATTTGGTCCTTTGCATCCTGTTTTATATTAGTTCGGATGCAAAATTACATATTTTTCATCAATTTATATCACATCGGATATATTAAAAAAAAAATTTCGGTCTATTTCCCCATAAAATTTTCCTCGTAATATTCCACAAACGCCTCCGAAACCCTCTTGACACCGGCGGGCGTGGGGTAATCGCCGCTGAAATACCAGTCGCCGGAATGGTTGGGGATGGCGGCGTGTAGGCCGTCGATGGTCTGGAAAACAATCTCAATTTCGGCACTAACGTCCGACGGGCGAAGCAATTCAACAATCTTGCGGCTGATGTCGTCGTCAGAAAAACCGGCGTAGATGTCCTTCACATAATTTTGCATCGAGGTCTTGGGCAAGTTGCGCTGGGCGAGGCACTTGTCATAGACGCTGCGTATGATGTCGAGTTCGCCACGGTCGCGGCGCAATTCTATCGCCGCCTTGAACGCAATGAACTCGCTCAGGTGGCTCATGTCGATGCCATAGTAATCGGGGTAACGGATTTGGGGCGCGCTACTTACAATCACAATCTTCTTCGGGTGAAGGCGGTCGAGGATGCGGATTACGCTCTCGCGCAGCGTCGTGCCGCGCACAATGGAATCGTCGATGATTACAAGATTGTCCCCGCAGGGGCGCAGGCTGCCGTAGGTGATGTCATAGACGTGGGCGGCAAGGTCGTTGCGGGAATTGTTTTCGGTGATGAAAGTGCGCAGTTTGATGTCTTTGAGCGCAACTTTTTCGCTGCGGATGTAGGTGTGGCAAATAGCCTCCAACTCGTCCCGCGTCGGCGCGTGTCCGAGCGCGAGGATTTGGTCTATCTTCTTGTCGTGGTGGTACTTGTTGAAACCTTCAAGCATCCCGTAATACGCGACTTCGGCGGTGTTTGGGATGAACGAAAACACGGTGTTTTTGATGTCGTAATTGATGGCTCTGAGGATGGGATTGACGAGCAATTCGCCCAACGCCTTGCGCTCGCGGTATATCTCGGCGTCGGACCCACGGCTAAAATATATCCTCTCAAACGAACACGACTTCTTCTCGCCGGGCGTCCTGAGATTGGCGACCACGACCTCGCCGCTGCGGCTGATGGTGATTGCGTCGCCGGGCATAAGTTCCTGCACGTCATCGACTTCGAGATTGAATGTGGTCTGGATTACTGGACGTTCAGACGCCAAGACCACAATCTCGTCGTCCTTATAATAATACGCAGGGCGGATTCCCCACGGGTCGCGAACCGCAAAACACTCGCCGCTGCCCGTAAAACCGCACATCACGTACCCGCCGTCCCAGTTTTTGGACGAATCCTTGAGCATTTTGCGGATTTGGCGGTGGATGTTGTCGTCGATGTATTTGGTAACGTCAACGCCGGAAAGGTTGCAGCACCGCGCCTCGTCAAAGAGCCGCTCGCTCTCGCAGTCGAGCCGGTGGCCGAGTTGTTCGAGGATGATGTAAGTGTCTGACTTAAAGCGTGGATACTGTCCCTCTGCGGCTATCTCGTCGAAGATTTCCTCAAAATTCGCCATATTGAAATTGCCGCAGATGCAGAGGTTTCGCGCCCGCCAGTTGTTGCGCCGGGCAAACGGGTGGACGTAATCCAAGCCGCTCTTGCCCGTGGTAGAGTACCTCAAATGCCCGAGGTAAATCTCGCCGACAAATTTCTTGTTTTTGCGCACATAGTCAACGTCGCGTTCCTGAGCGGGCGTGAGGTCGCCGAAATTGGAATTGACGGTATGGAAAATGTCGGTGATTGCGCCCGCGCCGAGCGCCCTCTCGCGAAACATGTATTCCTCGCCCGGCTCGCAGTCGAGTTTGAGACAGCCGATTCCCGCCGCCTCCTGGCCACGGTTGTGCTGTTTTTCCATCATCAAGTAGAGCTTGTTCAATGGGTAACGCCACGTGCCGTACTTCTCCTGAAAGTACTCCAAGGGCTTCAACAGGCGTATCATCGCCACGCCACATTCGTGTTTCAAAGGTTCCATTTGCAGTGATTGTTTACGTCTGCAAAATTATCAAAATAATGGATGGAAAACGGTACGTGAAATGCGTAAAAGATTAGTCCTTGTCCATCAACATCCTTATCGCCGCAATAAATGCATCCGCCTTCGGGCGGTAGTCCATGATTTCTTCCCTTGTAGCCAAAAAAGCGACGTTGTAATCCGCCCTGCCCCGCAAAGTCTCCAACTGCGAGAAAATGTGCGAAATCTCAGGGTCAATTTTGCCTGTAACAACGTATTGCTGACCAAGAACCGCTTTCGCACCACGATGCGATTTGATTGGATGTCCATCTTTCACAAACAATGCACTAACTGCATAGAATACAGCATAATATATCCTATTGGCTGCATTGTTCCAACCTTCACACGCAATCGCATTGTCTGCATCGGTAAGTGCTTCCTCACAACGCTCCCAATACATTTTGACGAGCGTTTCCCTGTCAATATCTTTAAGACCCATATATCACTTTTTTATCTTCTTCAACATTCTGATGGTACGGCGTTATCCGGCATTTTTCCCAATCCTTATAGGTGTAAATCTGCGGGCTGACATCGGCTTTGTGCAGCCACCCGTAATACATGAACGAGTACGCATACTTGTCGAAATCGTCGTCCGTAACCTTGTCAGTATCAAGCAACACCAACAAATCCCAATCGGAATTAGGGCCATTGTCGCCACGCGCACGAGAGCCATAGAGCCAAACCTTGCTGCCCGGCACCATCGTCTTGCTCGCAAAATCGCGAAGCATGTCTATTGTAAGTTCGCTTTCCATGGTTATTATGTTGTTGCGTTATGCATAAAAAAATAGTTCAAAAACTCAAGCGGCGTCATATACGGAATGTTGCAAAATTCCTTATAATCATCTGTATCACTGGTAACTATTATATCACAACCTTCCGACAGCGCACAGCAATACTGCAACATATCTTCAAAATCTTTTACCTTGTGCGTCAGCGCATATCCCAACTGCATACTATCACAAGATATTACATTGACATCCTCATACAAAGCATTTAAAATTTCATACCTCTCGTCCTGCGATGAATGTCTCAGAATGTAATTCATATTCGCATACGAAAGATACGACGCATAAAGATCTACATACCCCAACCCACCGAGTTGGAAAATTGCATCGGCATACTCAAATCCACTGCGCACTTGACCATAGTCAAGCAAAACATTCGTGTCAAGAAAAACTTTCATACGCCTAGCAAATAACGTGTCTTTTCGTCATTCAAGTCAACATATTCCGCAGCCTTGCGCCTCAATTCCAAGAGCCTCTGTGTCTTGGGACTGCACGGAAGTTCCTTGATTTTTTCCGACAAATTTTTTATCGTCTCGTCAGAAATATCGTCTTCTCGCTGAAAATCAACCTGTTTCGCACCTGACTTTGGTGTCGCAATCAGACTGATTATGTATCTGACCACGGCAAACTTTTCCTGTTCCGACATTTCGGAAATCATTCCCGCATACGGTGCCATCGGCGTTGATTCTATATTTAACGTTCCTGTGTGCATAATTACAATATTTTTTCTCACCGCAAATATAAATAATTCTTCAGAAAATCAAAAACATATTCCGCCGTTAAGAATCCATTGACAACAAATATTCTGTTACATGTTTTTCCAACTCGGGCAAATCATCTTTGATCACCGACCAAAGAATGTCGTCGTTTATCTGAAAATAATCATGGACAAGGATGTGGCGCATCTTTTCAATCAAACGCCACGGCACTTCTTGGTGAGTTCCCTTGAAATCTGCCGATAGTTTATAAACCGCCACGCCCACAATCTGGACATTATAGATTGTGGCGTAAAGACGCAATTTGTCATGCCTAAAATCCTCGAACTCGCTTTCACCGACAAATTCTTTTACGTGTGCTATGGCTTCAACAATATGTTCAAGCCGCCCTTTGTCCCTAACCTTTTCTCTCATACACTAAAATTTTGTCATGTTCTGCGGATTCGCGGGCAAAAGGCAGCAAGTCGCCGTCAACAACAAGGTCAACAGGACGGTGAAGTATCTCTTCGAGGTCAATTATCATACCGAAAAAGCCAAGTCCCATTCTCGTCCCCGGCACAAAACTGACCATAATGTCGATGTCGCTGCCTGCGTTTTCTTCACCACGCGCATACGACCCGAACACCCACGCCTTGCTGATGGGCTTGTCCTGAAAATATTTTGCAATGCTATGTCTTACATGCTGGTTCATAAAAAACACCATTGGTTATTTTTCTCACCGCAAATATAATCCAACCCGACGGATAATCAAAATATTTTGAAAATAATTTTACACACTGAAAAAATAATGTAAATTTGCAGTCGTAATAACCCGCAAAAAAATCAACATGGAACAGAAGGATCCGATATTAGAGGCACGACGCTACCTCGACAACGCCAAAGAGATTTTGCGCGACAAGGCTGTCAAGGAAGACAACTTCTACCAGGACAGCAAATACGTGAAACTCGCCGGACACGCAATGTGGACCGGATGCATGATTGCGCTCGACTACGCGCTGGGAATCAAGAAACAACGCTGCCGCCGCAAGGACATCGACGACTACAAAGCCGCCGCCGCAAAAGTCAATAAAAAATTGCTCAACTATGTTGAATCGGGTTACAACATTATATACATGGGAATGGGATACGATGGTGAGAAAAAGGCAACCATCGTCGATATATGCATCGAAACAATGAATTATATCATCGACTGGTGCGAACACAGGATGCAAAACAATGCCGCCTAAAAATTAATAATCAACAAAAAAATGACCGAATACAAAATCAACACAAAATGTGTGCAGGCCGGCTACACGCCCGGCAACGGCGAACCACGCCAGATTCCAATCGTCCAATCTACGACCTTCAAGTACAACACGTCGGAAGACATGGGCAAACTATTCGACCTCGAAGCGTCGGGCTACTTCTACACCCGCCTTCAAAACCCCACCAACGACTACGTAGCCGCCAAAATCGCAGCCCTCGAAGGCGGCACGGCGGCGATGCTCACCTCGTCGGGACAGGCCGCCAACTTCTTCGCGCTCTTCAACATCTGCGAATGCGGCAGCCACATCGTGTCGTCGTCGTCGATATACGGCGGCACATTCAACCTCATATCCGTAACGATGGCCAAGATGGGCATCACGGTAACATTCGTGGACCCCGACTGCACCGACGACGAACTCAACGCCGCCTTCCAGGACAACACCCGCGCTGTCTTCGGCGAGACCATCGCAAACCCCGCCCTCACAGTCCTCGACATCGAGCGTTTTGCAAAAGCCGCCCACGCGCACGGCGTGCCGCTCATCGTTGACAACACCTTCCCCACCCCCGTCAACTGCCGCCCGATCGAATGGGGCGCGGACATCGTAACCCACTCTACCACAAAATACATGGACGGACACGGCGCGGCAGTCGGCGGCTGCATCGTGGATTCGGGCAAGTTTGACTGGATGGCGCACGCCGACAAGTTTCCCGGACTCTGCACCCCCGACGATTCCTACCACGGCATCACCTACGCCGAAAAGTTTGGCAACGGCGGCGCATTCATCACCAAAGCCACCGCCCAACTCATGCGCGACTTCGGCAGCATACAAAGCCCCCAAAACGCCTTCATACTCAACCTCGGCCTCGAATCCCTTCACGTCCGCATGCCGCGCCACGTCGAAAACGGACAGGCCGTCGCCGAGTTCCTCGAAAACCACCCCAAGGTCGAAAAAGTCAACTATTCAGGACTGAAATCCGACAAATACTACCACACCGCCCAAAAATACCTGCCCAACGGCGGCTGCGGCGTGGTGTCGTTTGTAATCAAAGGCGGACGCGCCGCAGCCGAGGCGTTCATGAAAAAACTTCGCCTCGCCGCCATCGAGACCCACGTCGCCGACGCCCGCACGTGCTGCCTCAACCCCGCCACATCCACCCACCGCCAGATGACCGAAGCCCAACTCGAAGCCGCCGGCATCCCCGCCGGCCTCGTCCGCATGTCATGCGGCTTGGAAGACAAGGAAGACCTGATTCAGGACATCAGACAGGCGTTGGAATAAGAATTGCTTTTATGACATTTTCACGATAAAAAACGGCTGTCCAAGGAAAAATGGGCAGCCGTTTTTTTGCATTTGTGCAGAAAATATTCGGCTTATAAACCGAGAAAATTGCACGTCAATTTCATTTGACTGAAAAAAAAAATTCAATCACCCGCACATCGAATTCTGTTTTGGTGGAAACAAGGCTAATTTCTGCACCTAACTGCACGAACAAGGAAGCCGTTGCGATGGTAGTGGTAATCCAAGTAAAGATTGTCCGAATTGAAGTTGAGACTCCATGCTCTATCGGAATTGCTTTCGAAAATAGAATGCGTCCAATAATCGCCAAACATTCCTTCATTCACAAGCTTTTCATAACGATAACCTGCGGCAGGTAAATAAATCGAATTTCCATTCTTACCCTTGGCTTCATATAATCGATTCTTTCGGTCATTAACCGAATCTTTATCCTTCTTCAGACGCTCAATTTCCGACTTCAATTCAATGATAGTCTTTTGGGCGTTGGCAGCCTCCGCCAATTCCAACACGTACTTTTTAAGCGGTTCGATAATTTCTTTGAAACCAGTAGCACGATGGACTTCTATTTTGGAACCACGATTGTAACTATGACAAAAGGCATATAATGAATCCAAATCGTCAATAAATCCAACTTTCAGAAGGTAATATTCGGGGAAAATGTTGCAAACCGCATTCGCCTATGAACGCCTTTTCGATTTCGTCAATCCACAAGATGCACGGCGCGGCTGCCTCGGCGATTTTGATTGCCTGACGTAGGTTTTTCTCGCTTTCGCCCTGATACTTGCCCATAAGCGAACCCATGTCAAGTTTCAAGAACGGTGCTTCAAATAGCGCAGCCGTCGCCTTTGCGCAGAGCGACTTTCCGCAGCCGGGCATTCCGACAATGAAAACGCCTGGCCTTTTCGTCGAAAGCGTCATAGCCGTTGGTTTTGACGTGGTCTGTTATGATGTCTTTGATTTCGTTTTCGCTCGGGTACGGGATTTCGAGGAACAAAACGTATTTTTCGATTTCTTTTGGGACGAGGTTGACAGACGAATTTATGATGATTGTCAGTTCAAAATCCAAGTCGTAAAGTTTTCTTTGAGCAATCATTTGCAACAAGGATTTTACTTTCGGTGTCTCGATTCCGTAAAAAATCACACTAAACACAAACTCAAATTTCCTTCTCAACAGCAGAAAAAAATCTACTTTCCCCCGAAAACCGCTGACCCATGATTGGTCATAATGATTAATAGAATTAGCCCCACACCCACACATAAACAAAAAAGCACCTCAAAATCTCTTTTGAAGTGCTTTCATTATTTTGAAAAAAATTTGGCGATTACCTACTCTCCCACATTTCATCGCAGTACCATC
>CAJOJG010000010.1 GCA_905234655.1 uncultured Bacteroidales bacterium
GAAGAACTCCCCTGCGAGGGTCTCGAAATACAAATCCTCGACCGCATGGAACTCGTCCCCGAAAAATACGGCGATATGTCCGACGACAACAACCGCAGGGCTGTCATTGCCGATTATAAGTCCAAATACGGCGACAATTTGGAATATTCCGTGGAAGGATTTTATGGCGGCAATGTCTATTATATATTTGTGTACAAGGTGTTTAGGGATGTAAGGCTTGTCGCCGCGCCGCCTTCGTCCGTGGGCAATTATTATTCTGATACCGACAATTGGATGTGGCCCAGACATTCGGGCGACTTTTCAGTGTTCAGGGTCTATGCCGACAAGTTCAACAACCCCGCCGATTTTTCAAACGCCAACATCCCCTACCACCCGAAATCACACTTCAAGATTTCGCTCAAAGGACTTAACGAAGGCGACTTCACGATGGTCTTCGGCTATCCAGGCACCACGGAATCATACCTGCCGTCATGTGCGGTCAGATACCGCCAGGAAGTCGAACTGCCGACGAGGGTTTGCGTCCGACAGTTGGAGATGGACATCATGGAAGAGGCGATGAACCACGACCGCCAAATTAAAATCGACTATGCGTCGCGCTATTCGGGCGTGGAGAATGGAAAGAAAAAATGGGAGGGCGCAGTCGCCGGCCTCCGCGCCTACAACGCCATCGGCCGCAAACAGGAATTGGAGCGCGAGTTCCAGTCGCGGCTCAAAAACAGCGAACTTCGTGGCAAATACGGCAACATCGTCAAGGCTTTCTGTTCCATCTACAACGCCACTAACATCAAGGCAGCGAGAGGTTTTGTGTTTTTCACGGAAGCACTGTACGGCCTTCAGCAATTCAAACTTGGCGAGCAGCTCACGCGCCTGAAAAACTCCATGGCGAACCCTTCGTCCAACATCCAAAACGAAATCAACAACGTCGAGAGCAAAATCCGCTCCCTGTACGACCGGCGGGACAGCACGTTGGAACGCAAAATGTTCACCGCAATGTACCAGATATATTGTGACTCCTGCCCAAACTACCTGCCGGACAATCTCGACAGCATGTACACCGCCCACGGCATCGAAAATGCCACAGACTTCATCGACGCATACTATGAAAAGTC
Organism: uncultured Bacteroidales bacterium; assembly: GCA_905234655.1. GTDB lineage: Bacteria > Bacteroidota > Bacteroidia > Bacteroidales > UBA3824 > UBA3824. The sequence goes on from CAJOJG010000010.1 coordinate 1,110, forward strand.
CGTCGCGGCTCAACTTCAGACGGCGTTACAAATCGTCAAGGAATGTCGCGAGGCTCTTACCCTCACCGGCAAGAAGCGCGAGGCAAAGATTGAGTCGCTCGTCGAAACGCTTTCAGGCGATGTGGGACTATATTTCTACGAAAGTTTCATCAGGATGCTGTTCCAGAAAGTGTATTTTGCATACTACGACATGGCGAAGGCGGAGGACGACATGTACAAGCGTTACCAGTCGGCACTGCTCGACGTGATGCCCGAATACATCCCGTTCCCGGACGCAAACAGCACGTTACGTTTCACATACGGCAAGGTCGGCGGCTTCGAGCCGCGCGACGCTGTGGTTTATAAAAGTTTCACGACCCTTGACGGCGTTGTCGCGAAGTCACTCCCCTCGCCCGCCGACTACCACGCGCCCGATGCCCTCGTCGAACTCCACCACACAAACAACTTTGGCCGCTACGCCGACAAGGACGGCACTATCCACGTTTGTTTCGTGGCGTCCAACCGCACCACCGGCGGCAATTCGGGCAGCCCCGTCATCAACGGCGACGGTCATTTGGTAGGCATCAATTTTGACCGCTGTTGGGAAGGCACGATGAGCGACATCATGTACGACCCCAGCATCTGCCGCAACATTTCCGTTGACATCCGCTACGTCCTCTTCCTCATCGACAAACTCGGCAACGCGCAAAATATCATAAAGGAGTTGGAGGTGGTGAGATAAAATTTTTTTCCGCAAAAAATCCACAAATCTTTTGGTAGCAAAAAAACTTTTTGTAATTTTGCATCCTGTATGAAGTTAATTAACGCATATTTTTAAAGTTTAAAATTTAAACAAATTACAAAAAACACTATGATCATAGTACCAGTAAAAGAAGGCGAAAACATCGAAAGAGCCCTCAAGAAATTCAAGAGGAAATTCGAGAAGACCGGTGTCGTTCGCGAGCTTCGCGACAGGCAAGCATTCACTAAGTTCTCCGTGAGGAGAAGGGACCAGATTAAAAAGGCCATCTACATCCAGAAACTCAGACTTCAAGAGGAGGATGTTTAAGCAGTAGATAGGCTGACCGCCTTCATGAAAGCAAAGAAAAAAAGCCGTGAGTGTGAACCCACGGCTTTTATTTTTTTATAGTCCCAACTGTTTTTCAATCAGGTAGATGAAAATATGAATTACCTTAATGTGGACCTCCTGGATACGGTCGGCCTCGCCGTAATGCGGAACACGGATTTCCACATCGGCGAGGTCGGCAAGCGCGCCGCCGCTCTTGCCGGTCAAGGCGATGACCGTCATGCCCTTTGACTTCGCGGTGTTGACGGCATTGATGACATTCTTGGAGTTGCCGCTCGTGCTTATCGCCAACAGGACATCGCCACTATTGCCCAACGCCTCGACAAAACGCGAGAAAATAGCCTCATAGCCATAGTCGTTAGCGGTACAACTTATATGCGGCGCATCGCTTATCGCGATAGCCGGAATAGGACGGCGGTCGCCACGGTAACGCCCCGTGAGCTCCTCGGCAAAATGGGACGCATCGCTCATCGAGCCTCCGTTACCGCACGATATTATCTTATTACCACCCCTGACAGCATCGGCCATGACCGCAGCAGCCCGGGCGATGCGCGTTATAACCGCCTCATCGCTCAAAAAACGGTCAAGCACATCCCGCGCTTGAAGGAGTTCGGTTTTTATGAGATGTTCCATCGTTAAAAAAAACACCCGGCTGAGGGTTAGTCGGTCTCTTCAAGCATGAAAATATCCTCAAGCCTTACCTTGAAGTAGCGCGCTATCTTGAGAGCCAAGACGGTGTTAGGAACGAACTTGCCAGTCTCTATGGCATGGATAGTCTGACGGGAAACATCCACACGCTCCGCAAGTTCCGCCTGTGTGATTCTCTTCTTCGCACGTTCTACTCTGATAGTATTTTCCATAATCTTTTTGTATTAATCTGTTTTAAAATGACTATATTTTGGCTATACTTTCGCAAATACCATACCATTAACCAAGCATGATTGTTATTTTTTCAACTATTGTAGCATTTTTTGTCGGAATAACTTACATTATTCAAACAAATGCCTTATCAAATTACCGATTTGCGTGAAATCTTGTATGGTGTACTTTTCATTTTGCAAGCGCGAATCCTGCGAAATCCGCGCTATGAACCTCACACCGGCCTCCGCAGCGGCGTCACGGTCTGTTATCGCGTCACCGACAAACAGCGTGTCCTCCTGCCTTATCGAATATTTTGACAGCATCATGCGCACATGCTCCGCCTTCAGCGCGGGCGAGCCAAGCACCTCCGTGAAATATTTTCCCAAGCCCTTGGCATCGACTATGCGCCTCATCTCGTCCTGCGGCGTGCCGGACGAAACAAAGATACGCGCCTTACCGTGCCACTCCTCGAGAAAATCCATCACGCCGTCCGTCAGCGGAGCCTTGACGACCTCGCGCTCGACCCACTGTGTGAACCGCTCGCACATCATGCGGTGCTCCTCCTGACCAATCTCGCGCCCGAGGAACATGCGGTGGGCGATAGGGAAAATCTTTACCCTCGACACACCGCCATGTTGCAAGTGGTATTCAAGGACTTTCGACGCGATGTCGTCGCCATATTCGATGTACGAGTTGTAATAAGCCTCGTTCTTTATCTGGCAACTCTCACATATTACGCCGTCAAAATCCAAAAAAATCGCTTTTAAATGTACCATATTGTTGATAAATTACGCCGCAAATGTACAAAAAGAAACGTAAACACACAAATTAAATTGCACAATACCCACGGCGCCGACATATTTTTTTTGATTTATTTATCAAAGTTATTAATTTTGCGACTTGTTAAACAATACATATTGCCAAAAAGCACATATCACACAGCAAGAAATGAAAGAAAAAATTAAGGGCATCATCCCCCACATAATCGCAATCGCGGCGTTCATCATCGTGAGCGCGATTTACTTCCACCCGGTCATGGAGGGCAAAGCCCTCGTACAGGGCGACAATATCCAGGCATTAGGCATGGCGCACGAAATAACCGAGTTCGAGCAGCAGACCGGCGAATATTCCGCATGGACAAACTCCATGTTCGGCGGCATGCCGGCATACCAAATCAAGTCGCCCGAAACATTCAACATCCACCTGATTTTGCAGAGGGCGTTGCACCTTTTCCTGCCATACAACACGATGGCCATCTTCTTCGTGTACCTCCTGGGATTCTACCTACTGCTCACAAGCCTCAAATTCAAGCAGAGCATCTCCATCATCGGCGCACTGGCATTCGCGCTGTCGAGCTACAACATCATCATAATCGCCGCCGGCCACATAACCAAATGCTACGCAATAGCTTACATGGCTCCTGTGTTGGCGGGGATAATCCACCTGTTCAACAAGCGGTACGTCCTGGGATTTTTCATGACCACATTCGCACTCGGCATCGAGATTGCGTGCAACCACCCGCAGATACTCTACTACCTCGCGATTTTGTGCGGTGTGTTCTATATTTGGAAAGCCATCGAAGCCTTCCGCGCCAAGAAGTCCGAGGACAATGGCACTGATAATTCTAACGGGACACTTAAGGACTTCGGGAAATCCACAGCGATAGCCGCCGTAGCAGTCATATTCGCCGTCCTGCCTAACCTCACAACCCTTTGGACGACATGGGAATACGGAAAATACTCCACACGCAGCCAAAGCGAACTGACCACACGACAGAAGTCGTCAGGACTTGACAAGGACTACGCAATGGCATGGAGCTACGGCGTGTCCGAAAGCTTTAACATGATGATTCCCGACTTCAAAGGCGGCGCGTCCGCCCAAATCGGCAACATCAAGGAACTTAACGCCGTGGAAAACAAGCAGATGGAACAGATGGTCGCACAGCAGAACCACTATTGGGGCGACCAGCCTTTCACATCGGGCCCGGTATACATCGGCGCGGTCATCATGTTCCTGTTCGTATTAGGCATGTTCGTAGTCAAAAACCCCGCAAAATGGTGGATGCTCGCCGCGACGGTCATATCGCTCATAATGTCGTGGGGACATAACGCAGGCGTCGTGTCTGACATGCTGTTCGACTACTTCCCACTTTATAATAAGTTCCGCTCAGTATCCATGGCGCTCGTCATTGCGCAGGTCTGCATCCCATTCCTGGCGATGATGGCGATAAAAGAAATAACGGACAAGACCGCCGAGGAAGACATCAAGCCTTTCGACCGCAAAAACTTGTTCTGGGCATTCGGCATTACCGGCGGACTGTGCCTGTTGTTCGCCATCGTGCCGTCGCTCTCCGGCTCGTTCATCTCCGACGAGGAAACGGCATACATGTCACAATATTCCGCCGAGCACCCCGAGGCTGCCAGCCAGATAGACGCGCTGCTCTATAACCTCACTCTCGTCCGCAAGGCGATACTCCGCAGCGACGCGCTCAGGTCGTTAATCTTCATCGCCATTGCAGCGTTCGTATGCTACCTCCACTACGCAAAGGTCGTCAAGACCAAGGCACTGGTACTGCTCTTAGGCGCAGTCACAGTGTTCGACCTGTGGACAGTGGACATGCGCTACCTCGGCTCCAAGGACTACCACGAGGCGAACGAAATGGCGAACATGATGCGCCCGTCGACCGCCGACGACTTCATCAGGAAGGACACCGACCCCGACTACCGCGTCCTCAACCTCTCCGCAAACGTGTTCAACGACGCACGAACATCATACTATCACAAATCGATAGGCGGATACCACGGTGCAAAAATGCGTCGCTACCAGGAGTTTGTGGACACCCTGCTCGCCCCGACAGTGAACTACGCCCGCGCACTCGCGTCCCAAGACCCGACTAAGTTCGACACTTTCGTCAAGTCAAGCCAGGCGTTGAACATGCTGAACACAAAGTTCATAATCCTCAACCCCGCCCAAATGCCGTACATCAACATGAACACATTCGGCAATGCGTGGTTTGTGAACAAGTTTGTGGCAGTGGAGACCGCCGACCAGGAAATATCGTCGCTTAACAAGAACGACATGAGGCAGACTGCCATCGTCAACAAGTCCATCTTCCGCGACTACATGCCCAACATGCCGTCCGAGCAGATATACGCCAACGACTCGAGCATAATCTCACTGACAAAATACCAGCCCAACTACATCAGCTACGATGCGATTGCATACCGTGACAGGCTCGCCGTGTTCTCCGAAATCTACTACCCGAAAGGATGGCAGGCATACATCGACGGAAAGGAAGCCGACCATATCTGCGCCGACTATATCCTCCGCGCCATGGTAATCCCGGCAGGCCAGCACAAAATCGAGTTCAAGTTCGACCCGGCATCAGTCCGCATCGGAAAAGTCATCGCCGCCATTACATCGTCACTGCTGATTATTGCACTGATATTGTTGATTATAAAAAATAAAGACACACTCTTCGCCGCCACAAAACCGGCGGTAACAGAGGATTTGAAAAAAACGAAATAACACAAAGACATGGGACTTCAATGTGGTATCGTGGGACTTCCTAACGTGGGCAAGTCCACACTTTTTAACTGTCTGTCGAGCGCAAAGGCGCAAGCCGCAAACTTCCCCTTCTGCACCATCGAACCCAACGTGGGCGTAGTGTCAGTGCCGGACGACAGGCTCATCGCTCTCGAAAAAATCGACCATCCAGCCCAGGTTGTACCGGCGACTGTGGAAATCGTGGACATCGCCGGACTCGTCAAGGGCGCGAGCAAGGGCGAAGGCCTTGGCAACAAGTTCCTCGCCAACATCCGCGAGACAGACGCCATCATACACGTACTGCGCTGCTTCGAGGACGAGAACGTGACGCACGTGGACGGCTCGGTAAACCCAGTAAGGGACAAGGAGATCATAGACGCCGAACTCCAGATAAAAGACCTCGAGACCATCGAGCAACGATACGCAAAAACCGAGAAAATCGCCAAGACAGCAAAAGACAAGGACGCTGCACTGCTCCTGAAGGTAATGGACAAGATAAAGGCGGCTCTCGAACAAGGCAAATCAGCCCGCACCGTAGAACTCGACGAAAACGAGCAGATAGCCGCCAAACAACTCTTCCTGCTTACGAGCAAGCCCGTGATGTACGTATGCAACGTCGACGAGAAGTCCGTCATAAAAGGCAACAAACACGTCGACGCAGTGCGCGAGGCTGTCAAAGGTGAAGACGCCGAAATCCTCGTCATCGCCGCAAAAACCGAGGAAGAAATCGCCGAAATGGAATCTTACGACGACCGAAAGATGTTCCTCGACGACCTCGGACTCGACGAATCCGGCGTTGTGAAACTTATCCGCTCCGCATACAAACTCCTCGACCTCGAGACTTTCTTCACCTCCGGACCCAAGGAAAGCCGCGCATGGACATTCCACAAAGGCGCGCTCGCCCCGCAAGCCGCCGGCGTAATCCACTCCGACTTCGAGAAAGGATTCATAAAAGCCGAAGTCATAAAGATGGACGACTACATATCGCTCGGCTCGGAGGCAGCCTGCCGCGAAGCCGGAAAGATACATATCGAAGGCAAGGACTACGTAGTGCAGGACGGCGACATCATGCACTTCAGGTTCAATGTCTGAACCATGAGTACAACTTTTTTAAAAATATTTTGCACAATTAGATGCAGAGTTATTAAAAAAGTTTGTAAATTAGCACCGTCGGCGGCATAATCGCCGGCATAAGTTAAACAACATTAAAACTAAATCACATGACAGGAATATTAATCTCATTGGCAATCGGCTGCTTGTGTGGCTTCTTGGCCGGCAAACTCTTCAAGGGTTCGGGCAACGGCTTGATTCTGAACATCGTCCTCGGCCTGGTCGGCAGCGCGCTCGGCAGCTGGCTGATTGGCAACTTCTTCGGAAGCGGACTCCTTGGCCAGATTGTCACTGGCACGCTCGGCGCAATCCTCATCCTTTGGGTCGTGTCGCTCATCCGTGGCAGGAAGTAAAAAGTACTATTTGCCAGGCTTCAACTAAACAAGGCTGTCCTCTTCCGCAGAGTAACAGCCTTGTTTTTAATCATTTATCCCGAACAAAGAATAACCATTGCACACAATTTTTTTCCAAGATAGCTAATGAACAGCAAACAAAACCGAATATCAGCGATTGCACAGATTATCAACGACGAAATTGTACGCTCACAGCAAGACATAATCTCAAAACTTAACGAGCGCGGCATGGACATCACACAGGCAAGCCTCTCGCGCTACCTCAAGGAAATCCAGGCGTCGCGTATCCCGGACGGTTCGGGTGGTTATGTCTACAAACTCCCTGATAATCAAAACTCAAAGTCTCATAACACGATAGCGGGCGAAGTCGTTTCGCTGGAGTTTGTAGGCCAGTCGATGATTGTAGTACGCACCGGCGGCGGATACGCAAACGCCGTAAGCGCGATAATAGACTCGCGGAATTTTCCTCAGTTTGCCGGGACAGTATCCGGCGACGACACAATAATAATCGTAATCCGCGACGGCTACTCCCGCAAGCAGATTAAGCACACGCTCATCAACGAGTTCCCGAACATGAAGGACAAGTTTGTGAACGAATAGTTAACATAAACACTTACCACAACGTTGGATTTTATATAAATGGATAACCTCAAGAAAGCCGTACTCGCACTCGAAGACGGCACACGGTACGAAGGACTGTCGTTCGGCAGCGAAAAATCGGTGGCTGGTGAAGTGGTGTTCAACACCGCCATGACCGGCTACACGGAGAGCCTTACCGACCCAAGCTACAAAGGACAAATCCTCGTATCGACATACCCCATGATTGGCAACTACGGAATCCCCGGCGGCAGCGCGACAGACAATGTGCCGGACTTTTTCGAGTCCGACAGGATACACATACAAGGCCTTGTCGTCGACGACTACTCATTTGAATACAGCCATTGGAACGCCGACAAGAGCCTTGCCGACTACCTCAAGGAAAACTCCGTGCCGGGCATATTCGGCATCGACACACGCTCGCTGACCAAACGACTGCGCGAGAAAGGCTCGATGCTCGGAAAGATCATAATCGACGGACAAGTCCCCGCCGACTACGACCCCAACAAGGACAACCTCGTCGCCCAAGTGTCGTGCAAAGAAATTTCGGAATATGGCGAGGGCGACAAGAAAGTCGTACTCGTGGACTGTGGCGTTAAAAACAACATAATCCGCTGTTTCACAAAGCGCGGCGTAAAGGTCATCCGCGTACCGTGGGACTACGACTTCACGACGCTCGAATACGACGGGCTTTTCATCTCCAACGGCCCCGGCGACCCCAAAATGTGTACCGCCACAATCGAAAACCTGCGCAAAGCCCTCCAGCAGGACAAGCCGATATACGGAATTTGCCTCGGGAACCAGCTTCTCGCGCTCGCGGCAGGCTTCGACACCTACAAGCTTAAATATGGCCACCGCAGCCACAACCAGCCCGTACTCCGCGAAGGCACAGACAGATGCTACATCACGAGCCAGAACCACGGTTTTGCAATCGACACAAAGTCCATCAGCGGCGACTGGTCGGCGTGGTTCGTCAATGTCAACGACGGCACATGCGAAGGCATCCGCCACAAGACAAAGCCGGTTTTCTCCACCCAGTTCCACCCCGAAGCATGTGGCGGCCCTGTCGACACGGAGTTCCTGTTCGACGAATTTGTCAAGTTGATTTAGAGAGGAGAGAGGAATGAGGAAAGAGGAGTGAGGAGAGAGGAAAGAGGAGTGATTAAAATCAACAAATCGAAAATCAACAAATCAACAAATCGCTATGACACCGAAGATAGTTTTAAGCATAGGGCGGCAGTTTGGGAGCGGCGGTAAGGTGCTGGGCAAGACGATTGCCGAAAAACTTGGCATGAAGTTGTACGACAGCGAGTTGCTCACGTATGCCGCCCAGCATAGCGGCATTGACCAAAAGTTGTTCGCAGAGAAAGACGAAAAGCCTGTCACAAGCAGCTTTTTCCAGAACATCAACCACATCATCGCCGGCAACGACTCGATTATCAGTGACGAAAATATTTTCAAAATCCAGTCCGACGCAATTCGCAAGGCCGCCGTGGAGAGCGACTGCGTCATAATCGGACGATGCTCGGACTACATACTCCGCGACTACGAATATTGCATGAGCGTGTTCTACTGGGCGCCGATAGACGACCGCATAGACCGCGTAGCCGCTCGCCGCAATATAGACGACCGCGATAAAGTCAGACAACTCATCGAGCGCGAGGACAGCCGCCGCGCAAAGTACTACAACTACTTCACCGGCAAGACATGGGGCGCGGCGTCAAGCTACGACGTGTGCCTTAATGTCTCGCTCCTTGGTGTCGACGCAACGGCAGAACTGACAATAGAACTGCTGAAAAAAAGGTTCGGATAGCCCGCCACTAAACCTCAGAAACTTTCTTCGGCCACTTTATCTTCCTGACATTCAGGTTAAAATCCTCCGCGCCGAACAGATAGCTGCCCGACACAAGCACATCTACGCCAGCCTCGCCGAGCGCGTATGCGTTTGTGTCGTCGACTCCGCCATCGACCTCTATCAACGCCTTCGAGCCGCGACGGAGTATCATCTCCTTGCACCGCGAAATCTTTGAATACGAGTTCTGTATGAACTTTTGACCACCGAAACCAGGGTTGACGGTCATTAACAGAACCATGTCGACATCGCATATAATCTCCTCGAGCGTCGACAGCGACGTAGCGGGATTTAGCGCAATGCCACACAACGCACCGAGTTCTTTTATATGCCCTATGAGCCTGTGGATATGCGTACAAGCCTCCTGATGGAATGTCAGCATACCCGCGCCGGACTTGATGTAATGCTCGGCATACTGATCGGGTGTGGCTATCATCAGATGCACATCCAACATCTTCGAAGTATGTTTCTTAAAAGCCTTGACAATCGGAAGCCCGAATGTCATGTTCGGCACAAACATGCCGTCCATCACGTCAATATGCACCCAGTCGGCATCGCTCGACTGAATCTTATGCGCCTCGCTCTCGATGTTTGCGTGGTCGCATGAGAGTATCGACGGCGAAATTATCATTGTCTTGTCCATATAATGTGTTTCGTAATTTTACCCTGCAAAAATACATTCCACGTTCGACATGCCAAAACAAATTTTAGTGTTTTTATCGCAAAATTTGCCGACAGTATGTAAAAAAGTGAGAATAAGGGAAATAATTATCGCAAAAAACACAAACATAATTTGCAAGCGATAAAACGTTTTTTTACCTTTGCGATGAAATAACATAATTAAAAATACCAACCCAAAAATGAAGCCATATTTAAGCAAAATCCTCATGGCCATGTCGGCAGCCATATTAGCGTCTTCATGCGCCAAGCAGAAGGTTGAGGACATCGAATACCCCGGTACGCAGCAAATGTCGTACATTGAGACCGCGATTTCTAACGCAAAACAAATCGTTTCGACACTTTCGTTGAAAGAAAAGCTCGCCCAGCTCCAGTCGGGCAGCATCTACATCATCAAGGATGCCTCCGACTCGCTCGGCAACCTCAACTTCGACACCCTCCGCAAATATTACCCATACGGAATGGGACTGATGAACATAGACTTCGGCGGATGTCCGCCAGAGAAATATGCCCGCACGGTCAACTCCCTCAAGGAATATAACAAGACCCTCGAACACCCTATCCCCATCATCTTCATCGGCGAAGGCCTCCACGGCCTTATGGGCGTCGACGCTACTGTATTTCCACAGGCCATTGCGCTCGGATGTAGCTGGGACACAACACTTTTGAAAAAAGTATACCGCGTGACCGCCGACGAGTCCAAGGCGCGCGGAATTAACATGTTCTTCTCCCCCATCCTCGACCTTGCGCGCGAGCCTCGGTTCGGCCGTATCGAGGAGATGTACTCCGAAGACCCGTTCCTATGCGGCACATACGGCAGCATAGCCGTCCGCGAGTTCCAGAGCGCGGACAAAGCCTCCGGCCACCTGCGCATGGCGGCTACTCTCAAACACTTCATGGGCCACGGTCAGACCGAGGGCGGACGTAATGTCGCCAACTTCCCCGGCTCGGCAAACGACCTGATGAACAACCACGCACTGCCTTTCGAGATGTGTATCAAGGCCGGCGTCGCCTGCGTGATGCCAGCATACAACGACGTGTGCGACGTGCCAGTGACTGTAAGCCCCTGGCTGCTCAAGGACGTCCTGAGAAGACAATTCAAATTCCACGGTCTTGTCGTCTCCGACCAGAACGCAATCGACCGCATGTATGACGTCAACCACCTCGTGCCGTCGTACCGCAATGCCGCCGAACTCGCCATCGAATCCGGCATAGAAATAGACATCATCGGCCGCGACGGCACATTCCAGATGCTCGAAGAATCAGTACAGAAAGGAGAACTCAGCGAATTGGTCATAGACAAGGCTTTGACACGCCTCTTGGTATTGAAATGGAGGCTTGGACTTTTCGACAACGACGATCCCGTTGACATTCCGGCACTTATGAAAATAAACCAGTGCCAGCAGCACCTCGACATCGCCCGCGAAGCCGCCCAAAAGACAATGGTGCTGCTTAAAAACGATGGAACGTTGCCATTGGACGCTAACAAGGTGAAGAAAGTGGCTGTCATAGGCCCCAACGCAAACACGCTCGACTACGGCGGCTACACAGCGGAGCCTGTGACACCTGGCGTGACCGTATACGACGGAATTAAAGCATACGGCGACGCTAACGGCATAAAAGTGACATACGCCGAAGGATGCCGCCTGAGCGACAGGCCTATCGCCTTCTGGCAAAACGACAATCAGGAACTCATCCCGGAGGACAAGGCAAACAAGATGATTGCCGAGGCCGTCTCCGTCGCAAAATCCGCAGATGTCGTCGTCCTGTGCGTCGGCGAGAATGTCTCATACTCACGCGAAGCCTGGGGCGAGGGCCACAGAGGCGACCGCGACAACCTCGAACTCCTCGGTCTTCAAAACGACCTCGTGAAGAAAATCAAAGCCACTGGCAAACCTGTCGTGACGCTCGTCTTTGGCGGTCGTCCGCTCAATCTGCGCCCCGCCGCTCAAAACTCAAACGCCCTCGCCCAATGCTTCTACCTCGGACAGCAAGGCGGAAACGCCGTGGCAGATGTCCTGTTCGGCAAATGCAACTTTGAAGGAAAACTCTCCGTCACAATGCCAAGCAGCGCAGGCGCACTGCCATGCTACTACAACATGAAGCCCAACCGCTTCCGCAGCTATGTGTTCGAGGAGCGCGGCGACACAATATTCCCGTACACCTGCGACTCCCTCACCGGCACGTACAAATACGTCGAAGGTGGATGGGAGCCGCCCACAAACCACGCCGTATATCCGTTCGGCTACGGCTTGAGCTACAGCAAGTTCGAGATTTCACAGCCGAAGATGGAGCATGACACGCTCTACCAGTCGCGCACTGCGAAGGTCAATGTCACTGTCAAGAACGTCAGCGACATCGACGGCGCGGAAGTCGTGCAGCTGTACATCCGCGACGAGTTTGCGAGCGTCGTCCGTCCGATTAAGGAACTGAAGGCATTCCAGAAAGTCTACCTCAAGGCCGGCGAAAGCAAGGACATCACCTTTGAAATAACAAAGGAAAACCTCATGTTCTACAACCAAAAACTTGATAAAATCTTCGAGCCTGGCAACTTCTTAGTCTACGTTGGCAATAGCTCACGCGACCGCGACCTGAAGATGACCCATTTCTACATGAAGTAAATGTCACAGGCAAAATCGCCCACCGAGCTGGGCACTGCAAATATCGGCCGCCTGCTCATCAGCTACGCGCTCCCGGCCATTGCCGCACAGATGGCGGCAAGCATCTACAATGTTGTCGACAGCATTTTCATCGGACGGGGCGTAGAGCCGCTCGCCCTCGCCGGACTCGGCATAACACTGCCGTTGATGAACCTTGCGGGCGCGTTTGGCTCGCTCGTCGGCGCGGGCGGCGCGGCTCTGTTGAGCATAAAGCTCGGACAGAAAGACCACCGCGCGGCGAGCCTTGTGCTCGGTAACGTCGTCCTGCTCAACCTCATTGTCGGGCTGTCGGTGATGACTTTCGGACTTGTCTTCATGGACAAGATACTATACCTTTTCGGCGCGTCCGACGAGACACTGCCGTATGCGAAGGACTTCATGCAAGTCATCCTGTACGGCAATGTCATAACCCACATGTACCTCGGATTGAGCTGCCTGATAAGGAGTTGTGGCTTTCCCAAAAAGGCGATGGCGATTACCATGATGTCCGTCGGGGTTAATGTCATACTCGCGCCGCTGTTCATCTTCGTCTTCAAATGGGGCATCGCCGGCGCGGCGTGGGCGACGGTGCTGAGCCAGTTGACGGCGTTGACAGTATTGATAATCCACTTCGCCGACCATAAAAAATACCTCCACTTCGAGAAGGAGATTTTCCGTTCAGACTGGACTATAATTCGTGGCATAATCTCCGTCGGCATGAGCCCATTCATGATGAACATCTGCGCGTGCCTCGTGGTCATCATCATCAACAACCAGCTCTACACCCACGGCGGCGACTACGCGATCGGCGCGTATGGCATAGTCAACAAAATCCTGATGCTCTTTGCGATGCTCGTGCTCGGACTTAACCAGGGCATGCAGCCCATCGCCGGGTATAACTACGGCGCACAGCAGTACGACCGCGTGAAGCTTGCCCTCAAAAAGACAATCACATACGCCACAGTCGTGATGTGCGCGGCGTTCGCGGTGTGCGAGATATTCCCGCAGGCGGTATGCTCAATCTTCACCGACGACGACGAGATGACACGCATCTCGGCGGCGGCGATGCGCATAATGGTCGCCACATTCCCGATAGTGGGTTTCCAGATGGTCACGTCAAACTTCTTCCAGTCCATCGGACGCGCCGGCATAGCCATCATACTGTCCACTACGCGGCAACTGCTGTTCCTGATACCGTCGCTCCTGATTCTGCCTGGGATATTCGGGCTTAACGGCGTATGGATGTCCATGCCCACTGCCGACAGCCTCAGCACAATCGTAACCGCAATATTCCTCGTCCGCGAATACCGGCGGATTGGAAAAATCGGATGATGCGCAATTGTCAATATTTTTTGCTAATTTTGTGGCTTAAAAAACATAAAAAATCAACAAAACATTATGAAACTAAGAAACATATTTGCAACGCTGTTGGTACTCGCGATAGCGGCATCCACGGCGAAGGCCGACGAAGGCATGTGGCTCCTTAACCTCATCGGCAAGAACTACAAGCAGATGAAGGCGCAGGGCTTCCGCCTGAAGCCGGAAGATGTCTACAGCGTCAACAAATCCTCCCTCAAAGACGCAATCGTGGTATTCGGCGGCTACTGCACCGGAGAGATCGTGTCCGACAAAGGACTTGTATTCACCAACCACCACTGCGGCTACGAGAGCATCCAAAAACACAGCACGGTCGCCAACGACTACCTCAAGGACGGATTTTGGGCGCAGTCTTACGACGAGGAAATCCCCACGCCGGACCTCTACGTGAGCATTTTGCAGGAAATAGCCGATGTCACCGACGAAGTCCTTAACGGCACTGACTTCGACAAGGAAAAAATCGACGCCAACATCGAGAAAATCACCGAACGCTACAAGAAAAAATACACCTCGGAGTTCCACCGCATAGAGATTAAGCCGTTCTTCGAGGGCAACTCATACTTCGTGTCCGTGTACCTCGACTACAAGGACGTGCGCATGGTAGGCACACCGCCTGACGCAATCGGCAAGTTCGGCGGCGACACTGACAACTGGATTTGGCCGCGCCATACATGCGACTTCTCGGTATTCCGCATATACACCGCACCCGACGGCAGCCCGGCAAAATACTCCGCGACCAATGTCCCCCTCAAGCCAAAACACCATCTGCCCGTCAGCACAAAGGGATACAAGAAAGGCGACTTCGCAATGGTGATGGGTTTTCCCGGCACAACCCTCAGGTACTCCACAAGCTATGAAATAAAGAACGACATGCTCGAAAACGAGTACCGCGCAAAGATTCGCGGTGTCCGTCAGGAAGTTCTCCACGCCGACATGGAGGCCAGCGACGCAATCCGCATCAAGTACGCCACAAAGTTTGCACACTCGTCGAACTACTGGAAAAAGTCAATCGAGGCTAACAAGTCCCTCAAAGGCCTCAACACCGTCGGCGACAAGGAACGCCAGGAACGCAAGTTTGAAAACTGGTACAACCAGAACGCCGAACTAAAAGCCGAATACAAAGACGCACTCTCGCAGATAAAGAAAGTATGCGACGACGACCGCGACAATGCAAAAATATTCCTCTATGTCAACGAATGTTTCTTCGGCGGCATGGAACTCCTGATGCACGGCTACAGCATTATCAACTTCGTTCTCGACCCGGAAGACATGACCAAGGAGGAGTTCATAAAGGAGGCTCACGACTTCTACAAGGACTATAACGTTACCACTGACTTCAAGGCCTCGATCGCCATGGCTAAACTCTACCTCGAGGACATCCCCGAGGCATACCACCCCGACTTCCTCAAGAACACCACTGTCGACGCAGCAATCACTAAAATGTTCACCTCGCCACTCGTGACCAAGGATGGCTTCGACAAGTTCATCGAGAACCCCGCACGTGAAACTCTGCTCGAAGACCCGATTGTAAAGAACTTCATGTCAGTACTTAACATCTACCGCGAACTCGCCAGCACATACCGAGCCAACAAGGACGCGCTGACAGCCGCCCGCCGCGTGTACACCAAGGGTGTAAACGAGATGAACATAGGCTCTAACCCATACCCTGACGCTAACTTCACCGAAAGGCTCACATACGGCACTGTCCAAGACTACATCGTCCCGAACTACCAGGGCAAGAAAAATGTAGACGCCGTGAAGAACTCTCCCAAGGGAACACTCCTTGAATATTACACGACCACCAATGGCGTTCTCGAAAAAGAGATACCCGGCGACTATGAGTTTGACGTACCGGCCAAGCTCAAGACCCTCATCCAGAACAAGGACTTCGGACGCTACGCCGACAAGGACGGCACACTCCACACATGTTTCCTCACCGACAACGACATCACTGGCGGCAACTCAGGCAGCCCAGTCATCGACGGACGCGGCAACCTCATCGGACTTGCCTTCGACGGAAACTCCGAGTCGATGTGCTCCGACTGGATTTTCAACCCATCGCTCCAACGCTGCATAAACGTCGACATCCGCTACGTCCTCTTCATCATCGAGAAATACGGCGAATGTCCACGAATCATCAACGAACTCACCTTTGCAAAATAACACTCGTAGTAGGGTTGCCGACAAGATGCCAGCAACCCTACTACATTTTTCTTACATAACCATTTTAACACATAATTTGATAGTTCCACCCATCGTAGAGACGTTTCATGAAACGTCTCTACCGCGCAATCCATTGTTACATAATCGATTAAAAATTATTTCATAAAAATCCACAAAAATATTTGCATTTCTAAAAAATTGTTTTCATATTTGGTTACGCCATGTTCATAGAATGTAGAAAATTAAGATACATTTATACCAGTAGCAGCTGGAGTGTTGTTAATTCTTCGTATGAGCCAATGTTTACTTTTTGTTCTAAACTTGTGGGTGGTAATGGAACCATTTACGAGGGAGGAGCATATAGCGCATCAATTTCTAATAAATATGCAAAAATAGACGGAGGTTCTTATTCGCCTGGCTATTTTACAAGTGTTGATGTTCTTCCTTATGCTGTTTTAAGAGATAGTGTGTTGACATTTCGTTGTGGCGATGATTATCCGCCGGCATCTACCTCGTCAAGACCGCGACCAAGACACAAAAGGTAATTATAAAATAATTGATTCACGACGACGGCGCGCAGTATTCCGGCACGCTCACGAGCAAGACCGCGCTCAAACTCATAATGCCGACCGAGGAAGTCGCACTGACGAAAAAGTAAAAACAAACAACAACCCACAAAAACAAACAACGCAAGCCCACATTCCTGGACTTGCGTTGTTTCATATTCAATTATTCAATCACTTCAATTACTTAAGCTCAATCGTCACTACGCTCATCGGCGGCAGTTTAACGGTCAGGGCACCTTTCTTGGCGGTTGCGCCGTCGAAAGAAACAGTCTTGACAACATTGGGATTGTCAAAAGAATTGTAGTCATTGAAACTCTTGGAAGTCAAAATCTCAGCCTTCACAACCGAAGTGGCATTGATGGAAGAAAGGTCGAGGGTCACAGTGTTCTCCTTCTTAGAATCGACATTGGTGAGCGAAAGATGGAAAACGCCATTCTTCTTGGAGAGGGTTGCGCTTACGGCATCGATGCTCTCGCCATTGTAAGTGTACTTGGGCGCATGGAACGACATGGGGATGTATTGGGCGTTCTGATGGACGGCATACATCTTGAACACATGGTAGGTTGGCGTGAGAACCATCTTGTCGCCCTTTGTGAGAACCATGGACTGAAGAACATTCACTACCTGGGCAATATTGCACATGCCGAGGTTGTTAGCGTACTTGTGGAAGATGTCGAAAGTCGTGCTGGCGAGGATAGCGTCACGGAGAGTGTTCTGCTGGTAGAGGTGCCCTGGGATTGAGCCAGGCTCCTGGTCAGTCCAGATGCCCCATTCGTCGACATCAAGCTTGATGCGCTTGTCGATGCCCTGGATGATGTCGATGTGCTTCTTCACAAGCTCGTCCATCTTGTAGCCGTCGCGGATTACCGAGAAATACTGGTCTTCGTTAAAACCACGATCAGGACCCTTGCTGCCGCCCCAGTCGCGGATTGGAAGGACATAATAGTGGAGCGAGATATGCTCCATGTTGTTGTGGCAACGTTCCATCAAGACCTTCGTCCAGTTGAAGTCAAAGTCGTTAGAGCCGGAAGCGACGCGCACCGGGTTGGTGTTGTTGGAGTAAAGGTGGGCATAACCCGAATACTGGCGGTAGAGATTGCTGTAGAACTCGGGCGTCATGTTTCCGCCGCAGCCCCACGACTCGTTGCCGATGCCCATGAAGTCGATCTTGTACGGCTTTTCACGGCCATTCTGCTTGCGGAGGTTCACGTTTGGACAGTCCTCTGTGCCTGTGATGTACTCCAGCCAGTCGTTCATGTCCTTCACCGTGCCGGAACCGACATTGACAGAGAGGTATGTCTTGCAGCCGAGACGCTCGCAGAGTGTGAAAAACTCGTCGGTGCCGAAAGAGTTGTCCTCCATCGTGCCGCCCCAGAACACATTCTTAATCCTCGGACGCTTCGACGTAGGGCCCACGCCGTCCCTCCAGTGGTATGTATCGGCAAAACATCCGCCCGGCCACCTCAATACAGGGATTTGGAGGTCTTTGAGGGCATTGAACACGTCGGTGCGGTAGCCGTCGGTGTTGGGGATTTTGCTGTCCTTGCCAACCCAGATGCCGTCATAGATGCAGCGGCCGAGGTGCTCGGCAAATTGTCCATAGATTTCGGCGGGGATTTGGAACTCCTCCTGTCCGTCAGTCAAGAGCCTTGTCTGTGCCGATGCCGACATAGTAAGCGCGAGAGCCGCGCCAAGCAGCAGTTGTCTTTTCATTTACTTGCTTGAAATTTTTATGTTATATATTAAGGTGTACTTCGACGGGGGAAAAACCCATCATGGTACAAAGATAACACAAATTTGCGGATAATACGACATAAAGTTGAACAATGTTAGTGATTAATAACATAACGCACTGAAAATCACTATACTTATAAGACAAACAAAAATAAATATAAAAAAATTGTTAAATAATTTTGTGGATAACGAAATTATTTCTTAACTTAGGTATCGCCAAAAGGCAGACGGTTGCCCAACGCCAAATGGCTGATACACTTAGCAATGTGACTTTTGAGGACACTGACAAATGGAAGATGAAATAATAAGGTTCAAGGATTATCTGACGTACGAGCGGCGTTACAGTTACAATACTGTGAAGGCGTACATCATAGATATAGAGGAGTTCGCAACGTTCTGTAAGGAGACGGCGCAGCTCGAGAGCCTTAAGGACGCCGACCCAAAGTTAGTGCGACAATGGGTGATGAAGCTAAGGGCAAGCGGACTCTACGCCGTGAGCGTCAACAGAAAAATCTCCACAGTCAGGGGCTTTTACAAGTGGATGCTTAAGAAAGACATGATACTCAGGAGCCCGGCACAGGGATTGAGGAACCTGAGGAGGCCGAAGCGACTGCCTGAATTCGTGCCGGAGGACAAGATGACCGAAATCCTGGACAACCCGGCGGAGTTTGTGGACACGGAAGGCGGAGACCGTGACAGGCTCATAATAGAGCTATTCTACGACACCGGCATCCGCGAGACCGAACTCATAGACCTCACATGCGGCGACGTGGATCTTTCGAGGCGCACAATCACTGTCCACGGCAAAGGCGACAAGACGCGCATGGTGCCGATAAGCGACTCGATGTGCGAAAGGCTCTCGAAGATAATGACAAGCCCCGGGGACAGCCTGTTCAAGACCGACAAGGGCACGAAGATGTACCCAAGGCTCGTCTACAGGATTGTCCACAAGCACCTTGAGCAGGTCGGCACGCTCGACAAGAGCAGCCCACACACGCTCAGGCACAGTTTTGCGACGGCGATGCTTAACAACGGCGCGCCGCTCGAGGCGATAAAGGAGCTGCTTGGCCACGCCAACCTCTCCGCGACGCAGATATACACTCATACGACATATGAGAAACTGAACGAGATTTATAAACAAGCTCATCCAAGAGCATAGTAATAATAACTAAACTAAAACAGGAGGAACAATTTATGAATGTTACAATCGAAGCAATTCATTTCAACCCTGACGTACGTCTCGAGGAGTTCATCCAAGAGAAGGTGAGCAAGCTCTCACAGGTCGCCGACGACATCATCAAGGCGGAAGTATTCCTGTCTCTCGAGCGTTCACAGAGCGTCAACTACGACAGCAAGGTCGCAAAGGTGAGGATTGAAGTTCCCGGCGGAGCGATTTTCGCAGAGAAGAGATCGAAGTCATTCGAGGAGTCAATTGACACAGCCTTAGAGGCTTTGCGTGTCCAGTTGCTCAAGAGAAAAGAGAAACAGAAATAATTTTTGAAAAAAAGTTGCAAAAAAATTTGGTGGATTGAAATATTGTATATAATTTTGTGTCGTCAAAAAAACAAGAACGGTTGTTTGAGATGACGACACAAAATTTTTTGGCGGAAAGTTCTTTAAAATACTCATTTAAAATACAACGCCGGCGTAGCTCAGCTGGCCAGAGCAGCTGATTTGTAATCAGCGGGTCGGGGGTTCGAATCCCTCCGCCGGCTCAAACGACAGACAATTTGATGTCGTTATGGCGCAAAAGAAAAATGGGAAGTTCGTATAGTGGTCAATTACGGGAGACTGTAAATCTCTTGCTTCGGCTTCGGTGGTTCGAATCCATCACTTCCCACATGAAAAAAAGTAACGCGGGAGTAGCTCAATTGGTAGAGCGTCAGCCTTCCAAGCTGAAGGTCGCGGGTTCGAGACTCGTCTCCCGCTCAAAGAAAGATATTGAAAGGGTAATAAAACTCTTTTTCAATCTCAATGCCGAAGTAGCTCAGTGGTAGAGCACTTCCTTGGTAAGGAAGGGGTCATGAGTTCAACTCTCATCTTTGGCTCTTTTTTTATGTGCATATTTCATTATGGAATGTGCACGTTAATTTGTGAAAACAAGTAAGTACACAAAACACAACAAGCAAACACAGAAACAATAATATAATTTAATCATTTTTATAACTATGGCAAAAGAGAATTTCGATAGGTCCAAACCGCACGTTAACATCGGTACTATTGGCCACGTTGACCACGGCAAGACCACTTTGACCGCCGCTATCACAACGGTGCTCGCTAAGAAAGGTCTTTCAGAGGTAAGAAGCTTCGATTCAATCGATAACGCTCCCGAAGAGAAGGAGCGCGGTATAACCATCAATACAGCTCACGTAGAATATCAGACTGCTAAACGTCACTACGCCCACGTAGACTGCCCTGGCCACGCCGACTATGTAAAGAACATGGTAACTGGTGCCGCTCAGATGGACGGTGCAATCCTCGTCTGCGCTGCTACAGATGGTCCTATGCCCCAGACTCGCGAGCACATCCTTCTCGCCCGTCAGGTGAACGTGCCGAGGATTGTCGTATTCATGAACAAGTGCGACATGGTTGACGACCCCGAGTTGCTCGACCTCGTTGAAATGGAACTCCGCGAGCTTCTTTCATCCTACGACTACGACGGCGACAATACACCTATCATCCGTGGCTCCGCTCTCGGCGCACTCAACGGCGAACCACAGTGGGAAGAGAAGGTTATGGAACTCATGGACGCTGTAGACTCATACATCCCGCAGCCTACACGTGACGTTGACAAGCCCTTCTTGATGCCTATCGAGGACATCTTCTCGATTACTGGTCGTGGCACAGTCGCTACCGGTAGGATTGAGACTGGTGTAATCAAACTCAACGATCCGGTTGAAATCGTAGGTCTCCTTAAGGAAGGCGAGCCTTCTTTGAAGTCCGTCGTAACAGGTATCGAAATGTTCCGCAAGCTCCTCGATCAGGGTCAGGCCGGCGACAACGCAGGTCTCCTTCTCCGTGGCATTGAAAAGGATCAAATCAAGCGTGGTATGGTAATCGCAAAACCTGGTTCGATTACTCCTCACACAGTATTCACCGCCGAAATCTACGTATTGAAGAAAGAAGAAGGCGGTCGTCACACGCCATTCCACAACAAGTACCGTCCGCAGTTCTATCTCCGTACACTCGATGTTACTGGTGAAATCGCTCTTCCGGAAGGCACAGACATGGTAATGCCTGGTGACCACGTAACAATCACTGTTACCCTCATCTACCCTGTAGCACTCAACGAAGGTCTTCGTTTCGCTATCCGCGAAGGTGGACGCACAGTAGGCTCTGGTCAGATTGGTAAGATTGTAAAGTAAGTCGAAACATTTAACTTGAATGTTTAAATAGAAAAGTAGAGACACGATTCTTAAAAGTGTCAAAAAAGACCTAAAAGGTTGTGTCTCTACATCATACGGGTGTAGCTCAGTCGGTAGAGCACTGGTCTCCAAAACCAGGTGTCGGGAGTTCGAGCCTCTCCACCCGTGCTAATTCCAAGATAAAATGGCAAATATAAAAACATATCTGCAAGAGACATACGACGAACTTGTCAACAAAGTGTCCTGGCCCACGAGACAGGAGTTAATGAATAGTGCAGTCATCGTAATGGTGGCTACTTTTATTATAGCCCTGTTGGTATTCGTGATGGACATCAGTTTGAAAGGGATTATGGAGTTTATCTACGGACTGTTTAAGTAAGATAAAAGAAAGTAACTACGTCAAATCCATCATTTGTTACGTCAATGGAAGATAACGATAATAGCGTCAAGAAGTCTAAAGAGCACAAATGGTATGTTCTCCGCGCTATAGGCGGCAAGGAAAAGAAAGTTAAGGAATATATCGACAACAGGATACAGGTGCTTAAGTTAGGCGACTTGGTTTCACAGGTCTTGATACCGAGCGAGAAGGTATACCAAGTTAGAAACGGAAAGAAGTACAGCACGGAGCGTACATTCTTCCCGGGTTATGTGTTGGTGGAGTGCATACTGACCCAACAGATTTCCGGACTACTCAGGGATGTGCCTGGTGGACTTGGATTCCTTGGAGAGACTAAGCACGGCGACCCTCTCCCCCTCAGGGAGGCTGAGGTCAACCGCATACTCGGACGTGTCGACGAAGCGGCTTCAGACGGCGAGGTTATGGAAACCCCATACACAGTCGGTGAGCAGGTCAAGGTGACGGACGGCGCGTTCAACGGCTTCATCGGTGTAATCGAGGAGGTCAACGACGAGAAAAAGAAACTGAAGGTAATGGTTAAGATTTTCGGACGGAAAACTCCATTAGAGCTCGGCTATATTCAGGTCGACAAAATTAAGGAATAAAAAACACAACGGATAATACGGCATACTGAAATTGCGGGAATCGTTTTTTTACCTCTCAATAAAAACAAAAATACTAATGCTTCCAAATATTTTCCGCGACGAAGCGCCGATTATTATAAAACAAATCAAATTTTTTTAAGATTAAACAAAATGGCTAAAGAAATTACCGGATTTGTTAAGTTGGAAATCAAGGGCGGTGCGGCTAATCCTTCGCCACCTATTGGTCCGGCTCTGGGTTCCAAGGGTGTTAACATCATGGAATTCTGCAAGGCTTTTAACGCAAAGACAAAGGACAAGGCTGGCAAGGTTGTGCCGGTAGTCATCACTGTCTACAGCGACAAGTCTTTCGATTTCGTGCTTAAGACATCCCCCGCAGGCGCCCAACTCAAGGAACTCGCAAAACTGAAGTCTGGCTCGGCAGAACCGAACAGGAAGAAGGTTGCGACAATTACTTGGGACCAGGTCAAGCAGATTGCCGAGGACAAGTTGCCCGATTTGAACTGCTTTACCGTCGAGTCGGCGATGAAGATGGTTGCAGGCACAGCCAAGAGCATGGGAATCGTCGTAAGCGGCCCAGCGCCTTTTGATAACTAATTAATAACAAAATCGAAATGGGAAAAGTAAGTAAGAATTATAAAGCTGCGCTTGCTAAGATCGAAGAGGGTAAACAATACCAGCTCCTCGAGGCTTGCAACTTGGTCAAGACTCTCGTCACGACTAAGTTCGACTCGTCGGTTGATATCGATATCCGCTTGGGTGTGGACCCTAAAAAGGCCAACCAAATGGTCAGGGGCGTCGTTACTCTTCCTAATGGTACTGGTAAGGACAAGAAGGTCTTGGTTCTCTGCACTCCCGACAAGGAGGAGGAAGCCAAGGCCGCTGGAGCTGACTATGTAGGCCTCGACGAGTATGTCGAGAAGATTCAGAAAGGCTGGACCGATGTCGATGTCATCATCACGATGCCTTCGTGCATGGGCAAGGTCGGAAAGCTCGGTAGGATTCTCGGTCCCCGTGGCCTCATGCCTAACCCAAAGACCGGTACTGTTACGATGGAAATCGCGCAGGCAGTTAAAGATGTAAAACTCGGAAAGATAGATTTTAAGGTAGATAAGTTCGGTATCATCCATTGCCCAGTAGGCAAGGCGTCTTTCGACGGACAGAAGCTGTTCGAGAACGCGCGCGAATTTTTGCGCACTGTAGTCAAGTTGAAGCCGGCGGCTTCGAAAGGCACATACGTGAAGAGCGTGTTCATGAGCGCGACTATGTCCCCGAGCATCGAAATCGATCCTAAATCTATTGATTCGGCCAACTAAACAATAGGTAGAAATGAAAAAATCAGAAAAAGGTACTATTATCGACGTTTTGTCAGAGAAAATAGCAAATTCTCCGAATTTCTATTTGGCCGATATTTCCGACCTCAACGCGGACGCTACTTACAAGCTCCGTAAGGCTTGTTTCGAGAAGAAGATCACCCTCCAGGTGGTTAAGAACTCGCTTCTCAGGAAGGCTTTCGAGAAGAGCGGTAAGCAAGTGGACGAGTTACTCCCTCTCTTGAACCACAACACGTCGGTCATGTTCTGCGAGACAGCGAACGCACCGGCTCAGATGATCAAGGAGTTGAGGAAGTCCGCAGACAAGCCGGTACTCAAGGGCGCATACGTGCAGGAGAGTATCTATGTGGGCGACAACCAGCTTGACGCTCTCGCCGCCATCAAGTCTAAGGAGGAACTCCTCGGAGATATTATCGGTCTGTTGCAGTCGCCGATTAAGAATGTTATTTCGTGCCTGCAGTCTGGACAGAACAACCTCACAGGTCTTGTGAAGGCTCTTGAAGAAAGGGCAAACTAATTTTATTTTTAACAACGATTTAAAAACAATTCTAAATAGAAAACAAAATGGCAGATTTGAAAGCATTAGCAGAACAATTGGTCAACTTGACCGTCAAGGAAGTTAGCGAACTCGCTAAGATATTCAAGGACGAGTACGGCATCGAGCCCGCTGCAGCCGCAGTAGCAGTAGCAGCTCCCGCAGCCGGCGAAGGCGCAGCAGCCGCAGCCGAGCAGACCGAATTTGACGTTATCCTCAAGTCAGCTGGCGCTGCAAAGCTCCAGATCGTTAAGCTCGTCAAGGAGCTTTGCGGACTTGGCCTCAAGGAAGCTAAGGATCTCGTTGACGCAGCTCCGAAGCCTATCAAGGAGAAGATTTCGAAGGAAGACGCTGAGGCTATCAAGGCTAAGCTCGTAGAAGCAGGTGCTGAGATTGAATTGAAGTAAGCTGAAGACTCTTTCAGACTCTGAAAAGAGCGTGGGTTTAGTATCCCTTGACGAAAGTGGGGGATGCTAAGCCTTTTTGTCATATTCAGTCAATTTCGATAAGTATCCCTTTTTCAAAAAAAATATTAATCACAATCAGATGGCTCTGAATAACGTAAGAAATAGTTTCGCTTCAACAAAAAATCAGTTAGAGTATCCTGATTTTCTGGAAATTCAGTTGAAGTCCTTCCATGACTTCTTCCAGTTGGAAACCACTCCTGAGAAAAGGAAGCAGGAGGGGTTGTTCAAGGTATTCACCGAGAACTTTCCGATCGCCGATACTCGCAATAATTTCCAACTTGAGTTTATCGACTATTACATCGACCCCTCGAGATACTCAATTGCGGAATGTCTCGACCGTGGCCTCACGTACAGCGTTCCGTTGAAAGCAAAGCTAAAGCTTTATTGTACCGATCCCGAACACGAGGATTTTGATACGGTTATTCAGGATGTCTATCTTGGCACCGTACCGTACATGACCCCGAGCGGAACATTCGTGATTAACGGCGCAGAGCGCGTCGTCGTATCGCAGCTCCACCGTTCGCCGGGCGTGTTCTTCGGCTCGAGCATCCACGCCAACGGCACAAAACTGTATTCAGCGAGGATTATACCGTTCAAGGGGTCGTGGATCGAGTTCGCGACGGACATTAACAATGTCATGTACGCGTACATCGACAGAAAGAAAAAATTGCCCGTGACGACTTTGCTCAGGGCTATCGGATTCGAGAGCGATAAGGACATCCTCCAGATTTTCGACCTGTCGGAGGAAATCAAGGTCAACAAAGTCGCCCTTAAGAAAGTCGTCGGAAAAAAACTCGCAGCAAGGGTCCTCAAGACATGGAGCGAGGACTTTGTCGACGAGGACACCGGCGAAGTAGTCTCCATCGAGCGCAACGAGGTCATCATCGAACGCGAGACCGAGCTCCTCGACGAGCACATCGACCAGATTATCGAGTCCGGCACAAAGACTATCCTCATCCACAAGGAGGTTGCAGACAGGGCTGACTACTCGATTATCTACAACACACTTCAGAAAGACACCTGCAACTCTGAAAAAGAGGCTGTAGTCCACATATACCGCCAACTCCGCAACGCAGAGCCCGCAGACGAGGCTACTGCGCGCGACGCCATCGACAAACTCTTCTTCTCCGAGAAGCGTTATGACCTCGGCGACGTTGGCCGTTACAAAATCAACAAGAAACTTAAGCTCGAAATCAACCCCGAGACAAGGGTGTTGACCAAGGAGGACATCATCGCCATCATCAAGTACCTTATCGAGCTTATCAACTCCAAGGCCGATGTCGACGATATTGACCACTTGAGCAACCGCCGCGTGCGCACTGTCGGCGAGCAGCTTTACGACCAGTTTGGCGTTGGACTTGCCCGCATGGCGCGTACAATCCGCGAGCGTATGAACGTCAGGGACAACGAGGTGTTCACCCCGACAGACCTGATTAACTCCAAGACCCTGGCGTCGGTCATCAACTCGTTCTTCGGAACCAACCAGCTCTCACAGTTCATGGACCAGACTAACCCGCTTGCCGAGGTGACTCATAAGCGACGTCTGTCTGCACTCGGTCCCGGCGGTCTTTCGAGGGATCGTGCAGGCTTCGAAGTCCGTGACGTCCACTACACCCACTATGGCCGCCTCTGCCCCATCGAGACGCCTGAAGGCCCTAACATCGGTCTTATCTCCTCACTCTGCGTATACGCAAAGATTGACGAACTCGGCTTTATCGAGACTCCGTACCACCATGTCAAGGATGGTGTCGTAGACTTCTCGCCCGAGGGCATGCAGTACATGACCGCAGAGGACGAGGACAATAAGCTCGTCGCCCAGGCAACCACAAAAATGGACGACAACGGCCGCATCATCGAAAAGAGGGTGACAGCGCGTAAGAACGCCGACTTCCCGGTCGTGACGCCGGAGGAAGTAGAGCTCATGGACGTGGCTCCTAACCAGATTTCGTCACTCGCAGCGTCACTTATCCCGTTCTTGGAGCATGACGACGCCCACCGCGCACTCATGGGCAGTAACATGATGCGCCAGGCTGTGCCAATCCTTGAGCCGGAAGCACCTATCGTCGGCACAGGCATCGAGGCTCGTTGCGCATACGACTCGCGCACACAGCTCATCGCCGAGGACGACGGCGTAGTGCAGTATGTCGACGGCGACAAGATCGTCATCCGCTATAACAAGACCGAGGACGAGAGGTTCGTGGACTTTAACGACGAGAACGTGACATACATGCTCACAAAGTTCAAGAAGACTAACCAGAGCATGTGCATCAACATTCGCCCGATTGTCCGCAAGGGACAGGAAGTCAAGAAGGGCGACATATTGACCGAAGGCTACGCCACAAAGGGCGGCGAACTTGCCTTAGGCCGTAACATGAAAGTTGCCTTCATGCCTTGGAAGGGTTATAACTACGAGGACGCGATTGTCATCTCCGAGCGCGTCGTCCGCGAAGACCTTTTCACTTCAATCCATATCGACGAGTACCAGCTCGAAGTCCGCGACACAAAGCGCGGCATGGAGGAACTCACATCAGACATACCTAATGTCAGTGAAGATGCTACTAAGAACCTTGACGCTAACGGTCTTATCCGCGTAGGCGCAGAGGTCGTCCAAGGCGACATCCTTATCGGCAAAATCACACCTAAGGGCGAGAGCGACCCGTCGCCGGAGGAGAAACTTCTCCGCGCAATATTCGGCGACAAGGCTGGCGACGTAAAAGACGCGTCGCTCAAGACACCGCCGTCTGTCAAGGGTGTGGTAATCGAAAAACGCCTCTTCTCGCGCCAGATGAAGGACCGCAAGGGCAAAGCCGCAGACAAGCCGCAGATTCTTAAAATAGACAAGGATTTTGAGAATGTGACGACCGAGCTGAGGAACAAGCTCATAGACAAGCTCTTCGTCCTTACCAACGGCAAGGCCTCGCAGGGCGTTAAGGACTATTTCAACAACGACATAATCCCCAAGAGCGTCAAGTTCACAATGAAGGTGTTGCAGGATGTAAGGGACTACATCGAAATCAACCCCAACAAGTGGACTACCGACAAGAAGAAGAACGACATGATACGCGCACTGCTCCATAACTATGTTGTCAAGTACAAGGAGGAGGAAGCCGCTTACCGTCGTCTTAAATACAACTTCATGATTGGCGACGAGTTGCCAATCGGCATCGTCCAGCTTGCGAAAGTCTATGTGGCCATGAAGCGCAAACTCCGCGTGGGCGACAAGATGGCAGGCCGCCACGGCAACAAGGGTATCGTATCGCGTATCGTCCGCGCAGAGGACATGCCATTCCTCGAGGACGGCACACCGGTGGACATCGTGCTTAACCCGTTGGGCGTGCCTTCGCGTATGAACCTCGGACAGATTTACGAGACAGTCCTCGGCTGGGCGGGCAAAGTCATGGGCTGCACATTCGCGACCCCGATTTTTGACGGTGCGTCCATCGACCAGATCGGCGACCTCATGGAGAAGAACGGACTTCCGCGCTTCGGCAAGACATACCTCTACGACGGCGGCACAGGCGAAAGGTTCGACCAGCCGGCTACCGTGGGCGTTATCTACATGCTTAAACTCGGCCACATGGTCGACGACAAGATGCACGCCCGTTCCATCGGCCCATACTCGCTCATCACCCAGCAGCCGTTGGGCGGCAAGGCGCAGTTCGGCGGACAGAGGTTCGGCGAGATGGAGGTTTGGGCAATCGAGGCTTTCGGTGCTGCAAACGTGCTCCAGGAAATCCTTACCGTCAAGTCAGACGACGTTGTAGGACGCGCGAAGGCTTACGAGTCCATCGTCAAGGGCGACCCGATGCCCACACCTGGCATCCCCGAATCGTTCAACGTATTGTTGCACGAGCTCCGCGGCCTCGGACTTAGCGTAACGCTTTCATAACGCTATAAAAACACTGGAGGTTCAACATCAAAACGTGAACCTCCATGATTATTGGTAAAAATAGTTCATCCTAAATATATTTGTTTTAAACAAAGGCAACGAACATGGTAGCATTTCGTAAAGACAACAAGATTAAGACTAACTTCACAAAAATCTCGATAGGACTTGCATCCCCTGAGGAAATCCTGGAGAGGTCCAGCGGTGAAGTCCTCAAGCCGGAGACTATCAACTACCGCACCTACAAGCCCGAACGCGACGGCCTGTTCTGCGAGCGAATATTCGGCCCGGTGAAGGACTATGAGTGCCACTGTGGCAAATACAAGCGTATCCGCTACAAAGGCATCGTCTGCGACCGCTGCGGCGTGGAAGTTACTGAAAAGAAAGTAAGGCGCGAGAGGATGGGACACATCTCACTCGTTGTGCCCGTTGCTCATATATGGTACTTCAGGTCGCTGCCCAACAAGATTGGCTATCTGTTGGGTGTACAGACCAAAAAACTCGATGCTGTAATCTATTACGAGAAATATATAGTAATCCAGCCCGGCGCGGCGGTCTCCACTACAGAAGACCTCAAAAGGCTCGACCTTCTCTCCGAGGAAGAGTATCTACAGATTGTGGACTCGCTCCCCCGCGAAAACCAGCTCCTTGAGGACTCCGACCCGAACAAGTTCATCGCAAAGATGGGCGCAGAGGCTATCTACGACCTTCTGAAATCCATCAACCTCGACGAACTCGCATACTCCCTCCGCGACAAGGCTAACAAGGACACATCACAGCAACGCCGGCAGGAGGCTCTCAAGAGGCTCCAGGTTGTCCAGATGTTCCGCTCCGCCCCGGAGTCGAACCGTCCGGAATACATGATTCTCAAGGTTGTGCCGGTGATACCGCCGGAGTTGCGCCCATTGGTGCCGTTGGACGGCGGACGTTTTGCGACTTCCGACCTCAACGACCTCTACCGCCGCGTCATCATCCGTAACAACCGCCTCAAACGCCTCATCGAAATCAAGGCTCCCGAGGTCATCCTCCGCAACGAGAAACGTATGTTGCAGGAGGCTGTGGACTCTCTGCTCGACAACTCACGCAAGTCAAACGCCGTCAAGAGCGACGCAAACCGTCCGTTGAAATCTTTGAGCGACAGCCTTAAAGGCAAGTCTGGCCGTTTCCGCCAGAACCTCCTCGGCAAGCGTGTCGACTACTCCGCACGTTCTGTCATCATCGTCGGCCCGGAGCTCAAGATGCACGAATGTGGTCTTCCGAAACTCATGGCCGCCGAACTTTACAAGCCTTTCGTCATCCGCAAACTCATCGAGCGCGGCATCGTCAAGACTGTGAAGTCAGCAAAGAAGATTGTCGACCGCAAGGATCCCGTCGTATACGACATCCTCGAAAACGTCATAAAAGGCCACCCGGTACTCCTGAACCGCGCCCCTACCCTTCACAGGCTCGGTATCCAGGCGTTCCAGCCAAAACTCATCGAGGGCAAGGCCATACAGTTGCACCCGTTGGTATGTACGGCGTTCAATGCCGACTTCGACGGCGACCAGATGGCTGTGCATTTGCCGCTTGGCAATGCTGCCGTGCTGGAGGCTCAGGTGCTTATGTTGGCTTCCCACAATATCCTCAACCCCGCCAGCGGCGAGCCTATCGCCGTGCCGTCTCAGGACATGATTCTCGGTCTGTACTACATGACCAAGGAGCGCAAACTCGAGAACGGCAAGCCGGTCAAGGGCGCAGGACTTACGTTCTACAGCCCGGAGGAAACCATAATTGCGTATAACGAAGGTAAAGCTGCTTTGCAGGCTTCGTGCAAAATAAAGGTCGACATCCTTGAAGGCGACGTATTCGTCAACAAGATGATCGACACAACCGTCGGCCGCGTGTTGTTCAACCAGCTCGTGCCGAAGGAAGTTGGCTTCATAAACGAGGTCATCAAGAAGAAGAACCTCAAGAGCATCATCGCCCGCGTCATCAAGCGTTGCGGCATGGCTCGTGCGGCTCAGTTCCTCGACGACATCAAGGACTTGGGCTACTACCGCGCATTCAAGGGCGGCTTGTCGTTCAACCTTGAAGACGTTGTCGTTCCCCAGGAGAAAGAGGCGTTCATCGCCGAAGGACACGAGAAAGCCGACGAAATCCAGCTCAACTACGAGATGGGTATGATTACCAACAACGAGCGTTACCAGCAGGTTGTCGATACTTGGAACTACATCAACGACAAACTCTCCGACACGGTGATGAAGACCTTGAGTTCAAACAATGACGGCTTCAACTCCGTATTCATGATGCTCGACTCCGGCGCCCGTGGTTCTAAGGACCAGATTCGACAGCTTTCGGGTATGCGTGGCCTTATGGCAAAACCGCAGAAGTCCGGTACTGCCGCCTCAGCAGAAATCATCGAGAACCCGATTATCTCCAACTTCAAGGAGGGCATGTCGGTGTTGGAGTACTTCATCTCTACCCACGGCGCGCGCAAGGGTCTTGCCGATACAGCGTTGAAGACCGCCGACGCAGGTTACTTGACACGTCGACTTGTGGACGTCGCACAGGATGTCATCGTGACACAGGAAGACTGTGGCACAATCCGTGGACTTATCGCCACCGCGCTCCGTAAGAAGGACGAGGTCGTGGAGTCTCTCGGCGACAGGGTATTGGGCAGGAACCCCGTATACGATGTCGTAAACCCGCTCACTGGCAAGGTCATCGCAAAGGCGGGCGAGGAAATCACGGACATGATTGCCGCTGAAATCGACGCATCGCCCATAGAGCAAATCGAAATCCGCTCGGTACTCACCTGCGAGTCGCGCCGTGGCGTCTGTGCAAAATGCTACGGACGTAACCTGGCGACTAACCGCAAGGTACAGATCGGCGAGGCTGTCGGCACAATCGCCGCCCAGTCAATCGGCGAGCCTGGTACTCAGCTTACACTCCGTACATTCCACGGCGGCGGTGTGGCAGGTACACTTAACTCTGAAAACAAATATTCGTCACGCTACGACGGTATTATCCAAATCAGCGACCTCAAGGCCGTGCCTGGCAAGGACACCGAGGGCAAGGATTGCGTAATCGTCATCTCCCGCTTGTCCGAGGCAAGGATTATCGACATCAACACGAAGATTATCCTCACTACGACACCCGTACAGTACGGCTCGTTGTTGTACTTCAAGGACGGCGACACCGTAAAGAAGGGCGACGTAATCTTCACATGGGACGCATTCAACGCGCCGATTATCACCGAGTTTGACGGTACTGTCAAGTTCGACGACATGGACGCTGGCATTACGTACAAGGAGGAACGCGACGAACAGACTGGACACGTCGACAAGATTATCATCGAGTCGAAGGACAAGACAAAAATTCCGTCGATAAAGATTGTGGACAGCGAAGAAAATGTACTCGCTTCGTACAATCTTCCTGTAACCGCCATCCTCTTGAAGGACGAAGGCGACACAGTAAAGGCGGGCGAATCCCTCGTCAAAATTCCGCGTACCGTGGGTTCACACGGCGACATCACGGGCGGTCTGCCCCGCGTCACCGAACTCTTCGAGGCAAGGAATCCTTCCTTCCCCGCCGTGGTTTCGGAAGTGGACGGTATCGTCACAATGGGCCGCGTAAAGCGTGGTAATCGTGAAATCACAATCACACCGCGTACCGGCGAACCCAAGAAATACCTCGTTTCGCTCTCCAAGCAGATTGTCGTACAGGACAACGACTTCGTGAAGGCCGGAACTCCGCTTTCCGATGGTGCTGTGACACCTGCCGACATCCTCGACATCCTCGGACCGACAGCAGTCCAGGAATACATAGTCAACGAAATCCAGGAAGTCTACCGACTCCAGGGCGTTAAGATTAACGACAAGCACTTTGAGGTCATCGTCCGCCAGATGATGCGCAAGGTCAAAATCATGGATCCGGGCGACACTAACTTCCTCGAGTCCGAGGTTGTGGACAAGTGGGACTTCATCGACGAGAACGACCGCATGTTCGGCAAGAAGCTCATCACTGAAGTCGGCGACTCGACAAACCTCAAGGCTGGCCAAATAGTCACACTCCGCAAACTCCGCGACGAAAACTCGATGCTCGTCCGCAAAGGCCTGCGTCCTGTCGAGGCCCGCGATGCCGAACCGGCAACTTCTTGCCAAATCCTCCAGGGCATCACGAGGGCTTCGCTCCAGACGTCTTCGTTCATGTCCGCTGCATCGTTCCAGGAGACGACACGTGTGCTCAACGAGGCCGCAATCTCCGGCAAGGTCGACTACATGGAAGGCTTAAAAGAGAACGTCATCGTCGGCCACCTCATCCCGGCCGGTACTGGTATGCGCCGCTACGACCATATCCAGGTCAACGTCAAGGAAGGCGTGGTTGACTAAAATCAGTTTTTAGATTCCAATTTTCTTCTTTCAACAATCCCCATCGACCGTAGTCCCGTAAGGGACTTCGGTCGATTTTTTTTTCCACAGTCAGTGGCTTTTGCCGATATTTTGAAATATTTGTACTTAAATGCCACATCGTTTTAGAAATGTTTTCTGAATAATGCCGCCGTGTTGGAGTATTAATCCAAATATCGTATTTTTGTTACAAAATATTCAAACAAACACGGTAATTATGGCAGTTTATAAAAACGTCTTGGAGATGATAGGCAACACGCCCATACTCCAACTCTCGAGGCTGAACACCGGCAAATGCACCCTGTTCCTCAAACTCGAGAACCAAAACCCCGGCGGCAGCATCAAGGACCGCACCGGGCTGAACATGATTGAGCAAGCCGAACTACGCGGGGTTCTCCGCCCCGGCCAACTTATAGTAGAGGCTACCGCAGGCAACACTGGACTTTGGCTTGCGTTAGCCTGTCGAATGAAAGGCTACAGACTTCTGCTCGTCATCCCAGACAAGATGAGCCAGGAAAAAATAAACCACCTCAATGCCCTCGGCGTCGAGACCGTAATAACACGCAGCGACGTCGGCAAGGGTCATCCCGAGTACTATCAGGACATGGCGCAAAGGATTGCGCAGGAACGCGACGGATATTTCATCAACCAGTTCGAGAATCCTGACAATCCAGACGCCCACTACCGCACAACCGCCCCAGAGATTTGGAAACAGCTGGATCACGACGTTGACGCAATCGTTGTCGGTGTCGGCTCGTCGGGAACTCTGACCGGCATTTCGAAATACTTCAAGGAAGTAAGCCCAAAAACAGAAATGATTCTCGCAGACCCCAAGGGCTCCGTGCTCACGGATTATGTCAACCTTAAGCGTCTCGGCGCACAAGAAGGCTCATGGTTTGTGGAAGGCATCGGCGAGGATTTCGTCCCCAAAATTGCCGACTTCAGCCTTGTCAAGAAGGCATACGCCGTGACAGACGAGGAGAGCTTCACAGCTGCGCGCCTGCTGCTGCTCGAAGAAGGAATCCTCGCTGGCTCGTCTACCGGCACACTCCTGAGCGCGGCACTCCGCTACTGCCTCGAACAGACAGAACCCAAGCGCGTCGTGACGATAGCCTGCGACAGCGGAAACAAGTACCTCTCCAAGATGTTCAACGACCAGTGGCTCAAGGAGAAAAATTTGAAACTTTCGATTTAATTGACAATTGACAATTGACAATTGACAATTCACAATTCACAATTCACAATTAATCGAAAATCAACAAATCAAAAAATCAACAAATCAAAAATCAACAAATCAAAAAATAGAAACCATGGTTGCATTTTCCACTCGGGCAATCCATAATGGCGAGGAGCCCGATTTCAGAGAAGGAGCGAGCGGCGATGTCGCCGTTCCGATACATTTGGCGACTACATTCGCACGGTTGAAGGCTGGCGCGCCGACCGCCGGATACGAGTACACCCGCAGCCTTAACCCCACACGCAAGGCGTTGGAGGAGAAATTGGCGGCATTGGAGGGGGCAAAATACGGCTTGGCGTTTTCGTCGGGTCTTGCCGCTGCGTCCACACTGATAATTTCATTGTTGAAGACTGGCGATAACGTCATCGGCTTCGACGACCTCTACGGCGGCACACGCCGTCTGCTGAGCAATGTGTTCGTTAACTTCGGCATCTCGACGACATACGTCGATGCGACGGTGGCATCGAACATCGGGAAGGCAATAACGCCACAGTCAAAACTGATTTGGATCGAGACACCGACGAACCCACTGTTGAAGATTGCCGACATACGCGCAATCGCCAAAATCGCCAAGGAACACGGTCTAATCCTTGTCGTCGACAATACATTCCTCTCGCCGTATTTCCAAAAGCCATTGGATTTGGGCGCAGACATCGTGGTATATAGCACCACGAAATACATCGGCGGACACAGCGATGTCCTCGGCGGCTCTATAATCCTCAACAATGACGATTACTATCAGAAAATCGCCTACAATCAGAATGCCGTGGGCGCAGTCGCGTCGCCGTTCGACAGCTACCTGACAATCCGTGGCGCAAAGACTCTCGCCGTGCGCATGGAGCAGCACCAAAAGAACGCATTTGCGCTGGCGGAGTTCCTCCAAAATTCGCCGAAAGTCAAGCGTGTCCTCTACCCCGGTCTTAAAGACCATCCCGGACACGACATCGCCGCATCACAGTCCACTGGATTTGGCGGCGTGTTGTCTTTTGAACTCGAAGGCACACTCGACGACGCCGAGGCATTATTGTCAAAACTGAAACTGTTCTCGACTGCGGAAAGCCTTGGCGGTGTGGAAAGCCTCATCGAGATTCCGGCGATAATGACACACGCCTCTGTGCCGAAGGAAGTGCGCGAGCAGAACGGAATCTCCGACACTCTCATCCGTGTTTCCGTCGGCATCGAGGATACTGCCGACCTGATTGATGATTTCCGCCAGGCACTGAACTAAATGTCGCGAAGCGACATTTTATTTATCGTCCTTCGGACGGAAATCTTTCAAATTTTTTCAAATCTTACAAATCTTTCAAACCTTTTCAAATCAATCCAAATATTAGATTTGAAAGATTTGTTTAGATTTGAAAGATTTCTGTCCGTAAGGACACCCAAAAAAATATGTCCGTCAGGACAGTCCAAAAAAATCTGTCCGTCAGGACACTAAAACAAAAAAACCGAACTTCGTAATGGAGTTCGGGATTTTTTCAATTGATGCAGTGTAAATTATGGATGGACATGAGATTAAATCTTGTAGTTGTCGGCGGATTCCATGAAGCCGAACTCCATGAGGATTTGCTCGAGGCGTTCAGATGTCATCGGCTTTGGAATGACGAAATTCTGGTTGTCGATGACAGCCTTGGCGAGGTTACGGTACTCCTGAGCCTGTTCAGAATCGGGTTTGTACTGGATGACTGTCTGCCTGTGGATTTCGGCGTGCTGGACGATGTTATTCCTCGGCACGAAATACAGGAGCTGGCTTCCGAGTTCCTTGGCAAACGCACGCAGCAGGTCAAGCTCATGGTCAACCTTGCGGCTGTTGCAGATAATGCCGCCGAGCCTTACACCGCCAGTCTTGGCATAACGTTGGATGCCCTTGGCGATATTGTTGGCGGCGTAGAGAGCCATCATCTCGCCCGACGCGACGATGTAGATTTCCTTGGCCTTGCCTTCGCGGATTGGCATTGCAAAACCGCCACAGACCACGTCACCAAGCACGTCGTAGAACACATAGTCGAGGTCGTCGGTGTACGCGCCGAGGTTTTCGAGCATGTTGATTGAAGTGATGATGCCACGACCGGCGCAACCTACGCCAGGCTCGGGACCGCCCGACTCGACGCAACGTGTGCCGCCGAATCCTTCCTTCATAATCCTGTCGAGTGTGATGTCCTCGCCCTCGTCGCGGATTGTGTCGAGTACTGAAAGCCAAACAGAATTTTTTTCAGTTTTGGGGGAACAGGGACTGGAGCTCGTTGTAGGTGAAGATTTTTTCCAAAATCTCGTTTATGTCGCCCGGAAGCGACATCGGGGTCACGCCCTGCTGCTGTAGCGCGGACATCGCGCCTGTGCCGATTCGCGAGGCTGCGACATACTTGCAGTCCGCAAACCGCGCAGTGTTCTCCCGCATTGCCTCGATGGAATGTCTGCCGTCCTGGCACACCGGCTCTATCGCCCTTTTTTCGACAAAATCCCACTCGCCGCCATTATTTTGGTAGATGTAGAACTCCGTCGCCCGGCCCGGCAATGCCCACGACGCGGATGTCCGGGCATATCTTAAGTGCCTTTTCCAATATTCCGATGCTTTCCTGCGGCGTTATTACCTTTGCCGTCACGCCTGGACGATGCTCCGTGTCGTTAAGGACACGGTGGCAGAAGCGGCAACCGATATTGCACGCCGGGCTTGTCGGAAGGTGGATTCACCCAGTAGTGGCGTTGCCATTGGAAAAAACACGGGTGGTCCTGTTGGAGGTTCTTATAGTTTTCTGACATTTTGTTTGATTTTTTTCATTTCATGCTGCAAAATTGGTGTAAATGGATTTTTTATCCAAGTATCGTCATAATTATGGGAAAAAAGATTGCACAAAGGCATCATATCAGAATTTTTGTTTCAGAAAGTGGGGCTGTGGATTTTCAAAATAGATTAATTTTCAACGCAAAATCGACCGAGGCGACAGATATTTTGAAATATTTTTGCCATAATTTGTGCCATTGTGCCAAAAAGTTGTATCTTTGTTAGCGAAAAATAATCCTCAATTACTAAAATATTATTGCTAAAATAATCTTATGGCTACACTAAAAGAAAAAATCGGCTACGCGCTTGGCGACGCGGCCGCCGGTGGCATCGCTTGGAAAGTGATGTCCATCGCCTTCCCATTGTTCTTTACCAACGTCTTCGGGCTTTCACTCGCCGACGCGGCTGTGCTTATGCTCATCGCGAGGTTGTTCGACGTAGTTACAGACCCGCTCATGGGCTCCCTCTCCGACCGTACACAGTCGCGCTGGGGAACGTACCGCCCATGGCTCATACTCGGCGCAATCCCCTTCGGGCTCATCTTCGCGCTCCTGCTCTACACCCCGGACTTCGGCGACACTGGCAAGAGGGTATACGCCTACACGCTCTATCTTCTCATGATGGCGACATACACGGCGGTCAATGTACCCTACGGCTCGCTGCTTGGCGTTATGACCGACGACGACAATGAGAAAAACCAGTTCTCCTCGTTCCGCATGGTCGGCGCATACGCGATGGGATTCATAACATTACTCTCGTTCCCGTATATCCAAAACTGGATTGGCGGCGACGAGTACGTGTCGCTGAACACGAAACTCGCCGAACTTAAATCCAACCCCTCCCCTACCGACGAAATCAAATCACAGATACAGTCGATGAGCCAGTCGCTCGTTCCAATGCTCCAGCACCAATACGCTGTCATCGGCGCAGTCTTTGGCGCGATAGCCGCCGCAATGACGCTTGCCTGTGGTCTACTCACAAAAGAACGCCTGAAGCCCAAACGCGCCGAGAAGTTCTCATTCAAGCAGTTTGCCGACCTCGTAAAGAACAAGCCGTGGATCTACCTCACCTCAATCGGTATCTGCACAAACTTCTTCAACGGATTCCGTTACGCCGTGGCAGGCTACATGTTCACGTACTGCCTTAATGGCGACGTGACGCTCGGCTCGTTCATCATAAACTACACAGTCTTCATGGCGTTTGGCGAGGTTGTCTGCATGATTTTCGGCGGCGTGTCGCCGAAGTTCACGGAATGGGCAGGCTCAAAGAAACGCGCATTCACTATCGCCGCAATCATCTGCACAGTGACATCTGTGTTGTTCTTCTTTATCCCGATGGACCCGGGCTACATGTGGCTCATGGTTCTGACAGTAATCCTCACGTCAGTCGGTGTGGGACTCTACTCCCCGCTCTTGTGGTCGATGTACGCCGACGTCGCCGACTACGCCACAGAGGTCAACGGCACATCGTCCACCGGCCTGATCTTCTCGTCCGGCACAATGGCTCAAAAACTCGGCGGCGCAGTTTCAGGCTCGCTTATCGCACTGCTCCTCGGCGTTGCTGGCGCGACCATGATTGAGGACGCAATGGGCAACACCACAATCGACCCGGCTTCTGTCACTGATTCTGTAAAGAACATGATTTGGATGCTGTTCTCGATATTCCCGGCGATAATGGCGGGATTGATGATTGTATTGCTCAAATTCTACCCGATAAAGAAATAATTTGACGATTTACAAATAAAAAAGCCGGTGACTTGTACAAATCACCGGCTTTTTTGTTAATTTTGCAGTCCGAAACGCACATAAAAATTCAAAATGCTCACACTAAAACTTTTTTGGTCGTTCTTCAAAATCGGGGCGTTCACCTTCGGCGGCGGCTATGCCATGATCGCGATGGTAAAGGACGCACTCGTCGACCATAACAAATGGATGGACGAGGACGAGTTTTGGGAATCGATAACGCTCGCCCAAGCACTCCCCGGCGTGTTCGCTATTAACATGGCTCTATACACCGGCAACAAAATCAAAGGCATGACAGGCTCTTTCGCCGCCATGATGGGCGCGTCACTGCCGTCGCTGATTATCATCATGGTCATCGCGTCCTTCTTCCGCGACATGAACGAGTACGAGACCGTCCGGAACGTCTTTTCGGGAATACGTCCATGCGTCGCTGCGTTGATTATCGTACCGGGCATCAAAATGCTCAAGAAGGCTAATGTCAACGCAAAGACATTTTGGATACCGCTGTCGGCGTGCCTGCTGATATGCCTGTTCGGAATATCGCCAATATACCTCATCATGGCCGCCATCGTCGCCGGAATAATCTCCACCCGTTGGTTTTCCGCCCGGCGCAAATGACGGCGCACGGACGCTCCGCGTCCTGTTTTTTTACCATGAATTAAAAGAATTATAAAGAATTAAAAGAATTTTTCGATTCAATTACTTCAATTACTTCCATGATTTACCTTCAACTACTTTGGGTGTTTTTCAGGATTGGGCTGTTCGGGTTCGGCGGCGGATATGCGATGATTTCGATGATAAGGATGGAAGTCGTCGACAACTACCAGTGGATGAGCGCGGCGGAGTTCGCAGACCTCCTGGCGATTTCGCAGATGACGCCCGGGCCAATATCCATCAATGCGGCGACATTCGTCGGGTTCACCGAGGCGGGATTTTTAGGCTCGGTAGTGGCGACATTCTCGCTGTGCCTCCCGTCGGTGATGCTCATGGCGTTAGTGTTGGCTCTGTTCTTTAAACACAAGGAATCTGAATATGTCAAACGCCCGATGGCATACATGATGCCCGTTGTCGCAGGTTTGATAATAGCGGGCGGCATACTGATGTGCGACCGCGAGACCTTCACCTCGTGGCTGAGTTTCGTGATATTCGGCGGAACGGTCGCGGCGCAGTTGGCATGGAAGGCTAATCCAATACTGCTCATCGTCATTTCCGGCGTGTTGGGCTGGGCGTATAATCTATTCTGAAAAAATCACCGTCCCGATTCTGTATTTTTCCGCAATTATTAATATCTTTGTCCCAAAAACCATCGACAGAGAATATGAACAGTTTTGCAGTGATTGCGCGCCATCTCGCGCCGTTCAAAAAATACGCCATCCTCAATATCGTCCTCAATGCCTTGGGGACTGTATTTTCATTGTTTAGTTTCACGATGTTCATCCCGTTTTTGGACACATTGTTCAATACCAACAACGGCATTGTGGAGGATCCGGGAGAATTTGAGTGGAACTACCGCAGTTTCATGAACCACTTTAACTATGTGGTATACACCATCGGCGAAGAACATGGCAAATTCCACGCGCTGCTATTCTTGGGCGGGGCGGTGCTTGTGGGCGCGTTTTTCAGGAATTTCTTCTCCTACATGGGAAGTTTTTTCATGGCGCCCATCAGCAACGGCACTGTCATGCAGTTCCAGCGCAGAATCTACAACAAAATCCTCGACCTGCCGCTGAGGTACTTTTCGGAATCCAAAAAGGGCGACATCCTTAGCCGTTTCACCTCCGACGTGCAGGAAATCAGGGCGAGCATCTCGGGAAGCCTCGACATGCTTTTCAAAGACCCCATACAGATAATCGTGTTCCTGAGTTACATGATTTACACGAGTTGGCAACTGACAATAATGTCGTTCTTAGTCCTGCCGTTCATAGCGATACTCATCGGTCGCATCGGCAAGAGCCTCAAGGACACCTCCGGCAAAGGCCAGGCGGCTGCGGGCGAGATGCTGACGATAATGGAAGAGACGCTCGGCGGACTGCGCATCATAAAGGCTTTTGTGGCGGAAGGAAAGATGAAGGAACGTTTCCGCAAAATCAACGACAAGGTCTACGCCCTCCAAAACAAAATCATGCGCAAACACTCGTTGGCATCGCCATTGAGCGAGTTTTTGGGCATATTGGCGTTCACATTCATACTGGTAATCGGCGGCTATTTGATTTTGGTGGAAGGCGACATGACATTCACATCGTCGGAGTTCATCGCGTACCTGGTGATTTTCACTCAGATACTCAATCCCGCCAAAGACCTTGCCCGTACTTTCAACACCATACAGAAAGGCATGGCGTCGCTCGACCGCGTCAATGCAATCCTCGAGGACAAATCCATTGTTCCCGAAATCGCAAACCCGACCCGCATCACCGATTTCAACAGCAAAATAGAGTTCCGCAACGTCTCGTTCCGCTATAATGAGAAGCATGTGCTCAGAAACATCAACCTGACCATCGAAAAAGGCAAGACAGTCGCCCTCGTAGGCCAGTCGGGCTCGGGAAAATCCACGCTTGTAGACCTCCTGCCGCGCTTTTGGGACATTGAGGAAGGCGAAATCCTCATCGACGGCATTAATGTGAAGAACTACAAACTCTCCGACCTCCGCGCCCTGATGGGCAATGTCAACCAGGAGTCGATACTCTTTAACGACACTATCCGCAACAACATCGCCTTTGGCGTCGAAACCGCCACAGACGAGGAAGTGGAGGCTGCGGCGCGCGTGGCGAATGCAGTGGAGTTCATCAAAGAAAAGCCCGAAGGCTACGAGACCACAGTCGGCGACCGTGGCGGCAAACTCTCCGGCGGCCAGCGGCAGCGCATTTCCATCGCCCGCGCCGTGCTCAAGAACCCGCCAATCCTGATTCTCGACGAGGCGACCTCCGCGCTCGACACCGAGAGCGAAAGGCTTGTGCAGGACGCATTAGTGAACCTGATGAAAAACCGCACGTCCATTGTGATTGCCCACAGGCTCTCCACAATCCGCAACGCCGACGAAATCTGCGTCCTCCACGACGGCGAAATCATCGAGCGCGGCCGCCACGACGAACTCCTCGCCAAAAACGGTGCGTACAGAAAACTATGCGAATTACAAGGAATATGAACATCGCCCGCCGCCTACGGCGGCTTTTATTCTCTCCAAAGAAGAAGACCGACGTCAGGCGGGCGGTAATTTAACGGAAAATTATGCGTCGATTTTTCAGATATTGTTTTGAGGAGAAACCGTTGCTGTTTTGTATATGGACGGGGTTCTTTTTCAGGCTGTTGGCGGTGCTGTTTGCACAAGGCATCGCCTTCGGGTTCGACCACTATGCCTACCTCGAGACCGCTCAAAATATCGTCAGTGGAAAATTGACAATGCAGACCCTTATCAACAACGACGACATATACCACTTTGTGGATCATGGAAACAGCGTCGTGTACCTCTACATCAACGCCGCAATACTGTACATCTGCGAGTTTTTCAACATCTTCGACGCACGGAGCAAGATGTTCATTATGCGTTTTGCGCACGGGCTATTGTCAATGTTGTCGATATACTACTGTTACAGAATCACATACCGGCTTGCCAACCGCCGTGCTGCTTTAGCCATCGGCGTACTGATGTCGATGTTGTGGTTCATGCCGTACCTCTGCGTGAAGACAATGCCGGAATGTGTAGCATCAGTGATAATGCTTGCCGCCGTCTACCGCCTCG
This sequence comes from uncultured Bacteroidales bacterium, assembly GCA_905234655.1. GTDB lineage: Bacteria > Bacteroidota > Bacteroidia > Bacteroidales > UBA3824 > UBA3824. The sequence goes on from CAJOJG010000010.1 coordinate 44,123, forward strand.
CAAAAACCCGCAAACAGACCTATAAATTTGCCGACGACGTTTTCACAGGCTTTTTGCTTGGCGTCGCAGTGTCGTTCTGCTACAACCTGCTGCTACTGCTGATTGGCTTTGCGCTATGCTACATCCTTAAATCCGGCCTCAAACGCGCAATCCTGATATTGTTCGGCGCGGGCATTGCTCTCATTGCGCTGGAAGGTCTTGTGGACACGATAGCCCTCGGCACGCCATTCTACATAATCGGCGAATACGTGTCCGACATCATCCACGGCTACGCAACCCAAAAATGGGAGTTCAGGTACATCTACATGTACATTTCCATTCTCGCGCTTGTCATACCGCTTCCGTGGGGACTTCTTGCGCTGTACGGCTACGTGAGGTCGTGGCGGCATTGCTTCCTGCTGTTTTTCCCGGTGACATTCTACATCGTGGGCGTGTACCTCCTGCCGAACAAGGAGGAGAAGTTCATGGTCGCCATATTGCCGCTGTTTTTCATGCTGTGCGTCGTCGGGTGGTTCAGGTTCCAGTCCAAGTGGCGGTTCATCGTGACACGCCCACGGCTCCAGCGGTGGAGCATCATATTGTTCTTTGCGATTAACACGCCGATGCTTGTCCCCGCGTCGATTTCATACACACGGCGTCCGCAGGTCGAGACGATGATTTACCTTTCTCACTACAAGTCCGACATCACCTCAATCTTTGTGGAGGATCGCGGGCGCACTTGCAGCAAGTCGTTGCCACTGTTTTATATTGGCAAGGGCATTGACGTTTACAGACTAAGAGCGGACGACCCAGGGCTCGATGCGTCATTGTACTATTCGTCAGCCTCCGGCGACATTTCGCTTAATGAACACGACATCTATTCTGAAAAATATTTCTTGAACCCGTCATTTGCCGACCGTTATCCACAATACGTGATTTTTAACGGCGACTACGACATGCCGGAACGCCTGGCAAAAATGCGCGAAGTATTCCCTCAACTGACATACGAGGGCACATTTGCGCCTTCACTCGCCGACAGGTTCATCGAATTTTTTAATCCGTCCAATAATAATGTGAACCTGCACGTCTACCGGACTGAATAACGGATTCTGCCATTAATGTCACACGCTCTCTGCCAATGTGCATTATTGTCAGTCCTCATTCTGCCATCCTGTCATAAAAAACACTTCGGCACACACATTGCAAATCAATAATCAAAATCATCAAATCAATAAATAAACGAAAAATGTCAACAGGAAAAATAGGCGTTACCAGTGAAAACATATTCCCGGTAATCAAAAAATTTCTCTACTCGGAACAGGAAATATTCCTGCGCGAACTGGTGTCCAACGCCGTGGACGCCACCACAAAGGCAAAAGCCCTCGCCCGCAAAGGCGAACTCAAAGAAGAACTCGGCGACCTCACAGTCCGCGTAAAAGTCGATAAAGACGCGAAGACAATCACCGTCTCGGACCACGGCATCGGCATGACCGCCGACGAAGTGGACAAGTACATCAACCAAATCGCATTCTCGTCGGCCGGCGACTTCCTCGAAAAATACAAGGACAGCATCGACGCAATCATCGGACACTTCGGCCTCGGATTCTATTCCGCATTCATGGTTTCCGAAAAAGTTGAAATCATCACAAAGAGCTGGCAGCCAGACACAAAGGCAGTCAAATGGTCGTGCGACGGCAGCCCCGAATACACAATGGAAGACGCCGACCGCACCGAGCGCGGCACCGACATCATCCTTCACATCGACGCCGACTCTGCCGAATACCTCGAAGACAGCAAAATCGAAGGCCTCTTGAAAAAATACTGCCTCTTCCTGCCCGTGCCGATTGGATTTGGCAAAGAGAAAGAATGGAAAGACGACAAATACGTAGAAACCGGCAAAGACAAAATCGTCAACGACACCGAACCCCTCTGGCTCAAAAAGCCCGCCGACCTCAAGGACGAAGACTACAAATCGTTCTACAAGAAACTCTACCCCGGCACCTACGAGGACCCGCTCTTCAACATCCACCTCAACGTCGATTACCCGTTCAACCTCACCGGCATCCTCTACTTCCCCAAAATCCGCACGAACCTCGAAGTCCAGAAAAACAAAATCCAACTCTACTGCAACCAAGTGTTCGTAACCGACAGCGTGGAAGGCATCGTGCCCGAGTTCCTGACGCTATTGCACGGCGTGCTCGACTCGCCCGACATCCCGCTGAACGTGTCGAGAAGCTACTTGCAGTCCGATTCCAACGTCAAGAAAATCAGCAACCACATCACCAAGAAAGTAGCCGACAAGCTCACCGACATCTTCAAGAACAACCGCGAGGACTTGGAAAAGAAATGGGACGACCTCAAGCTCTTCATCCAGTACGGAATGTTGACCAACGACAAGTTCTACGAATCTGCCAAAGACTTCTTCCTCTACAAGAACACCGACGGCAAGTATTTCACCCTCGACGAGTACAAAAACATCATCAAGGACAACCAGACCGACAAAAACAAGACACTCATCGCCCTCTACGCCACCGACGCGGAAGAACAATACTCGTTTGTGTCCGCCGCCAAAGAAAAAGGCTACGACGTCCTGATAATGGACTCGGCATTCGACCCGCACTTCATCAACCAGATGGAACAGAAAAACCAAGACTTCCGTTTCATGCGCGTCGATTCCGACACCCTCGACAAGCTCATCCGCAAGGAAGACGCGCCCGCCTCTACGCTCACCGACGCCGAGAAGAAGGACTACACCGCGATGTTCGAGAGCCAGACCCCAAAAGGCGGCAAGAAGAACTTCACCGTTGAGTTCGACAGCCTCTCTGCCGACGACATGCCGGTCATCATCACCCAGAGCGAATTTATGCGCCGCATGAAGGACATGGGCAAGCTCGGCGGCCCCGAATCAAGCTTCTACACCAACCTGCCCGACAACCTCAACCTCGTCGTCAACGAAAACCACCCGCTCGTAAAGCAACTCATCGCCGACGCGAAGTCTGCCACAGCCGCCGACGTAGAGGGCTTCGACAAGGAAATCGCGCCCCTCAAGTCTGACCTCGACAGCCTCGAAAAACTCACCAAGGACAAGAAACCCGAGGAAATCACCACCGAGGAAAAAGACAAGAAATCCGACCTTCAGAAGCAAATCGACGACGTAGAGAGCCGCCGCAAGGCCGTCTTCGAGACCTACGCCGCCGGCAACAAGCTCGTAAAGCAACTCGTGGACCTCGCCCTCTTGGCCAACAACATGCTTCGCGGCGAAGACCTCACCAAGTTCGTAAAGCGCAGCGTGGAACTGATAGGAAAATAAGGAAGGTTGTCCATACAGACAGAAATCTCACAAAATCTTAACAAACCTTTCAAAATATCGTATTTGATTGATTTGAAATAAATTTGTAAGATTTCTCGCGAAGCGACAAAAAAAACCTCGCGAAGCGACAAAATATGAAAAACTCCCGAGACAACACAATGTGTGAGTTTCGGGAGTTTTTTTTTGTATTTCGCAGAGGGAAGCACCTCAATACTTTCTTCTCCCGGCCTTGATAAAATTCACCGCCATACATATCATGTATGCGTATTCGAGATTGCCGGTGGCGAGGTCGTACCACGCATCGGTTCCCGTGCGAAGTACAAAAACATCGTCAAAATACCGCTTGGAATAATACCCGCCGAAAAACGCAATGTATCTGTGCTTGCGGTTGTTATGGGGGTCGATAGCCCAGCCGGTGTAGAGAGGGTCGCCACGAAAATTCAGGAACTTGTACCCGAACCAATGACCGAGCGTCAGTCCAAAATTAGACAGGCGGAGATGAGCCTTCATGTACGTCGCACAACCATCGTTCCAAGGCAGGTCTTCGGTCTCGTCGATTGCATGGTACTGCACAGCCATCGCGCGGAGGCTTAACTGACGGAACACGCCGCCACTGCCTGTCCAATGGAAATCCATGCCCAACGCCCCGTTCTCAAGGCTTTGTACTTGACCGTCCGACGAGTCTATCTGACCGCCACGGTGTGACACTAAAAACTCACCGACAATATCCGACTTGAACTTCTCCTTGTCGACGACATGGAACTTTGAGAGATGACCGACCGTAAGCCGCTCCTGCCACGGGTCGCCCCACAGGATCATCTTTTCCCAATTAAGCCACAACTCGCCGTCATAGCGCGGACGGGAAAGATTGATTTGCAAACCGTTCTCGACATTGTTGGTATAATAACGCTCGGGATCGTAGATAGGCTCGATAAGTCCGTGGCGGACATTGCCATCCAAGTAGCCGCATATCACACGGAAACTCCCGCTCGGCTGGAATACAATCCTCAAATACGGCTTGTACTCCGAAAAATTGTCATAGCCGTGGTACTTCAAGACATTCCACATCGCCTGGACTTTCAACATGCGGTTGTGGTTATATGAAAGTTCCGGCTGGAAATGGAAGCCAGTGAGCGTATACCCCTTGACAAAATCCCCAAAATACTCGTTGTTCTTGAAAAAATTATTTTCATAGAGCCTGGCAGTGAACCGGCTGCCCGACGTGTCCTCGATTAAAGTGGGCATCTTCAAAAAATCGTACTCGTCGCGGATTTGGGCTGTGGCAGCCTGCACCGCCACTGTCAAAACCACCAACGCCCACATTCGGGATATGTCAAACCTACCTGCCATGCTACAAAAAAAATATCAGTTCATCTCCAACATCTCGTCGATGATTGTGCGGTTATTTTCAAGGTGCGGAATCTTGTTCTGACCGCCGATTCGCCCCTTGCTGCGCAGCCAGTCCTCGAAGAGGTTTTCGCGGGCGATTGTGATTTCGGGCGGCGTCAGTGACAAATCCTTGTACCGTTTAGCGTCGTAGTCCGAGTTCAGCCTGCGCAACTCAAAATCCAAAGTGTTGGCAAAGGCATTGAGGTCGCCGGGCTGGACATTGAACTCTATGAGCCACTGATGGCAGCCGCGCTTGTCGGTCTGCATGTACACAGGCGCGGCGGTGTAGTCGCGGATGTCCGCGCCAGTGGCGTTACAAGCGGCACGTATGGCGCGCGAGGCGTTGTCCTCCACAAGCTCCTCGCCAAACGCATTTATGAAATGCTTTGTGCGGCCGGTAATCTTTATCTTGTACGGGCGGACGGACGTGAACTCGACTGTGTCGCCTATGATATAACGCCACAGTCCACCGTTAGTGCTGATGACCACGGCGTAGTTGACCCCGGTCTTCACCTCGCACAACGGAATCGCGGCGCGTGTGCTGCTGTTAAAATCCGACATCGGCACAAACTCATAATAAATCCCGTTGTCCAACATCAGCAACATGTCGTCGGTAGACTGGTCGTTCTGGAAGGCGAAAAATCCTTCGGAGGCGTTGTAGGTCTCCAAGTATGTCATCTTGTCAGTCGGAATGAGTTTTTCATATTGGGCGCGGTATGGCTTGAAGCTCACGCCGCCGTGCATGAACAGGCAGAGGTTAGGCCACACCTCGAGGATGTTGGATTTGCCGGTGATTTCTAAGATTTTACGAATGAGGACAAGCGTCCACGACGGCACGCCGGATATTGAAGTCACGTCCTCGCGGCACACGGCGTTGGCCATCGCCTCGATTTTCTTGTCCCAGTTTTCCATCAGCGCAATCGAGATGTCCGGCGTGCGGCGGCCACGCACCCACCGTGGCAAGTTGCTGATAAGCACCGCCGAGAGGTCGCCACAAAATGTGTCGCTGCCCATTCTGTTGACCTGCCTCGACCCGCCTATCACGAGAGCCTTGCCAGTGAAGGCCTTGGTGTCCGGGAAACTCTTGAGATACACAGCCAGCACGTCCTCGCCACCTGTGAAATGGCACTTTTTGAGGCTGTCGTTAGTTATCGGAATATACTTAGAGCGGTCGTCCGTAGTCCCGGAGCTCATGGCGAACCACCGCGTCTTGGACGGCCACAGCACATTGTCCTCGCCCTGCGCGACGCGCATGATGTAAGGTTTAAGCGACTCGTAGGGATTGAGCGGCACACGGGCTGCGAACTCCGACGGCCCGATTTTAAGTATGTCGTCAAAACCATATTGCCGCCCAAACTCTGTCTTGGCGGCTTTCTTGACAAGGGTGCTGAAAGTCTTGAACTGCATCTCGTCCGGATATTTCAGGTAGAGTTCAGTCCTGTTGAGGTTTCCCCTCAAGTACAGCGAAGTAAGTGTATTGACAAGAGACATTTGTTCGTTGTTTTTTTACACCGCAAATGTAAACATATTTTATGGATTTTCAACAAAAAACTTAGCAAAGTGCTAATGTTTTGGTGAAACAATCCATTTTGTTTTCAAATTATTAATACGTATTTTTGCGCCATGAAAAAAAATTACAAAATATTCGTCTTGGCGGCTTCCATGATGCTCGCCACCTTGGGCGCGGAAGCCCAAAACACGCTGTCGGGCCGTGTCATCGACACCGGCAAAAATCCTCTCGCCGGCGCAAACGTATTTTGGGCGGGGACATACGACGGAGTCTCCACCGACAAGGACGGAAGGTTCAAAATCGAGAAAGCCAACGGCAAGACCCTCCTCGTGACTTCGTTCATGGGTTTCGAGACCGACACTATCGACATCCGCAAACTACAGAATACCAGCGACATCACCATAATCCTGAAGGACAATTCCCAAACCCATGACGAGGTCGTCGTCTCCCAAAGGCGCAAGGGCACGACCGAGATGCACGGCGCGATAAACGGGCTCAACATCAACCAGGCGGAACTTTTCAAGGCGGCGTGCTGCAATCTCGGCGAAAGTTTCACCACAAACCCTTCCGTGGACGTGAACTACACAGACGCCGCCACTGGCGCAAAACAGATTAAATTATTGGGACTGAGCGGATTATACGTACAGATGTTGAGCGAGAACATTCCTGACTTCAGGCTTTCGTCAACGCCATACGCCTTGGGCTATGTCCCGGGCGCGTGGCTCAAGAGCATTCAAGTCTCCAAAGGTGCGTCGTCGGTCAAAAACGGCTACGAGAGCATCACAGGACAGATTGATGTCGAGTACCTCAAACCTTTTGACGAGCAGGGCGCGGGGCTTAACGTCTACATGAACTCTGACCTGAAACTTGAAGTGAACGGTAACATAAACCGCCACTTGACGGACAACCTGACGACCGAAATATTGGCGCATTACGAGGATTCGTTCATGGACATGGACGATAACGGCGACAACTTTTTCGACAAGCCAAACGTCCGCCAAGTCAACCTCCACAACCGCTGGCGTTACAACAAGAACCGCTACATTTTCCACGGCGGTCTGACATTCTTGGACGAAAAGCGCGACGGCGGACAGATTGACAAACCGAAGGACAGCGAACTTTTTAAGATTTCGTCAGACACAAGGCGTTTAGGCGCATACCTGAAAAATGCATGGATTCTTAACGCCGAAAAAAACATGAACATCGCCGTCATAAACAACTTCATTTTCCACGATTTTGACGCATCTTTCGGCAAAAAGTCATACACCGCCGACGAAAAGACGGTGTACTCACAGTTGATTTTCGAGACCGACATCGTTGAACATCACAGCATATCGGCTGGCTTAGATGTCAATTATGATTATGACAATCAAGACTTTACGCTACTGCCACAGTCCACAGCGCAGAAAATGAAGGAAAAGGAGACTGTCGGCGGCGTTTATGGCCAATACACCTTCGACTACGACGGCAGATGGATTCTCATGGCCGGCATACGCGCCGACAGGAGCAGCGTCCACGGCACTTTCTTCACCCCACGGTTCCACATCAAAATCACGCCATCGGAGCGTTTTACGGTGAGGCTCTCGAGCGGCAAGGGCTACAGGTCACCACACATCTTGGCTGAAAACCATTTCCTGTTGTCGTCGGGGCGGCGTTTAGTGATTGGCGAAGTCGAACAGGAAAGCGCGTGGAACAGCGGCGTGAGCCTCGGCATCAAACTGCCAGTCAACGCCAAGAGCCTGAAATTCAATGCTGAATACTACTACACAAATTTTCTTAGCGGCACCCTGACCGACTATGACGTTTCGCCAAACGAAATCGTCGTAAGGTCGTCGTCCGACCGCTCGTACTCACAGACATTCCAGGTCGACGCGGCATACGAATTTTTCAAAAACTTTGAATTTTCGGCGGCGTACCGCCTGAACGACGTGAAGGCTCACTACGGCGGAAAGTTGCAGGCTAAGCCGCTGGCTAACAAATATAAAGCACTTTTCACGCTGTCGTACAAAACCCCGCTTCAAATATGGCAGTTCGACGCAAACCTCCAAATCAACGGCGGCGGCCGCCTGCCGGACTATCGGAACGACAACAACACCCTCGTCGTCGGCGAAAAGTTTTCGTCGTTTGAACAACTTAACATTCAGATTACCAAATGGTTCAGAAAGTTTTCGATATACGTCGGCGGCGAAAACCTGACTAACTACAAGCAGAAAAATCCCATAATCTCGGCAGAAAACCCGTGGTCTGAGACCTTTGAGCCGACATTAGTCTACGCGCCGATAAGCGGGGCGATGGCTTATATCGGCGCACGGTTCAACTTTTAGCACCGACGATTTCGACGTGAAGTCGAGAGTTTTCACAACTCCTCCACCCTCGCGATGCCGTTCCCGACGACATAGACGATGACATCGGCGAGCGAGCGCGCCGAGAGTTTGGTCATGATGTTCTTCCGGTGCGAAATCACAGTGGTAATGCTGATATTAAGGCGGTCGGCTATCTCCTTGTTAATCATTCCCTTCGCCAAAAGCACCGCGACTTCGGTCTCCCTGCCGGACAATAATGGCGGCGCAGGCTGCTCGACCTGCGGCGAGACCGCCGAGACATCCTTTTTCATCCTCGGGTTGCCCATGCCGGACTGATGGAGCTGGAGAAGGCTTTTTACAATGTCCTTCTCGTCCTGCGCGACATTCAGCGTGAGCAGCCCGGAGATATGCGGATAGGCATAGCCATTGACCAAGACAATGCTGCGGTGAGGCCGTGCGATGAAATATTGCGCATGTTCAAAGAAGATGCCCGAGGCGACAAAATAATGCACAAACTTGTCGTTAGGACTCATGGCAAACTCCTCGAAGGATCCGAAGGATGTCAGCTCCACCATGGGCGCAATGCGACCCAGCATGAGTTTCAAGCCCATGCAGGACAATGTATTGGAGTCTATGATGGCAAATTCTACAGTCATTGGCGTTGGTTGTGATTTCTATAATAAAAATACTCTTAATTGCTGTTGTCGTTCTCGTTAGCGTCCGGCACCCACGTGTCGCCTATGACGACGGTTTTGGCTGGCTTGTCGAGGGTTATCGTGACTTCATTCTTATTACCCGACCATATAAGCGCGTCGCGGCGGACTACCGACATCGTGCCGTCGGAGTAGTTGACATTGAGTACGACAGGCACCATGAGGCGGCCCTTGTTGGCTATCGTGACCTCCTTACCGTCCACAGAAACCACTGCAAGGTCGCCATAGTCCGTAGTGTAAATCCACGAACGAAAAAACTCGCTCAAATCCTTGCCGGAAATCGAACTACAGATATTGAAGAAATCGACCGGATGCGGGTGCTTCCCGCGCCATGCCTGGACAAAATCATGCAGGATTTTAGTCGTCGTCTCCTTGCCGACGACGTCCTCGAGCGCAGTGTACATTATCTGTGGCTTGTAGTACGAATTGACAGTGTATGTCAGCAAGTTAGCCTGTGAATATGAAGGAGTAATGACCGGCACATTGTCGTCCGAGCACGCCACGTAGTTCACATAGCGGCAAGCGTCCTGGATGATGTTCTTATGATGGAAACTCTCATTCTGGAAATACTGCGGCACAAACTGTGTCAGTCCCTCGTCCATGAATGCGAAACGGTTCTGGTACATGCCGGTTATGAACGGGAAATATGAGTGCGTAACCTCGTGGGACGTTGTGAAGAAGTCCGAATCAAAATTATTGTCAAAATCCTCGTTAATCATCATCGGGAACTCCATGCCGCCGCTGCCCTCGAAAAGCGTCATGTGGGAGTACGGGTATGGCACTCCAGGACGCTTTGTGCTAAGGTATTCGAGCGTAGACTTGACAGTGTTTATGTTAGGCTTGAACCCGTCACTTTTATACACCGCAGACACCATCGTCCTCGGCTTGCCCTTACGAATCGGGGACGACATCGCTATCCATCCCATCTCGCCACTGCAAGCGAACACAAAGTCCGGCACCGAATCCGCCTTAAAATGCCACGAGTTATTTTCCTTCTTCAATGCCTTGCCTGCGCCGCCGGGTTCAAAAAGTGTCACGGGCGTGTTAGAGGCGGCTGCTTTGTCGCGGCGGGCGATAAGGTCGGCAGTGAATATCGAGTTTGCATTGTCGAGGTCGCCGGTCGCCCATACAACCATCTTCCCGCCGATATTAAGCGTCACGTCATAATTGGCAAACTCCATCAGGAACTCCTCATTGCCGGAATGGTCGATTCGGTCCCATCCGTAAATGTCGTCATACACAGCGAGTTGGGGATACCAATAGGGAATGAACCACGAATTGTCGTAATACAAGCCGCCGCGATGGTGAGTCAATGCGGCTATGCGGTTGCGCCACTTCACATGGAAGGTCGCCTTATTGCCCGGGGAGAGAGACTGGCGGAGTTCGACTTCAAGCTTTGTACCCGCAATGCTAAAATTCAACTCTTTCTCATCATTGCCACTGGCCTCGGTGACGCTCAGTATCTCCATGCCCTCGTCCGTGATGTCCATCGGGAAACAGTCACGGCTCCTTATGACACCTTTCTTATATATGTTGCGGTAGAGGTTGAAGAAGGCGGAATGGACGGACTTTCCCGGCGTATTGAAGTGGAAGGTGACAGTCTCCTCGCCCTCAAGCACATGCGTCGAGGGGTCGAAAGATGCCGTTATCTTGTACTCGGCAAAATTATTGCTGTACTTCGCGCCAGGCTTGCCGTCGTCGGAGCGTGTGCCTTTCATCTTGGCACGGTCGAACTCGATGCTGCGGTACTGTGCAGCCGTGGTCAATGGCGACAAAATAGCCGCAACCATCAATATCATTATTATGGCTCTCGCTTGCATGACAAGTATTTTTATTTTAAGTGACAGACTCTATTTCCACTGCAACTCGGCGGTGCTTGGCTTTATCTTTCCAGCCTTTTTCATCCTTGCAAACTCCTCCTTGGCTTTTGCAAGTTGCTTTTGGAAAGCCTCGTTGGCATGGAGGGCGGCGACCGTGGCCGCGCCCATGACGCGCCCCGCCTGGATGTCGCTCTCGAAGTGCGCGCCCACAATCTTGCGGCTTTCGCCGATTTCATAGCCGCGCTTTATGATTTCGTTCTGATGCTCGGGATTAATCTCGACAAGAATCAGAGCCGCCGCCCATCCGTAACTGCTGTGCCCCGATGGATACGAGCCGCTGCTGCGAAGGTGGTCGTCATACTGAGGGGTGCTTGTAGTGTCGTTAAAGAACACGAATGGGCGTACCCTCATGTAGTGGTTCTTAGCAACCTTCGGCGCAAAACCGCCAGCGTCACGGCCTATCGAACGCAGGAGCAAGAAAAGTTCGGGGGTGTTCTCGCGCGTAATCTCCGTGCCGAATACTTCGCCAAATGCATTGTTCATGCCTTCAAGCCCGTCCAATGTCGCGTCCGTGACAGCCTTCTCGCCACGCTCGCCCTTGCGCATCCCGCGTCCCCAATAGTACTGGTACTGGTCGTTAAGGAACTGGACACTATTGTACTCCGGCGGTGTCGGGAGGATGTATAGGCTGTTGGGCACTTGCTCGAATTGCAGATACTCCTGCTGGATTATGTCGGTCTTACCTGGCACAGTCTTGTTCTGTGCCGACGCGCCGGCGGCGACGCCGACGATCAACAAAATCGGTAAAAGAGTCTTTTTCATTGTCTTATCGGTTTTAATTTATATTCACACATTCGGTTGTTCAAACCGCAAAGTTATTAGTTTTTTTCAAAATCCGGCTGGTCGAAATCATAATTTTTCCGACAATGCCACAAAAAAAGTTTGAACGTTAAAAAAATATTCCTAATTTAGGCGGTCGAATGGCGGGCGCGAAGCCCGGCCGTCGAACAATCACTAAAACTTTTATTCAAAAAATACTCATAGACAAAAAACAATGAAACGACTAATTATCTCCGCCGCGTGCGCGGTGACACTGCTCGCAAGCAGCTGCAGCACATCCAAATACATGGAAGCGCGCTCGGTACCGGTCAACGACATCGAGATTTTTGCAAAGCCCGTAGTGGCGAGCCTGAAGGTCGAGGACTCGCTCAGGACATGGATCGTAACCGTAAAGCGCAAGGACGCGATAGCCATGGGACTTAATGTCAACAACATGCGCGCATACGCACTCGCCATCGCCTGCAAGGACGGCGACCCGAAGGCTATGCCGGTATACGACGCAATCGTCGGCGCGATATACACCGTGAAGAGCTCCGGCAAGAGGTACGAGCTCGAGGTCAGCGGCCGCCCCGCCAAATACACTTCGTTCAAGGACATCGAGGATTCAGACCTGCCACTGCTGAAATTCTCCGGCCAGGGCCAGTCCGAACTCGTGCCGGTCAATGCCGACGAAGTGTCTAAGTTCCATATCTTCAAAAAGTAAACGCCATGAAAAGACTTTTGACAACGATAGCGGCGGCTCTGATGGCTCTGTCGGTCAACGCCCAGCAAATCATCAGCACGACTTCCAACTCCGCGCACAAATCCAACCAAATCGTCACGTCGTTCCAGCAGCAGGAGGGCGGCGACGTGAGGTGGTTCATAAAGGCGGGCGTCAACTATTCGGGCCTCCAGACCGCACACGACTATGACGAAATCCACGGCGACCGCTCCCTCGGCTATGTCGGCGAAATCGGATTCAACAAGCAGATTGCGCGCTCGCCCTTCTACTACGGCCTCGCCATCGGCGCGTGCAGCAACCTCGGCAAGGAATACACCGACACCGATTCCGACGTCAGGGACCAGTTGAAGAACTTCAGCTTCAACGACGGCGACCCGCAGCACAACATCTACATCTCGCCGGTCAACTTCGGCATTTGCCTCAACCTCGGCATTAAGATTGATGTCGGCGTCGGCGCATTCTACACCGTCGAGTACCTTCCCGAGTTCGACAACCACGACTGGGGCGTTAATGCAAACGCGGGAATTTGGCTCGGTCCGATATACCTCGGCGCACAGGCGCAGCGCGGCATGGAAAACCGCACCGAGGACAAGGACAAGCCCGAAACATACCTGAGCAACATCATGTTCAGGGTCGGCATCGGCTTCTAACTCTCACCACACTTCCGGCACATTCCGCATAGGGGCAAATGTGACGGAAGTTTTTTTATATAATTTTGTACCGCCAAACGAAATAGCAGGAGACGCCGGATATTGCCGCAGCCCTCGATAAAAAGGCGTTTTAACAAAAAATGAACTGGATTATCTTGATACTTGCGGGGCTGTGCGAAGTTGGCTTTACATTCTGCCTTGGCCGCGCAAAAAACTCTGACGGCGCACAATGGTGGCTATGGATTGCCGGATTCGTGGCAGGAACGGTGATTGTCGGCATAATTTTCTTCAACGAGCCAGCAACATTCTGGCGGATTTTCTTCATAACAATGCTCATAATCGCAGTCATAGGACTGAAAATGGGAGAATGATGGAGTGCATTTTGTGTTTAAAACACAACTTTCAGTTCCATCTCGCCGGTGTGCAAAGTGTTGTCGGGTGCGGCGCGGAGTTCGTAGAGGAGCGACAGCTGAAGATATTTAGTGAGCATATACGACGCGGAGACCGTCACGACGTCGTTATAGCCAACGGCAAGACCTTCAAGCATTTGGTAGGAAGCCGAGGAAGAAAGCAAGTCGCCGTCATATAAGTTTTTCACAAGGCGATAATTGAGCGACGCGCTGCCCTTAGCGTCGTGCGCGTAGGCAAAACCGAGATTGAGGGCGCGGACATTAGCCAACGTAGTGTCAGTGCGGTTTGACTTGCGGCAGAGGGATACGCCGAGGGTCGCGGTAACGCCATTGCCAAAATCATATTTTGTGTCGACCTCATCACAGACGGCATGGATGCGGTAACATTTTTCGGGAAAATATTCCGACGTGAACCGCTGGTTCTTGAAAGTGCGCTGATACCTGGCACCCAAGCCAAACTTTGAATCGAACTCCAAGAAAAAGCCGCTCGCATCATTGGAATTGGACTCAAAACCATAAAAAGTAAAACGCTCCTGGCGCGAACTGCTCCAGTCATTGCCAATGAAAAGAAAATCCCACAGCCTTAACCGCGACGTGTAACGCTGGCGGCCGAACTGCGAAATCAGGCTGTCGCCGGTGAAAAAACTGCCGCCGCCGCGCCGCGCGTCCTGCCGCTGGATGTCGAAAGTGGCAGACACAGAAAGCCGTGACATTAAATCCGACAACCTGCCCCTGCCGCCCTTGCCGTGGAACATTGCATTAAAGCCCAAATCGTTCTGCAAAGTGCTGACATACTGGCCGGTATGCACAAAATATTTCACATAGTCCGCGTCGGTCTTGTAATATGAGACCTCGAACTCGTCCAAATCCTCCACGCCGTCGCCGTCATAATCAATCCATGTATAATGGCCATTGCCAGTGGTCGTGCGGATATATCGGTACGCCAACTGCTCCTGATTACCGCGCACAGACTGTTGTGTGGCAGACAGGACAAGCTGATGGTCAAACAGTTGACACGATGCGGCGAGGCTGCCGGCGAGGGTCGCCGACTCGTCGTCGCGGTCTTTGCGGAGGATTTCCAACGCACGGAGCGAGTATTTTTCCTTAGCCGCCACCTGCAACTCAGCCGTCAACAGCCGCGCGCCCCCCACCCCGCCGCCGTCCCAAAATCCGCCAAACGTCGTGCGGTCGGTGGCTGTAAGGCCGACGTGTCCTTTGCGCAAATGACGCACGGCGAACACGCTGATGTCGCGGAAGTTGGCATTGGAAGAATCATGGAGGCTGCGCGACTTTTGGGCGAAAGACGCGCCGAGGGTCAGCGAATCAAGTTTGTATTGCGACTGGAACACTGCCGAGAGATAATCATGCCGCGAACCCGACTGTATGTCGCTGAAGAAATCCACGGAAACAGTGTCCATGAACCTTCCACGGCACATTCCAGCAGTCATTGAATGTGCGTGTCCGTCCATCATGCCATCGATTTTGGCGGTCGACAAAGTGTAGGCGGCGTTTACAGTGGCATTAGAAAATAAAAACGACGTCTCGCTGAAAAGTTCGCGCAGCCCTGGCTGGTAATCCTCCAAATCCCACTTCTCCTGAAACTTAATATCTTTCTCTGTGACAAGCGGTTGGAAGTTTTCGGAAAGATATTTTAACTGTGACTTCACCACCATCGAACGGGCTGTGTCATCAGCGAAAAAATCATGCTGCGCCTTGGCAATCAACGCCATAGACTGTGTAGAAGTCTCTGTCGGGCGCATACGGTCGGCGACGATTTTAGACAACATCGTCTCCACGCCGACCATTGTAGTGGGAGTTACGCGCGCTCCAATGTCAAAAAAAACATAGTCGATCTTCCTCGGACGCGCCACTGCCGTATCCGCAGCCACAGAATCCACTACCGAGCCAAGTCCATCATATTCAGTAAGATAGCCAGACTTGAAGGACAACCGCCGTGTCTTATAGGCGGCATCGGCATAAAGGAAATAATTGTCATACTGCGTCTCAGAATATTCAAAATCGACAGTTATGACAGACTGTCTGGTGATTATGTGCCTGACATTGAACTCGATAGTGCCAGAATTATAGTCAATCTCATAGTCGCCGCCGCGCGCGAGCAGTGTGCCGTCGAGCCATACTTTTTCCGTGCCGACAAGCACAATCACCGACACCGCAGAATCCTCCGCATGAAGGTAATACGGACCTTGAGAATTGTCCTGACCGAAAATTTGCTGCCGGCGGAATTTGCCCTTCGTCGCCGCGAAATCAGTGCGCACGGAAATTGTGTCGCCGTCACGAAGTCCATTGACAGTGGCGAACTCAACGCCCTTGATTTTCTTTGAGAACCGCGACAATGAATTGATGTCGTTATTGGCAACGATGTCGCCGACGGAAAGCATGGTGGAGTCCTTCTTGGCGGTAATGAGGATTGACGAAAGCTCGTTGATTTGGTTCGTAACGCCCTCGTCGTCCATCGGCATGTCAGAGTCAAGTATGTCAGCCTTAACCTCCACCCCACCCGCCACAACCGCGCTAACGCTGAGATCCGCCGTGGTGTTTGGCGAGAGGTCACGGCGGTTGCCGCTGGCAAAACTTTGTGAAATGTAGCCCTTGCTTTGGATGCTGTCGGAGAAAAAATGCGACCGGGCATCGCCGTCATCTTCGTCATCGCCATTCGCAACGATACCGCGCACGGACTTTGCCACAGAAGACGGCTCTATCGGCGTTACAATCACCGACGTGTCGCGCAGACGGATTGTGTCGTGCATGATTATGGTCTGAGCCTGAGCCGCCAATGCCATGAACACCAGCAGCATCGCCATCCAAAGCCGTAGCATCAATGGTTGTGCTTGCCTTTCTGTTTATAACTTTTTTTGTTCTCGACGTTGAGCTCTATCGTGCAAGTCACGACGCCATGGTCAGACTTGCACTTGTCCTGCTTTTCAGTTGTGAAAGTCTGGTCTATGAGGTGGTCGTTATAGACACACACCTGCCCCACACGTCCCTGGTTGCGCGGGTTTTCGGTCACTAACTCCTGACTAACCATGATGTGGTCGAGGCTTTCGTACATGCCGTTGTGGATATGCGTGTAATAAAAATCCTGGTAACTGCGCCGCGCCTGGATGTCCTTGACATGGTAGAGCAGCACGTCCCAAACATGTTGTTTCTTGGAGTCGGAAAGTTTGTGTTCGGGCACCTCGCCGGAGATAATGCGCGTCGTGACGGAGTTGCCAGTGTCGTTCACGTCGCCAAAAAGCACCACCGGCCGCGTCTTGCCCTTCAAACTTTTCATCAACAGCGTCCTCACTGCGGCGGATTCGGCGGCGCGCAGCATCAACGACCTGACCTGGGCGCGCGCCAAGTCGACGGGATTGTCATCGGACTCGCCGTCGTAGAACATCGGGCGTTTGGACTTGAGGTGGACGACGTAGAAAGTCATCAAACCAAACGGCTTGACACGGATGTCGGCCTTCAATACCGGCCTCATGAAGGAGTCGAATGGCAGGATTGTCCTCTCATTAGTGCCATACGGCATGACATCCACAATGGACTCTTGCGGAAAACGGTCAAAGACTTCAAGGTTTTCAATCGGATATTTTGACAATAACGCCACCCTCGGCTGGTCGCCAGTCTCGTCGGCAATGACAATCTCCGCGTCGCGGTACCTGCGGTTATTGTTGACAATGGTCTTAAGAGCCTGTTTATGAAAACATTCCTGAAACCCGATGATGTCGGCGTCCATCTGGTTGAGCATGAAGTTGACCCACGATGCCTTCCTGTTGAACTCCTCCTGCGTGTACTTGAACCCAGTGTAGACCTCGCGGTTGGGCAGAATGAGATTCATAAGATTGAATGTACCTACTTTAATTGTCTTTACGTCCATGATGAATGCTTTTGTATTTTAACAGGCGAATATAAACGATATTTTCCGAAATGCAAAAAATGCACCAATAATTTCCTCCATTCCACACGGAAAAACCACACGCCCACAGACACCGCAAGAAAATCCCAAAGCCGCTAATTTTCATAACAGGAAACGAGAATATCATCGTGAACCAGTCTCTCGTCCCATCATTCTTGACCGGCGACCGCGTGGTTGTCATTGGCGGGCCGTTTGCTGGCGTGGAAGGAATTGTGATGAAATACAAGCATCAGAAAAGGGTGTTTGTGGAATTGCAGGGCGTGGGACGGTACGCGACGGCGTATGTGCCGGGGGCGTGGATAAGGAGGATTTGAAATGAGCAACACCACCCGTATCGCCCGCAACACCCTGTTGCTCTACTTCCGCCAAATACTGATAATGCTCGTGTCGTTGTACACGGTGCGCATTGTCCTGAACGTATTGGGCGAGGAAGACTACGGAATCTACAACGTAACGGCGGGCGTGGTGACGATGTTCGGATTCCTGAGCGGCGCGATGGCGACGGCAAGCCAACGATACTTTGCGTTTGACTTGGGGAAGGGCGACACGGAACACCTTAAAACAACTTTCAGCGTAACATTCCAAATATACGTTTTGTTGGCGGTGATAATCGTCATCTTGGCGGAAACCGTGGGGCTGTGGTTCGTGACGCACAAACTCGTCATACCACCCGAAAGGCTCTCGGCGGCGGTGTGGATTTATCAGGCGGCGGTGCTGTCGTTCCTATTGACGCTCGTCACTACGCCCTACATGGCAAGCATCATCGCACACGAAAACATGGACATCTACGCCTACGTGAGCATCGTCGAGGCCGTCCTGAAACTCGGAATCGTGTTCCTGTTGCAGACCTTGGATGCCGACAAACTGATTCTGTACGGGTTGCTCTTGGCGGCGGTCGCATTGATAAACACAACGATTTACCGGACGTATTGCAAAAAGCATTATCAAGAATGTAAGTTTCAGTATGTCAGGGACAAAGGGCTGTTCAAAGAGTTGGTCAGTTACAGCGGATGGAATTTGTTCGGGGCGAGCATTGGTGTCATCAAAGGTCAGATTATCAACATTTTGCTTAATCTATATTTCGGTGTTGTGGTCAATGCGGCGCGGGCGGTTTCGCACAACGTCAGCGCGGCGGTAACGAGTTTTTCGCACAATTTCAACACTGCGCTTCGTCCGCCAATCATCAAGACTTACGCCAACGACCAGAAGGATGAAACGATGAAACTGGTGTTTCGCGGCTGCAAATTCACGTATTTTTTGATGTATGTTTTTGCGCTGCCGCTGGTGTTGGAAATGGAAACTGTCCTGAAAATTTGGCTCGGCAACCCGCCCGATTATGCAGTGATTTTCACGCAGTTGGCGTTGATTGACGCTGTTGTGGATTCGATAAGTTACCCGATAATGGCACTCGCACAGGCGACAGGAAAAATCAGGCTTTACCAAAGCGTTGTCGGCGGAATTTTGATGATGAATTTCCCGATTTCGTGGATTATCCTCAAACTTGGCGCGCCGGCGTATTCGGTTATGGTTGTGGCAGTTGTGGTAACATTCATCGCGTTTGTAGTGAGATTAATAATCGTGCGGCGGCTGGCGAATTTTTCGATACGTCAATTTGCAAAAAAAGCGGCTTTACCTTGTGTTTTGGTAACAATTTTGGCTGCAATAATTCCGTTGTTGNNTTGACGAAAGTTTTTTGCGGTTGTGCATAACCACTTTTGCATCAGTAGTTTCCGTCGGATTGTTCGTTTTTGTAATCGGAATGAACAAAGGCGAAAGGGAAATGGTGGCGGCGCAAGTGAAGAAAAAATTGAAATTGTAATCGAAAATATTTTGTAATCTACTTCAAAATCTTTAACTTTGTACCAAAAGTTGAACGTTATGACAGTTGCGGCAAACATATCATTAAGCACTAATGAAAAATCTCTCGTTGAGGTTTTGTGGAATCTTTATGTGCTTCAAAATCTGAATGTAAGAACGGCATTTAGGCAAAAACTCGAAAGCGAAGCCATAGAAGAAAACGAATCTCAAAAGGATGTGAAAGATAGTTTTACGAGGGCGTATAACGAACTTCGTGCGGGCGAAGTCAAACACAATGCAAGGAATCTTTTCAAGAACTGATTATGAAAGTTGTATTTGACTATCTGCCTGAATTTGAGAAACGTGCGAAAGCGTTGTCCAAGAAGTACAAGTCTTTTGAGGACGATTATGATTCATTTCTTGACGAATTAGAGGCGAATCCATTTGGCGGTGTTTCGTTAGGGCAATCGATGTACAAGCACCGCATGGCAATCACGTCAAAAGGCAAGGGCAAAAGCGGCGGCGCGAGGGTAATCACATACAACTTGCAGCAAAAATCGGAAGATGAAGTTGTCATAACGTTGATGACAATCTATGATAAAAATGAAATGGACAATGTGTCCGATGCATATCTAAAAAGCCTTGTAGCGGAAGTTACTAAGAAATAATTTTTGATATAAATACCTGAATATCAAACTATTCAGAGATAGTTTTCCCTTTTTTAACATAAATGCAAATCCTCACCCTGACAACCTGTACGGGCTGTTCGGCGTGCTATTCCGTGTGCCCAAAATCGGCGGTAACGATGCGGGCGGATTCCGAGGGCTTCCTCTACCCCGAAATCGACGGCGGAAAGTGCGTTTTTTCACGGCTCTCGCTTTGGAAACATTAAGGCGGGGGGGAATCGTCTTCGGGGCAAATACGACGGCGAACTCAATGTAAATCACGACTTTACGGCTGACGAAAGCGGATTGGAAGGTTTCAGAGGGTCAAAATACACGCAAGCAAGTCGTTGTTTGATTCATTGACAGGCTGCGTCAAGAAATCCGTCCCGCTCGAATCGGGCTTAAAACACAATCCATCAATGATTAAGAGCGTCGAAATGCCCGAAAAACGCAAAACTTTTTTCGCGGATTTGAATACGTATAATTTCCCTGACGTGATAAAGAAATATGCGGTAACGCCGTGGTGGATACGGTGTTATAAGTTTGGAAGAAAGTGCGGCGGAAAGGTCAAGAGGATGATGAAAAAATTGGTGTGAAAAAAATTTGCATAAAACGGAATTTATAATTATTTTTGACGCAAAACACGAATCATGCAACAGCAAGCGGCAAATACAATCTCTTGGTCGCCAACGTCAACACGCACAGGCACTTACGCAGATGTGATGACATATCTGCACGGGATTGATATGCCGCGCGAGGTCAAGAAATCGGTCGGCAGACAGTTGCTCTTTGAGGCGGAAAACGAAAATCAAGCCAAGGCATTAGACCGCCTGGACTATCTGTCAACTTTGAAAGAAAATTGGGACGGATATGGCGCGGCACCGGTTTCGGCAGTTGTTGTTGAAAATCTTAAAAAAGCCATCAAAACATCTCGGGACGACGACTGGGAATCGTGGATGATTTCGCCCGCCACAAATGGTACGCTCACACTTCAATCAAAACTTCATATCGCATCCATAAGCGTAGGCGACGAGGCTTACTCTTATTATAGTTGCATAAATGGCGACGAAGATTGGTCGGACAATGTAAAATTTTCAGTTAAATCACTCTTAAAAACGATGCGTATGATTGTATGAATGACGTGCAGGAAATATCTGATAATGAAAAAGTTGTGCGCATCTTGCACAGAGATTGGGTTGTGGAAGGGCAGTTGCAAATAAACGCATTTTCGTTGCGACCCAACGAAACGTATATTTCGGTCAACAGACCCTCTGTAGAGACTTTTATGGCTGATGTTTCCGACTTCACGAGCAAACACACAGATTTCCTGATTTCAGACCAACCACCTTCGTTTAGGCAAGCGTCATTGATTGTAGGCAAAGTTCGCAGCATTGATGTCAAATTGGGTCAAGAGGTTGCGGAAGTTACCGTCGAGGTTGAGCCAAGAGACATTAACTAAACTTTCGCAAGTGCCATAACACGTTGTCAATCAAATCATTCCAGTTTTGTCGATTTTTTAACTAATTGATTTTCAATGACTAAATCAATAAGTAAAGTATCCTTGTAATCGTTTAATTGTTTCTTAATATTCTCAACTAAATCTCTGATAAAT
>CAJOJG010000011.1 GCA_905234655.1 uncultured Bacteroidales bacterium
GCAAGGAGCGTGGAGTTCAAAGCGTCAAAGACTATCTGATTGTCCATCGTGCAGCCAATTGCGAGCGAACTCGGATTGTTGCCGGGGCCGTGCTCGGGCGATACGGAGGGCGTTGTCACCAAATAGTCGTTGTAAGGTATCGCAAAACTCATATAAAAATCCGCCGTACCTTTTATAATATGGTAACTGTTGCGGAGGAAATCCTTATTGCCGGTGTATAGGTAATGCTGCCAAAGGTGCTGGGCGAGCCACGCGCCGCCGTGTGGCCACATTCCCCAAAATGACCCGTCGATAGGTCCTGCCACACGCCAAATGTCGGTGTTGTGGTGAGCCACCCAACCGTCTGCGTGGTAGAGGGTTTGCGCGGTCTTGGTGCCGGTTACGGAGAGTTCGTTGATGAGGTGGAAGAGAGGCTCGTTACATTCGGTGAGGTTGGTCACTTCTGACGGCCAGTAGTTCATCTCGGTGTTGATGTTGATGGTGTATTTGCTGTCCCAAGCGGGGTCTGGCGAATTGTTCCAAATGCCCTGCAAGTTGGCGGGCTGTCCGCCGGGCTGCGACGACGAGATGAGGAGGTATCTGCCGTAATTGAACATCAATGCGATGAGCGCGGGGTCTTCCTGTTCCTTGAAATTCTTGACGCGGAGGTCGGTGGTCTGCGTTGTAGTTTGGTTGGTGGGCAGGACGAGCGATGCGCGGCGGTATTGTTCGCCGTACTTCTCGATATGTTTTGGAAGGTCGTCTTTGTAGTCGTCTTTCAGTGAGTTGTCCATCGCTGATTGAGCCTTTTGTTGAGCATCGCCGCTGATGTCGTGGTAGTTGAGGAAGTTGGTGGCAGATGTTACGCGGATTTCGGCGTAGCTGCCTTTGTTGACGCGCAGACGCTCGCCGACTCTGATTACTTCGCCGTCGGTTCTCAATACAACAACCATTACGTCTTCCAATTTGCCCCTGACGCCTTCTTGGTCTTTGCCCAATATCTTGATAGTCATCTGATTACGTGCAAGGCTCATCTCGCTTTTGAGCGGGCAGGCGTAATCTACGGAGAATGACACCGCGCCTTTTTTGGAGGCTTCGATGCGGTGGATGAGCGCGTCGCTGTGGAACGATACGTATGACTTTACGTTATAATTTACCTTGCCTTTTGTGTAAGTAGTTGTGGCAACGGCGGAATTGAGGTCGAGTGTGCGGCGGTAGTTTTGCGCCGGTGTCTTGTCGTCGTGGTAAATCCTGAGTTCGCCGAGCGTGAGGTAGCTCATTCCGTTTTGTCCGGTGAAGAATTTGGCGTTTACGGTGTCCTGAGCCTCCACGGTTTTGCCGTCCTTGATTAGTTGTTGCACTTCGGCGAGGTGGCTGTATGCGCTGTCGCTGTTGTTGGAGTGCGGGGAGCCCGCCCAAAAAGTCTCGTCGTTGAGTTGGATGGTCTCTGATGTCGGGTCGCCGTATATCATCGCTCCGATGTGCGAATTGCCGATTGGCAGAGCCTCGGTCCAATGTTTGGCGGGCCGGTCGTAATACAGCGTGTTGGATGGCGTGATGGTGGCATCCTGTTGCGCTGATGTGCCTTGTTGTGCGGTTGCCGACAATGCGGCACATAACGCCAAGGTAAGAATTGATAGTCTTTTCATATCTTATGTGTTGTGTAATTATGTTTGATGGCAAAATTAATAAAAAAAACAAAATAATTAGCTGTTCTGTATCATTTTTAGTCAATTACTGCGTGAAATGTATATATACCGATGTCAATTTGGGAAATGCGTTCTGATGAGAAACGCAATTCCTCAAAGTCACAACCATAAAGTGTTTAAATTTCGTCTGTGTTTATTGTTTTTTTTGGAAGTTTAGCAAAAACATTATAACTTTGCATCATTAAAAAGATAAAGATGGCTGTACCAATAATATTTGAAAGAGAAAAACATGTCTATCACTCTGATTATTTCGCAGAAATAATCAAAGACACAATTCGCTTTTTTAACGGAACTCCTGTGTATTGTCTGCCACCTCCAGCAAAATTTGAAGGTGCGGGAGTATATGCTCTTTATTACATTGGGAAAAGTCAATATTACAGGTATTTGTATCAACTTAACAGGCTCAATTTCGTTCAGCCAATTTATGTTGGAAAGGCGGTTCCAAGAGGATGGCGTCAGGCACGCCTTCAAAAAGCATCCAATGAGTTGTATTTGCGGTTATGTGATCATTTCAAAAGTGTTTCGCAGGTAAACAATCTTGATACAATCGATTTCAGGTGTCGGTTTATGATTCTCGAAGATGCCGCCGCTGATATGATTGGCACTGTTGAGGCAGCGCTTATTAGAGAATATAAACCTATATGGAATAGTTGCATAGATGGTTTTGGTAACCATGACCCAGGCAAGGGTCGATACGAACAGTCCAAATCGGAATGGGATATACTTCACCCAGGCAGGAAATGGGCAGACAAATTAAATTCAAATCAGTATTCACTTGATATGATTGAACATAAAGTATCTTCATACTACGAAAATGAATAGCATAGAAATTTTTTCGGGTGCAGGAGGTTTAGCAAAGGGGTTGGAAATGGCCGGAGTCGAACACAAAGCATTGGTGGAATGGAATATCGATGCGTGTAACACTCTGCGCAAAAACTATGGTGATGCTTTTGTTTTTCAAGGAGACATCCGTAATTTTGATTTTGCCGATTACAAAAATCAAAATGTTGACATAATTGCCGGAGGCCCGCCGTGCCAACCGTTTTCTTTGGGCGGCAAATCAAAAGGGTATGATGACTGTCGCGATATGTTTCCTTCTGCCGTTGCTTCAATACGGACTTTAATGCCAAAGGCTTTTATTTTTGAAAATGTTAAAGGATTATTGAGAGATTCGTTCAAAGAGTATTTCAATTATATAATCTTGCAACTCTCATACCCGGAAATTGAATTAAAGTCAATAGATTGGCGGGATAATCTTGCCATTTTAAAAAACATAGACACGGGACACACATATTATAAGACAAAATATAACGTGTCGTACCAACTCGTGAACGCAGCCGACTATGGTGTGCCGCAAAAACGAGAACGGGTGATAATTGTAGGATTCAGGGATGATTTGCAAATAGATTGGGAATTTCCAGCCCCGACACACTGTGAAGACTCTCTTCTGTGGGACAAATATGTTTCAGGTGAATATTGGACTAAACATAATATCCAAAACCAAGACGAGGAGACTTTATGCAAAATTGCACGTACCAAACTATTAGAAAAATACGGGATGTGGAAACCTGAATTAAAACCATGGCAAACCATACGGGATGCTTTTGATAAACTCAGCGAGCCTGATGGTCAGGAAGGGGAGCATTGTTTGCATTTAGGAGCCAAAACATATCCAGGACATACAGGCAGTAATATTGACGAGCCGTCCAAAACAATCAAAGCGGGAAGTCATGGTGTCCCTGGAGGTGAAAATATGGTACGGTTCAACGATGGCAGTACACGTTACTTTTCTGTATTAGAGGCAAAACGTATTCAAACATTCCCTGATGATTATGTTATCACAGGAGCGTGGACGGAGGCTATGCGGCAACTGGGGAATGCTGTGCCAGTTAAACTTGCACATATTGTAGGACGTTCAGTGGCGAATGCGGTTCGAAAAGCAAGCAAATGATTTTCATCATCCCAAAAATATACTCATATATGGGTATTGCCCGCCAAAAAATCCGCATAAAAAAAATAGACAATGTAATGTAGAACATAGTCGAAAAGTGTACGAGTAAAATTTAATATGGTTTTTGTCTTTTGGAGATTATTGTTTACAGAAAAGAAAAAAATAGAGGTCGGTAGCGGAGTCGAACCGCTCTAAACGGTTTTGCAGACCGGTACCTAACCGCTTGGCTAACCGACCGTCTAATGTATGTTTTTTTGACGCTGCGAAATTACGGCAAAAATTTGAAACCACCAAATTTTTTTACCGTTTTTTTTGCAAAAATTTTATTGTGACCCCGGCGGGATTCAAACCCACGACCTTAGGAACCGGAATCCTACGTTCTATTCAGCTAAACTACGGGGCCATTTGCAGTCGCGGCACAAAGATACGTTATTTTTCGACAAGTTCAAAATCTATTTTCAAATTTGCCTTGTATCCGAGGCCTTCGTCCACCATGTCTTCGTCGAATCCTTCGTATATCCACTTGATTATCATGGCTTTGCCGAGGTAGAAAATTTTTTCAAGTTTGACGAGCATTTCATAGACCATCTTGTTTGACGCGCTACTGAGGATGGAAAATTCGAGCTCGATGACGAGTTTGCCGGGGCTCTGCGGGTCGATTTTGCAGACTTCGGCGATGACAGGGTTGTAGAAGTCGGGGGCGTTCTCGGGGAACGACGGGCCGGCTATCCTGAGTATGTTTTTCTCGATGTCAAACTCTACCAATGGTGTGTCGTCGGTTTCTTCTATGTGTATTTTGCCTTTTTCAATCATCTTTGTAGATTTGTTTTTGTTCTAATTGTTTTCTGTTGCAAATATCAAACCAAATTTTGTAAAATTCGTTTGATATTTTGTTTTTGCGTCAAAAAAGTGACAGCTGTATTTCGTCGCCGTTGTCCGACGGTATATATGACTTGCCTAAGTGTTTGTATGCGAAGTCTGTAACTACTCGTCCTCGTGGTGTCCTTTTGATGAGGCCTTCCATTATAAGGTATGGCTCATAGACTTCTTCCACCGTGCCCGCGTCCTCGCCGACGGCCGTGGCGATTGTGTTGAGGCCGACGGGGCCGCCCTGGAATTTGTCGATGATGGTGCAGAGTATCTTATTGTCCATCTCGTCGAGTCCGAGGGAGTCGATGTTGAGGTTGTCGAGGGCGTACTTGGTGATTTCGAGGTCGATGGCGCCGGTGCCTTTTACCTGGGCGTAGTCGCGGACGCGGCGCAGGAGCGAATTTGCGATTCGTGGAGTGCCACGGCTGCGCGATGCAATCTCCCCGGCGGCGGGTTCGTCAATCTCTATTTTCAAAATTCCTGCGGCTCGTATTATGATGCGTGTCAATACTTTGACATCGTAGTATTCAAGCAACAGGTTGATGCCGAACCTCGCCCTGAGCGGCGCGGTCAACAGGCCTGCGCGGGTGGTCGCGCCGACGAGGGTGAAGGGGTTGAGGGTGAGCTGCACCGAGCGCGCTGCCGGGCCTTTGTCGATCATGATGTCGATTTTGTAGTCTTCCATCGCGGAATAGAGGTATTCTTCCACGACGGGGCTGAGGCGGTGGATTTCGTCGATGAACAGCACGTCGCGCTCGTCGAGGTTTGTGAGTAGTCCCGCAAGGTCGCCGGGCTTGTCGAGCACGGGTCCCGAGGTGGTCTTCATGCCCACGCCGAGTTCGTTGGCGATGATGTTGGAAAGTGTGGTCTTCCCCAGGCCGGGGGGGCCGTGGAACAGGATGTGGTCGAGCGCCTCGCCGCGCATCTTGGCGGCCTTGACGAACACTTCGAGGTTTTCCCTCAGTTTTTGCTGTCCGTTGAAGTCGTCGAAGGTCAAGGGGCGAAGCCGTTTCTCGATTTCCTTTTCTTTTTCCGATATGTCGATTTTCCTGATGTCCATTTGTCTTTTGGCCCGCGTATTTGGGCAGGGCAAAGATAATGAATATTTTGGAAAAAAAGAGATTTTTTTGTATTATTTGGCGGCGGCGGCGCGTTCTTTCTTGTAAATGGCTGCAATAGTTTCGATTACGGATTCTATCGTCTCGTATGCGGCGATGACGCGGCCGATGCTTTTGCGGTTGTCGAAAAGGCGGTATTGCGTCAGACTATAAATATAAAGGCGGTTTCGGACGGGGCGGCGGCCGGTGAATATCGACTTGACGGCGTAGCAAAACTGGTATAGCGAGATGACCTTGCACGACGCTTCCTTTTGCGGGGCCGGCACGCCCATCGTATTGGCAATCATCGTGAAGATGTCCAAGTAGTTGAGGTTTTGGGAATTGACGATGAACTTTTCGCCGTGTATGCGGTTGCGGGCGAGGGACATCAGGCTCTTGACGATGTCGTTGACGCCGACGAAGCCCGCTACGCCGCGTGTGAAATATTTGCGCTTTGGCGCGTCAGGAAAGAGGTGCGAGGTGTCTGTCAGCCAGTTGCCGGGGCCGAGTACTACGGTGGGCGCGATGATTGACGCTGGCAGCCCTTCCTCGATGGCGCGTTGCACTTCCATTTCGCAGAAATAGTGTGCGCGGCTCAGTTTGCTGTATTTGCCCTTTGGGTTGCGCTGCGAGAGCTCGTTGACTTCGTTGTTTTCCGGCTCGTCGCCGAGCGCGAGGTAGTTGCCGAGGTAGTAGAAGCCTTTGATTGATGAATTTTGGGCGGCGGCGACGATGTTTTTGGTGATGTTGACGTTGTCGCTGATGTCGAGCCCCCACTTGATTTTTGGCACGCGGCAACAGAACACGGTGTCGATTCCGTCCATCGCGTCGGCGAGCGAAACGATGTCGCCGAGGTCTGTGTCCACCCATTGGATTTCGTCGAAAAGCGCGT
The DNA here is from genome assembly GCA_905234655.1 of uncultured Bacteroidales bacterium. Lineage (GTDB taxonomy): Bacteria > Bacteroidota > Bacteroidia > Bacteroidales > UBA3824 > UBA3824. Next base: position 6,499 of record CAJOJG010000011.1, read on the forward strand.
CGTAATCGTCTGTGTAAAAACTCATTACGTGTTTGGTATAGTTGGTCGGTTCGCCAGCGGTGCGCGTGGCGCGGACTTTGAGCCCCTGCCTGAGCATCGTGCAGATTAGGTGAGCACCTACCATTTCCGTTGCACCGATTACGAGATACACTTTATTTGGTTTGGATGGGTTGTTTTATGCGTTATTAAAATTTTGCAAAGGTACACAATTTGTGCGTTTCGTATGTCGGTTTCCAATTAAACTTTTCGTTAACAAATTGTTAGGGGAAGTGGTTTCTCGCCTCCTATTTTTGCTTTTCGACGTATTCCTTCAACTCGTTGACGTCGAGGTTCATGGCGGCGGCGATTTGGTCTATTGTCAGAGTGCCGAGTTTCAGCAACGAGTACGCCGAGCGAAGGTTTGCTTGGTGCGCGATGATGCGTTCTTCTTCGCGCCCTTCTTCGCGCCCTTCTTCCCGTCCGATTTTGATGCCCTCGCGCAGTTTGTATTCTTGTGAACCCATGAATGCGAGGTAGTTGTTGAAACTGACGTCGTATTGCAACTGTTGCTTGGGCGAGAGTGCTGAGTATCTCGCTATCTTTTCGAGCCGTACAAAAAGCGGTTCGTCGTCCTTGAATGACAATGCCGTTTTCATAGTTGACATGTTTGAAAGGTTAAAAATCCATTTGTCCACGATGTCCTTGCAGTCGGATTCTTGCATCCCTCTGTACAGGGGCATCTGTATCTTCCAGTATTGGAACACGTCGGAATCCTTGTAGTGGTCCGTCGTTTCCATGAAAGTGAAATGCGAGAGTTTAGCGGGGTGTTCCTCGTTGATGAAATTCAAGAAGAACACGCCGTATATGTGCTTCAGGTGGTAGTCCCACGGCAGCTGGTACTTGACGCCGTCGGGGGCGGTGTAGTTGATGTAGCCCTTGTGATTTTGACGCTTGCTATGTTGACGCTCGGGTCTTGGCTCTGCACGAGTGCGTTGAGGAATCCTCTTGTGATTTCCTCGTCCTTGAAGATTCGCTTGAATCCAAAGTCCGTCGCGGGGTTGATGTACGTTGACATGGTTCCAGTTTTTTTTTATTACACTGCAAATATGATTATTTTTCTCGTAATCGGCAAATATTTTTGCATTTTCCGCAGACAATTTTTTAACTTTGCGGCTGAAAATTTTAGACAAACCAGGACAATGAAGATTTTATACCGAATATTGGTTTTGGCGGCGGCGATGGCGGCGGCGGATGTGGCTGACGCTCAGACCCGTAACGTGCCGGTGCACGGTTGGGAAGCCGATTCCATCGAATGTGCCAACGTCGGCAACAAGAAGTTCCACTCGGCGGTGAGGCCTTTTGCCGCCAAGAGCGACCTTTCGCCCAGATATGCCCTCGTTGCAAGGCGGGGCAAGGGCGCGTGGACGCTCGAGCCTCTGGCGGAATTGGGCGTAGGCACACAGTCAGAGTACAACTCTAACTACTACAACGCAATGTTCGGCGCGTCAGGCACTTATTCATTCGGCGAAAAATTGACGGTAAACATCTCTGCATACGGCGGATACCTCTCGCCGCTCGGCACTGTGGCGGCGTTGGCGGATTCGTTGGGACGGTTTCCGCAGATGGACGGATACTGCGACAAGGGCGACGGCAAATATTTTGCGCGGGGCATCGAATTTTACGCAAGTTACAGACCGGCAAGTTTCTTGAGGCTGACGGCCGGCAAGGGCAAGAAGTTTGTCGGCGACGGCTACCGGTCGGTGATAATGTCGGCGTCAAATTCCGGAATGTATTACTTTGACACTGAGGTGGATGTCGGCAATTTCAAGTACGTGTTTTCCGTCGGCGGCGGGCGCAATTTCGACAACGGCGTTTCCGCCACCGACGCCACGACCAAGCAAGTGGAACCCGCAGTTACCGACGGCTGGAACCTCAGGACGGTCTACATGATTTACCATGTGTTTTCGTACAACCCCGCCAAATGGCTCAATTTTGGCGGATTTGAGGCTGTGATGATGGTGCGCCGCGACAGCACCGACCGCACCCGTATGCCCGACCTTCATTATATGAACCCGATGCTGTTTTTCAGGCCGCTGGAATTTTCGCTCGGCTCGCCCGACAACGCTATCATGGGCGCATTCGGCAAAATCACCGTCAATAAGTATCTCGTTGGCTATGCGCAGTTTATGCTCGACGACTTCAACTTCAACGAAATCAAGGAACACAACGGCACTTGGAACAACAAATACGCCTTCCAGTTGGGCGTCAAGGGCTTCGTCGGCAATTTTGGCTACCTTCTCGAATACGACTACATCCGCCCGTTCATCTACTCGCACGACAGGCCAATCAACTGTTACTCAATGTATTGCCAGCCCATCGCCAACCCATACGGCGCCAACCTGAAAGAGGCCGTCGTCAACCTCAAATACAAGATGCAACATTTTGACTTCGACCTTCTCATCGACTGCGTCAAGCGCGGGATGGACTTCGACATATATAGTTATGGCAACAATATAATGCGCCCCTACACCTCGCGCCACCACAGCACCGGCAACTACGTCGGCCAAGGCGTTGGCGTCAAGGTATATAACGTGTCCCTCGACGCACGTTGGCGGCCCGACGCGCTGAGGGATTTCAGCGTGTTTGCGCGTGTGGGCGTACAGCATGGCGACAAGTCCGACAACACTTTCGCTATGGTCGGCATCAAGACGAGCAAGTTGTTTTTTGACAGAAGTTTGTGATAATTGACAATTGACAGTTGACAGTTGACAATGGACAATTGACAGTTGACAATGGATAATTAGGCATCCGCCGGAAGGCATTGTCAACTGTCAATTGTCAACTGTCAACTAAAAAAATATTAACACTAAAAAGCAAAGCAATATGCGCACGACAGATTTTCTTGTAGTAGGCAGTGGGGTTGCCGGTCTGACTTTCGCGCTCAAGGCGGCGGAAATCGGCAAAGTACTCATCGTGACCAAAGCGTCGGTAACGGACGCCAACACCAATTTTGCACAGGGCGGCATCGCGGCCGTTACTGACATCACAGATTCATTCGAAAAACACATCCACGACACGATGGTGGCCGGCGACTTCCTATCGAAGGAAAACATCGTCAAGATTGTAGTCGAGGAAGCCCCCGCGCGAATCAAGGATCTCGTGGAATACGGCATCGACTTCGACCGCAGGCCCGACGGCTCGTTTGACCTTCACAAAGAGGGCGGGCACAGCGACTTCCGCATCCTTCACCACAAGGACAACACCGGATTCGAGGTGGAACGCGCACTCGTAGAGAAGGCGTCGCAGCACCCCAACATCACCATCGTTGACCACCTTTTTGCGATGGAACTCATCACGCAGCACTACCTCGGCGAGACCTGCACCCGCTACGACGACAACATCGAGTGCTACGGCATCTACGCCCTCAACCGCCAGACCGAAAAAGTCGAGAAAATCCTCGCCAAAGTAACATACCTCGCCACCGGCGGCATCGGCAACATCTACCAAGTTACCACCAACCCCGTCATAGCCACCGGCGACGGCATCGCGATGGTCTACCGCGCCAAGGGCATCATCGACAACATGGAATTTGTGCAGTTCCACCCCACGTCGCTCTACCACCCCGGCGAGCGTCCGTCGTACCTCATCACCGAGGCGATGCGCGGATTTGGCGCAATATTGAAGACCCAGGACGGCAAGACCTTCATGGAAAAATACGACGAGCGCGGCTGCCTTGCGCCCCGCGACATCGTGGCACGCGCCATCGACAACGAGATGAAACTTCGTGGCGACGATTATGTTTATCTCGACGCTACGGTTACTGATACAGAGGCACTTAAACAGCATTTCCCGAATATTTACTCTAAGTGCCTTTCCATCGGCATCGACATCACCAAACAGCCCATCCCCGTCGTTCCCGCAGCCCACTATCTCTGCGGCGGCATCCGCGTCGACGAGTACGGACGCACCACCATCAAGCACCTCTACGCCGGCGGCGAGACTTCATGCACCGGCCTTCACGGTGCCAATAGGCTGGCTTCCAACTCGTTGCTCGAGGCACTTGTATTTGCGCACCGCTCGGTGCAACATTCCAAGGATTTGATCAAGACACTCGATTTTTGCTACGACATCCCCGAATGGAACGACGAAGGCACGGTAATCAACGAGGAAAACATCCTCATCACCCAGACCTTCAAAGAGTTGCAACAGATAATGACCTACTACGTGGGCATCGTCCGCAGCAACCTTCGCATGAACCGCGCCCTCGACCGCCTCTACATCCTCTACAACGAGACCGAGGAACTTTACAAAAAGTCGAAGGTAACGGTACCGCTCTGCGAACTTCGCAACGCCATCAACACCGCCTTCCTCGTCATCAAGTCGGCCCGCCGCCGCCGCGAAAGCATCGGCCTGCACTACAACATCGACACGCCGAGAAGGGACAAGAAAAAGTAGGGTGGCAAATTTCAACACCAAAAGAAGCCGTCTAAAAAGGCAACAGACAGCTTTCTGTCTTTTTGGACGGCTTCTTTTGTAATTATAACTTGCCTTTCCGCTTCAGTTCTTCTTCCATGATTTGGAGTTTTCCCAAGATTTCCGAGCTGCATACGGTTTCGTATTCGGTAATGTGAAACTACTTTCCCAGTTTGTGTCACTTACTAACTAATAATTGTAAAGGTTCCCCACCGTCTCCGGGGCAAAGAGGTCTGTATTCGTCCCTTATCGGCAGCGATTAATCAAATGCTGTTGTTGTTTAGCACATCGTCAAGGTCGAGGAAGATTATTGGTTTGACATAATTCTTTGTGTTGGTTGTTTTTTAGTTCTTCAATCACCTTGTATATTAGAGCTGTATCTTGTTTATCTTTTGGGATATACGGATTATCATTTGGTTCCAATGCAATTTTAGCCATATCATGAAATTCTATCTCCCAAGCATTTCGAAATTCTATTTTATTAAAAAAATACGCATCATTGAAATTCTCAGGGAGCATGATTTGTTTGTTATTGTCTATTTGAAAAGCAGTAAGCAAACAACCATTAAAATGCTGATACATTTGTTCAAAAGCATTCAGATTCCAATTGTTATTTGGTTTCATCGTATGTTTACGACATAAGGTCGTTACATAACAATTATCTGTGAAATATTTCTAAATACACATCTTTGGTGATTGTTACAACAGCAAAGTTGTCTATTGTTGCCAACATAGATTCAATTGCACCAAGAAAGGTATCAGCAATAATTTGGTTTTCGCATGTATTATTGTATTTGATGTGAAAATTTCAATTATTAACTGTTGTGTGAAGTATTTGGTTTCTGATGTCCTGCGGCGAATTGTTTTGAGGTGTTGCACTCATCAAGCCGACAAAAGGCGGTTTCCCTGTCTGTTGTGTTATATTGTCGATAAGGGAATCGAGGGCACGGTATTTTTGTGTTGACGAGTTGCGGAAATTATGGCTTTCGTCAATCATTATCAGCCCGAAATTCTCGGAAGGCAATGCCGTCTCGAATTCATCGCCATCAAAATCTTCGTTGCCGACTTCTTGATTTTCAAGTTTGCCTATGCTGCCTGATGTAACGATGGTGATATAATCTGACATTTTGTGTCGAGCATCGCGGTCAAATTTTTGGGAAGGTAGTTTCGTATTTGTGCGGTTACACTTTGGTCTGTAAGGTCTCCGAAGTATGTCTGCAAATATTTGATATACACTTCGTAGGGCGTCATCTTGAAAGCGTTGCCAGGCTTTTCTTTCGTGGCAGTGTCCACTATGGGAGTAGGTTTCAACACCTGTTCCAAAAAAGTTTTGTTCCACGGTTCCGATGTCTCCCACATTTCTTTGAACCACAAGTAGTATGTTTTGTGATTTGGTACCGGTGTCCGTCCTAATATTAAGTTGACTTCTGTTTCCAAGTGATTTAGTTCGGCATTGTCTGTAAGTCCTTTTTCTGTGAAATTTGAACTTCCAATTATGCCGTATCCCTCGCCTTCGTCAAATCCGTCGAAAATATAGCATTTGGAATGTAGGAAATGAGTTTCGTCGTTTTTGTTTTTTCTGAAAACGCGAATTTCTATTTTGGAGGAGTCATTGTCGGTACAGTTATCCAAAAGAAGGTTGATTGCTTTTTTAAATTGGTCTTTTGGTTCGAGATTACAAAGGTCTGTATGTATGTAGTCTTCGGGGTACTTCATACTTTTGTGCTTTGGCGAAGTTACCTATGAAGCATATATCATAGGATCTTTACCGATAAGTAATTGAATTTTAGTGCCTTCTTTTGTCAAGAAATTTTCTATGACATCTGCAAGTAGGGCGAGACCGGGAATGTCCCAATAACCCGTTGCTATCCGCACGGTCTTAATACTATTTGTGTTGAAACATTCTTTGAGTGCATAAAGCATCGAAAGACGTTCTGAGGAGTTGTCAATTAAGATTCTTTGCATCTCTTTATTTATTATAAGGTGTACACTGTGGCACAAAGGTAATATTTATTTTGCGAAATGACAAATGATCCCCTTCATTCCCCTAACTTCATCGTTTCTGCCTTCAGTTCCTTGTGGAGAATAAGGAGGCCGATGAGGTTTGGCATAGACATCAGGACGACGCCGATGGACGAAATGTACCAGACTACTGATGTGTCGGCGAATGAGGCAATGAAAAAGCCAATGACGTAGATGATGCGGAATGGCACGACGGATTTCGGTCCAAACATGAACGTCGTGGCGCGGTCGCCGTAGTAGCACCAGGCTATTGATGTCGAGAACGCGAACAGAAGCAGTGACAGTGTGACTATGTACTCCCCAAAGTCGCCAAACCAGCTCGACGAGAATGCCTTTATCGTGAGCGGCGCGCTGTGTATCAGGGATTTGCCGGAGATTATAATGCCGCTGGCGTTGGGCTTTCCGTTCGAGACGGTGATCTCGCCGCTGAAAGGCTGGCCGTCTTTGGTGAACACAATGTCCTCGGCTACAGACTGGGCGTGGAGCATAGTCCATTTGCCGGGCTGCGCGACGCCGTTGTCGATGGTGAGGATGCCGTTGTAATGGGAATCTTTATTTTTCATTGCATCACATAACGCGCTGGCATCGTGGTCGTTAGTGTTTAGAATAACGATGTCGGCCTGTTGGAAGACGTTCTGAAACTTGTCTTTCCAAACTCCAGACGACACAATCATCAACCCCGTGAGCGAGCATATAATCACAGTGTCTATAAAGGGCTCCAACATCGCCACAAGCCCTTCCTGCGCCGGAAGTTTGCATCGGGCGGTGGCGTGTGCGATTGGCGCGCTGCCCTGTCCGGCCTCGTTTGAAAAAAGTCCACGGTTAATGCCGCGCGACATTGCTAATGCAACTGTGCCGCCGAGGAATCCGCCGGTTGCCGCTGTGCCGGTGAACACGTCGCCAAAAACTGACTTTATCCCCGGCAAAAGATTGTCTATGTGGTAGATGATGACGACCGACGCGCCTATGAAGTAGAGTATGGCCATGAACGGCACAATCTTTTCCGTGACTGTCACAATCCTCTTTATGCCGCCCAAAACTACCGCAGCAAGCGCGAGCGCAAGCACTGCGCCCGTGGCAATCTGCGGGATGCTGAAAGTCTCGCGCATGGCGGTGGCGATGTTGTTGATTTGAGGAAGGTTGCCGGTGCCGAATGCACATATTATGGTACATGCCGAGAATATGAGCGCAATGACATGGCCGGTACGGATTTCGCGGTCTTTGTGGTTGATGTTCAGGCGTTTGTCCATGTAGAACATCGGGCCGCCGGCCATGGTTCCGTCGGGCAGCTTAATGCGGTATTTGTGGCTGAGGGTCACTTCGCCATATTTAGTCGCCATGCCGATAAGTGCCGTCACTACCATCCAAAAAAGTGCCGCCGGACCGCCGATGTGTATCGCCATCGCCACACCGGCAATGTTGCCTGTGCCGACTGTGCCGGACAATGCTGTCGAAAGTGCCTGAAAATGAGAGGTGTCGCCTTCGTGGTGGTCGTGGTCGTAGTGACCGCGCAATGTCCGGCACGCCTTGCCAAAATACCGTATCTGCGGAAAGCCGAGATATATCGTCAGGAACACGCCGGTTCCGAGCAGCGTGTATATAAAGACTGGATGTACACTGATGTAGCCGTCGAGCCACGCCAATATGTCAACGATGGATTGCATTTTTTACATTTGATTTTGCCGCAAATGTACGTAAAAAAATCAATTCTGACAAATATTATGCTATTTCGGTTAAAGCACCAGTCACACTGTCAATGATGAACCCTCTGACTGTCACGTCTTTCGCCATCAGCGGATGGTTTGTTATTGTGTCCACTGTCTTCCTTACGGATTCCTCAGTGTCGTGGAATCCTTCGAGCCAGTGGTCGAGGTCTATGCCGCAGCGTGATATTGTGTCGAAGACCGTGGGCTCGATGCCGCGTTCAGTCATGTGACCTTCGAACTCCTTGAAGCTCATGTGGCATGCGCCGCAGTGGCTGTGCGCGACGACCATTATTTCGGTAACGCCGAGTTCGTAGACTGCCACAAGCAGGCTGCGCATCGCGCTGTCGAATGGCGCGATGACAAGTCCGCCGGCATTCTTGATTATTTTTGCATCGCCGTTTTTCAGTCCCAACGCTGCGGGCAGGAGTTCTGTCAGGCGTGTGTCCATGCACGAAAGCACGGCAAGTTTCTTGTCCGGGTACTTCGATGTGATGAACTTTTCATAGCCCTTTTGAGCCACGAAATCTTTGTTAAAAGTCAGTATTGAATCTATCATGGTGTCTGTCATTTTAATTTTAAGCCTCATTATCCTGCAAAGTTAACGCAAAAAACAAGCATACAAAAAATATCTGAAAAATATTTGCAAAAAAATTTGGCGGTTTAAAAAAAACGCTTTACCTTTGCATCGTCAAAACAGAAACGACTGCCCGATGGTGTAATTGGCAACACGTCTGACTCTGGATCAGAAGAGCCCAGGTTCGAACCCTGGTCGGGCAACTAAACAACAGAATTTGAATGGCAGGTCAATTCTCCGCAGAGAGTTGACCTTTTCCATTGTTACATAACCCCTAAACCTGCCGAGCCATGGAAATGAAAAACATACTTGTAGTGGACGATAGCATATCCAACCTGTTGCTAATCAAGGATATTCTGTCAAGTAACCCCGAATACAACGTCATCTGTGAGAAGGATGGCGACCGGGTGTTGCAACAGTTGAACGCGAACAAGATAGACCTGATGCTGCTCGACATCATGATGCCTAAGGTCGATGGCTACGAGGTGTGCAGGCATGTAAAGGAAGACGCTGGCTTTAAGGACATCCCCATCATATTCCTGACGGCTAAGGTAGATGAGGCGAGCCTTTTGAGGGGCTTCGAGTGCGGGGCGGTGGACTATATAAAGAAGCCATTCCTAATCTCCGAGCTCATGGCGCGCGTAAAGACGCACATCACGCTCAAGAAGACAAACGAAAAGCTTAAAAACGAGCTTTTCAAACATTCCATAACACAGCAGAACCTCTTGAACTCTCAAAACGAACTGACGATACGCAACAACATCGCCCAATATTTCCTCACCGACAAGGGCGACGAGGTTTACCCGAAACTTTTGGAAGAGATTTTGAAATACGTGTCGATGGACTACGGCGCAATTGGATATATCGACAACATATACAGCGACGACGACACTGACGTCAGGCACCTCGTATGCCCGGCGATATATTCGGGCGCGATAGAAAGCGACAAGAACTACACATTTGCCATTGAGGACATCGGCGACGTCGCGCTCGCCGCTATACGCCGCCAGACCATCATCCAAAAAAACAACGTCTCCAAGTTGTTCTTCACGAATGAGGAAGTGACCTGCATGATTGCGTCGCCCATCATCTACCACGAGAAGTTGATAGGCTTAATCGCTTGTGCCTCAAGGGAAAATGACTATGCTGAAAAGTCCAAGCAAAAGCTTCAGAGCATATCGGGATTTATAGCCCCGGCGATATATAACCGAATCCATGACGCTAACGAAAACGCCAAACTCATCAAGTCTGTAGCCGTGACGCAGGAGCAGGAGCGCGCGCGTTTTGTCAAGGACATACACGACGGACTCGGCTCGTACCTGACGACACTCACGACGTACATAAGCATCATCAAGTCCGGGATGCTCGATGCCCAGGAATATAACAACATGCTCGACGACATGTCCAATATTGTAGTCGAGATGGCCAATGAGGCGCGTAATATCGCCAACAACCTCCACCCCGACATCATTGCGAAACTTGGGCTTGTGGACAGTATAAAGTACCAGTTCAGCCGTCTGTATGTTATGAACCGTAACACGAAACTGAACTTTGACTATGCTGGTTATGTAGATTTGGAGTCGCAGGACGTGCAGACGGAGCTGTACCATATCGCCTGCGAGCTGATGAACAATGCGTTCAAGTATGCCCATGCGACCCAAATAGACATCGTCCTCGAGTCCGATGGAAAGAATGTGTCGTTCAAATACCACGATGACGGCGTGGGTTTTGACGTTGAGAAGACGATGCAGCGTATAAAGGGCAAAAAATCTTCCGGCTTGATTAATATCCGCGAGCGTATTTCCAAGCTCAACGGCACAATCACGATGGAGTCGCGCCCCCACGGTGGAATGACCTTGGCGGTGGAGATTTAGCGATTTGTTGATTTTGAGATTTGTTGATTTTTGATTTAGGTAAGGTCGTCGAGGTCGTCGTCGATGTCTAAGTCGAAGTCGTCTTCTTCGTAGAACTTGTCGATGTCGCGGCGGTCTTTTTTTGTCGGGCGGCCGGCGCCACGGTCACGGACACCAAACGACACACGTGACATTTCTTTCATCATCTTTAGTTTGAAAAGGTCGTCCTGAGATGTCGTCTCGGTGATATAGTCCGCCACTTTTGCTGCGCCGACACGCGATTTAAGCAGTGCCAATATCTTGTAGCTGCGGAAAACCGGGTTTGACTTTACGGAAACCTCGTCGCCTTCCTTGACTTCACGCGATGGCTTTACGGCGACACCATTCACCAAGACCCGCCCACGGTCACAGGCATCGGCAGCAACCGTCCTGGTCTTGAACAACCTGACACAGAATAAAAATTTGTCTACGCGCATGATTCTCCTTTACTGTTTAATCTCTCATCTTCTCTAATCTTTCCTCGTTCCTCATTCCTCTTTCCTGCTCTCACTTTCCGTTATACGTATTCATGGCACGTTGGATGCCTTCGAGGACAAAGCATTGGATTGCCTGGTTGGTCACTTCGGTGCGGTTCGAGATTCTCATCTGTTTCTCGACGCTCCATTTTCCGAGCACGAAGTCAACTTGGTGGCCTTTGGGAAAGTCATTGCCAATGCCGAACCTCAGCCGCGCATAATTCTGTGTGCCAAGCATTTCAGTGATGCTTTTAAGCCCGTTATGCCCGGCCTCGGAGCCGCCAGCCCTCATCCTTATTGCGCAAAACGGCAACGCCAAGTCGTCGACGATGACGAGGACATTCTCTAACGGAATGTCTTCCTCCTTCATCCAATAGTTGACCGCGCGGCCGGAGAGGTTCATGAATGTCGTTGGTTTTATGAGGACTAACTGCCTTCCGCGACACTTTGTATATGCCACTGACGCAAGCCTTCCGCTACTAAAAACAGCGCCCGACTCCTTCGCAAAGGCGTCGAGCACCATAAAACCAATATTATGTCTCGTATTCTCGTACTCGGCGCCGATATTGCCGAGCCCAACAATAAGATATTTCAAGACTTTAAATTATGTTTTTTTTACTGTGGTTACTTAAAGTAGTAGTGCAAGCCTATTACTTCTTCTTCTTCTTCTTGTCGTCGTCGCCCTTAGCCTCGGCCTTCGACGCCCTTGTGGGAATTACGCGGCAGATGAGTGCGTCCTTCGGGTCTACAATCTCGCAGTTCTCAATCTTGATGTCGGAAACCTTGATGGACTGTTCGATGTCGAGTTCTGTGATGTCTACCTTGACAGTCTCGGGAAGTGCGGTGTATACACCTTTCACTTTTGCCTTGCGGGCAGCGATTTTCATCTTGCCACCGGCCTTTACGCCGACTGAGCTACCAACGAACTCGTAGGGGAGTTTAACGGTAATCTGCTGGTCGTCAGCGAATGCGTAGAAGTCTACGTGCAAAGGCTCGTCGGTAACGGGGTGGAACTGGATGTCCTTTATGAAGGTCTTGATTTCCTCGCCGTCGATGTCGAGGTTGACGATGTATACGTTGGGTGTGAAGATCGCACCGTTAAGTTCCTTCTGCGAAACAGTGAAGTTAATCTGCTTGTTGTTTCCGTAGACGATGCACGGAACCTTGCCTTCCTTGCGGATGAGTTTCGCAAACTTGGTACCGATGTCTTCGCGCTTGGTACCGCTGAGATTGAATGTCTTCATTTAGATTTACAAATGTTTTTAATGTGTGTTACTCAAAATTGAAATTTCACTTCAATTTCCCATCGCACTGGCCTTAAAACGCCTGGCCTTGGGATTTTTCGGGCGCAAAGTTACAAACTTTTGGCGGCTTGTGAAAATTTTTTTTCATGTTTTTGTATTAAATATTCTTTATCCTCAAAAAAAAGTCCTACCTTTACGTCGTTTTTATTCACTTACATTAAAAATTATTATTTTCTAATTACTCTAAAATTATGAGAAAAACTCTACTTGCTATTGCCTGTGCCCTTGCCATGACGGCCGGCTCCCAGGCACAGAAATTCGATGGGCTTGCCATGACGCCGCCGATGGGCTGGAACAGCTGGAACACTTTTGCCTGCGACATCAGCGAGAAGACTGTCAAGGACATGGCTGACTTGTTTGTCGAGCTTGGACTTGACAAGTGCGGCTACGAGTACATCGTCATCGACGACGGCTGGATGCTCAAGCAGCGCGACAAGGACGGCAATCTCGTTCCCGATCCCGCCAAGTTCCCCGACGGCATGAAGGCTGTTTCGGACTATGTACATTCTAAAGGCTTGAAGTTCGGCATCTACAACTGCGCCGGCAGCGAGACTTGTGGCGGCTACCCTGGCGGTCGTGGACATGAGTATCAGGACGCGCGCCTCTATGCGTCGTTTGGCGTGGATTACCTTAAATATGACTGGTGCAACACCGGCAAGATGTATGCCCCCGAGGCTTATAAGACAATGCGCGACGCGCTCTACACAGCCGGTCGCCCGATTGTGTTCTCGCTGTGCGAGTGGGGCGACAACCAGCCTTGGGAGTGGGGCGCGGAAATCGGACACCTCTGGCGCACGACCGGCGACATCTACTGCTGCTATGACTGTGAATATGTCGTCCATAAGGGACAGCCCGACCAGTGGTCGGCGTGGGGCGTATGGCCGATACTCCGTATGAGGAAGGACATCCGCAAATATGCCGGCCCGGGACATTGGAACGACCCCGACATGCTCGAGGTCGGCAACTGCATGAGCGTCGCCGAAGACCGCTCTCACTTCGCGCTATGGGCTCTCAGCGCGGCTCCGCTTATGCTTGGCAACGACCTCCGCAAGGCTTCGAAGGAGACTATCGAGCTGATAAAGAACACTGAAGTTATCGCCGTCGACCAGGACAAACTCGGCATCCAGGGCTATGAGTACCGTATGCAGGACAGCGTCTCGATTTGGGTAAAACCGCTTGAGGACGACGAGTGGGCAATCGGCTTTATCAATACTTCAATGACTGAGAAGGACATCAACTTCGACTTCAAGCAGCACGTCATAACAGACGACCTGTCAGGCAAGTCGCTTGATGCTACTAAAAACGAGTACATTCTCCGTGACCTCTTCCTCCACCAAAACCTGAAGGCTACTACAAAGAAGCCTGTCGTGGCTAAGATAGCAAGCCATGACATCTTGATGCTCAAGGCTACCATCAAACCGGCGAAGAAGTAAGGTAATGACCGACAAATAAAAAAACGAATTGGGTGGCTGTCCAATTCGTTTTTTTGTGCGGTTACTTTATGGTGTCCTTGTTGAGTTGGGAGTTCATCTTTTTTATGACGTCGTCGATTTGGAACGGCTTGCTGACGTAGTCGTCCATGCCGGTGCTCAGGCAAATCTGGCGGTCGCCGGACATCGCGTTTGCTGTGACGGCGATGATTGGGATATGACCGCCGGTGTTACATTCTATGCGTCGGATTTGCCTTGTCGCTTCGTAGCCGTCCATGACCGGCATTTGGATGTCCATCAGTATGAGGTCGTAGTTGCCTTTTGTCACGAGTTCCACACATTCTTGGCCGTTAGAGGCGAGTGCGATTGCCTTTACGTGTTTGTCAAGGCTCAGGCTCATGACTTTTTGGTTGATGGGGTTGTCGTCGCACACGATTATGTTGGCCTGGTCGAGGGTCTTGGCTTTTGTGACGTTTGTAAAGCCGGCGGTCTCGTTTGTGTAGACTTCCATCGGCTTTTGTGTCGTGGCGGCCGCGCCCTGTGGCTTTACGTCTTCCTCGTCGTCGAAGCACACATTAAAATATATGAACGAGCTGTCGTCTTCAAAACGTTGCTTGATATTGCCGCCGAGTTCTTCGATTATGCGTTTTGCAATTCCCAATTCCGGCACGTCGCCGCCGTGGAGCACCGGGATTCCGTAGTCTGTCTTGACATCGAATCGATATTTTATTGGCTTTATGGGAATCCTGACACGGTTGACGACTATTGTCACTTGAGCCGGGAGGTTTTCCTTCGGCGTGTATTGAAGGAAGAAGTCGTATATGTTGAGCATTATGCGGCGCATCTTCACCGAGTTGCCTTTCAGTCGTGGCAGTTCGCCGTATACTTCAAGTTTTACTTCAATTCCAGGTGTCAGTTCCGCTGTCTGTGTTATTAATGACTTCAGGTCAAAAAATCTTATGCCGTCGTTGATGTTTATGCCGAATGGCTTTCCTTCAGTCTCTCCGTTGATTATGTCGAAAACGTCTGTGATTGTCTCTACGGACGCGATAAGTGAATCGACGAGCTGCTTTTTGTTGTCCGGGTTGTCGTTAGTGGACATCATGTTTGCAATGCCGAGGATATTGCTTAACGGAGTGCGGATATGGTATGAAAGTTTAGTTATCAAGTCCTGCTTTTTTGAAGTTTTTGGGTCGGCGTCGGACTTCGTGTTCGGTGTGGACTTGTCGGCGGTCGTGCATGCGTAGAGCGGCACGGCGACTACTGTGAACGTAAGCATCATGCCGAGCGCGAGGACTATGAAGCTTGAAATGTCGACGTAGCTGCTTATGCAGCAGGTTATGAATATCGCCGCTATTGTCGTAATGCTGATTACGCCGGCGCATCTTCGCCCGTAACCAATTATGCCGTATGCCGGTATCATAAATGCATACGCATGGTGGACCATCAGGCGGTCGGGCAGTAGTATCAGCGACAATGCCGCTGCCAACATGACAAGCACAAGCCCGAACTTTGACGCCGTGGCGTGCCCGATTTTGCCGGTCAGGAAGTGCAGCGCGCCGAATCCTGACGCTATTACTGCCATGAACACTGTCTGTACGGTGTCTGCGCCGTCTTTTATCAGCAGCACGAGCAGTAATAATGTCATTGTCAGGCCAAAGAGATTGAACACCCCGGCGATTATCCGGGAGAGTTTTGACACGCAGTCGTCTGCCTGCGATGACCCTGTCAAAAGCATGTTCGACAATTTTTCTATCACGTCCATATTGAGTCAATATTTTGCGCCAATTTAGCAAAATTCCTTAACATACAAAACTTTTTTACAAAAAAAGTTGATGTACGTTTGCGTATGGGATTGTCGTGTACTTCTGCCAGCGGCGCGGCACCCAGTCGGACGCGCCGGGCGCAGAGGCGGACACATTGCCGGCGCGGGCGCGTCAAAATCCTCGTCCTCGCCGCACTCTACGCGCCTGAAAACGTCGTAATGATGTCGTTCCAAGGGGTTGATGGTGTTGGCGGCGCGGACGGCCTGGCGCATTTCGCGGACGAGGTTGCCGTCGGTGTCAACTATCAGAGTGCCAATGTCTTGATTGACGCTCACGCCCCACGGTTTCGCGCCGGTGCCAGTGCCGTTGATGGACACATAACGCCACCCCGACTTTTCGCTGCCGATGAGTACGGCGATGTGCCCGTTCTTGTTGGCGGCGCGGCGGTCGAGGATGAAGATTATGTCGGCAAAAGCGTCAAAAGCCGCCGCCGCAATCATCAATATCGTCAACAATAGTTTCATCTTGACCGCAAAGTTACTGATAATTAGGTGGCGGCGCATCTTTTTAAAAGTGGCAAATTTTACCGCAGCGGGTGGGGAATTTGTTATGAATGGAAATTTTTGTTATTTTTGCCACAAAAAACACAGCAATGGACCAATCCGAATATTACAAACAATACGAAGACACCCTTCGCGCCCAACTTTGCGACCTCGCCGCCGGGCTCGACCGCCTCAAACGCGGCGTACTTCCCGAATCGCCCGACATCGCCGAGGCGTGGGAAAAAATCGCGCCCTCGTACATCGCCGATGCGTCGCGAGAAATCGTCAAATACCCCGCAGTGTCGCTCGGCTGGGCGATGTACCTCGGCATGGCGGTCGCTAAATATTGGGACACCGACTGGGCCATCTACGGCAAGCACCCCAACATCTACGAGCACATCCGCGACAAGCGTGGCTTCGACTGCATGGACGAGGCCATCCGCGGCGAAATCCTTCAACTCACCGGCGACGACTTCAACAACATGGAATCCTTCGTGCTGTCGTGTTCGCGCCTTGCCCTCGACAAAATCCGCGCCGAGGGCATCGAGCCGTCCACCCCTGCGGCGTTCTTCGTCTATACCATCAGTTGCAAGACCCTCTACACCGTCGGCGCGGCAGTGGAACTCACCCGGCTGGGGTACAAGATGGAAAAGATGTAGTCAGACTTCCGCCACAAAATCAAAATAATTGTCCCGCGTGATTACCACAAACGGCACGTCGGGATAACTGTTGGAAAACGTCGGCGGACACTTCGCGTTGGCTTTCTTGGCGTTGTACTTGAACTCGAAAGCCGACAATGTGCCGTCCGCTTCCTCGATGAAGTCGATTTCCTGTTTTTGAGTCGTCCGCCAAAAATAATAGTTGCGGCGGCGCGAATGGAAGGCATTGTTTTTAATGCGCTCGCTTATCAGAAAATTTTCCCACAATGCGCCCATGTCGTTCCGCAGTTCGCACGGCGTGAAATTTGTAATCACGGCGTTTCGGATGCCGTTGTCGTAGAAATAGATTTTCACACTCTTTTTCAGTTCGTTGCGGACGTTGCGGCTGTACGAGCGGATATGGAACACGATGTACGCCTTTTCAAGCAAGTCGATGTACCTCTGCACAGTGAGGGTGTCGATGCCAAGAAGGTCGGAAAGTTCGCGGAACGAGACCTCGCTGCCCACCTGCAAGGCGAGTGCCTGTATGAGTTTTTCGATTACCATCGGACGGCGAATGTCCTGAAACTCAAAAACATCCTTGAAAAGATAACTTGAAGTGATGTTTGACAATATGTCCTTCTCGTCGCCAGGATTGTTGACCACGTCGGGATAAAAACCGTACACAAGCCGCGTAGTCAGTTGCCTTGCTTCGTCCATCATCGACGTATGGTTGATGAGTTCGTTGGTCGAGATGGGGAACAAGTTGTACTCGAACTTGCGCCCCGTAAGTGGCTCATTGATAGTGTTTGAGAGGTCGAGCGACGACGAGCCTGTTACGGCTGTCTGCACGTCAGGAATGTTGTCGTACATCAGTTTTAGCGTAATGCCGATGTCCTTGACGCGCTGCGCCTCGTCGATTACCACGAATTTTGACTTGCCGACGAGTTGTTTCAATTGAGCCGACGACGCCGACGAAAGCCTTGCACGCACGTCAGGCTCGTCGCAGTTCCAGTATTGAACCGCGCTTTGCGGTCCCAAACCCGACAGCATTTCTTTCAAAAGTGTTGTTTTTCCGGTCTGACGCGGTCCGATGAGCAAAATCACTTTGCCCTTGCCGACCTTGCTGTCGAGCACAGCCTGCAAATCTCGCTTTATTGTGTTCATAATGAATGACTTTACTATTGTTACAAAAATTCTATTCGACAAAAATAATAATAATTATCGAATATAATCGACAAAAATCATAATATTTGTCGAATATAATCAAAAAAAATCATAATATTTGTCGAATAGGATTTAGTACTACCTTCCCAACTTGGTCAATACGGGCAGAATCATCGCCGTCGGTTCCAACAAGAACCGCACGTACATATTGGCAAAAAGCAAGGAAACGCCATACTAAAAATTTTCCCAGCATTTTATTCGCCATTCCCAAAAATTATCCCTATATTTGCGCATCAAAAATAACAGACAGAAATGGAATACAATCACCGCGAAATCGAGGCCTTCTGGCAGAAATACTGGGAAGACCACGGCACCTACAAGGTCAGCAACGTGTCTGACAGACCAAAATACTACGTGCTCGACATGTTCCCATACCCGTCAGGCGCAGGGCTGCACGTCGGACACCCGTTGGGGTACATCGCTTCCGACATATTCAGCCGTTACAAGAGGCTAAAAGGGTTCAACGTACTTCACCCGATGGGCTACGACGCTTTCGGACTGCCCGCAGAGCAATACGCAATCCAGACCGGACAGCACCCGGCCGTAACCACCGAGCAAAACATCAACCGCTACCGCTCGCAGCTCAAAAAAATCGGCTTTTGCTACGACTGGTCCCGCGAACTGCGCACTTGCGACCCAAAATATTACAAGTGGACGCAGTGGGCGTTCATCCAGATGTACAACCATTACTACGACCTCGACGCAAAGAAGGCGCGTCCAATAGCCGACCTCATAGCCGAATTTGAGCAAAACGGCAACACCAAAATCAACGCCGCACATTCCGACGTGCCGGAATTTCCAGCCGCCGTATGGAACGGAATGGAAGACAGCGAGCGAAATTCTGTAATCGACGCTTACCGCCTGGCTTACAGGGCGAAAACCATGGTCAATTGGTGTCCTAAATTAGGCACCGTGCTCGCCAACGACGAGGTCAAGGACGGCGTATCCGAGCGCGGCGGCTACCCCGTCGTCCAAAAACCGATGGAACAATGGCTTCTGCGCGTATCGGCGTATGCAGAACGCCTGCTCGAAGGCCTTGAAACCATCGACTGGACCGACTCGCTCAAAGACATGCAGCGCAACTGGATTGGACGTTCAGAGGGCTGCGAAATGTACTTTGAAGTAGCCGACAGCGACGTCAAACTCAAAATATTCACCACACGCGCCGACACTGTCCACGGCGTTACATTCATGGTGCTTGCGCCCGAATCGGATTACGTCCGCCAGGTAACTACGCCCGAGTGCCGCGACGCCGTTGACGCATACGTCGCAGGCGCGGCCAAGCGCACCGAACTCGAACGCATGAGCGACACCCACAGCGTAACAGGCCAATTCACAGGCGCATACGCCATCAACCCCTTCACCGGCGACCAGATTCCGATTTGGGTCAGCGACTACGTATTGGCGGGCTACGGCACGGGCGCGATAATGGCAGTACCCGCACACGACAGCCGCGACTACGCATTCGCAAAGAAATTCAACCTTCCCATCATACCCCTCATCGAGGGCGCGGACGTTTCCCAACAGTCATACGACGCCAAGGAAGGCATAATGATGAACTCGGGCATCTTCAACGGCCTCGACGTCCTGACAGCCAAGAAGAAAGCCATCGACGAGGTAGAGCGCATGGGCATCGGCAACCGCAAAGTCAACTACCGCCTTCGCGACGCAATATTCTCGCGCCAAAGATACTGGGGCGAGCCGTTCCCGGTGTATTACAAGGACGGACACGCCGAGATGCTGCCGCTCGACAAGTTGCCATTGACGCTGCCCGAAATCGACTCTTACCTGCCCACGGAAGACGGCGAGCCGCCGCTTTCGAGAGCCGCAGGCTGGCAGACCGCCGACGGCTGCCGCTACGAAACCTCTACGATGCCCGGATTTGCAGGCTCGTCGGCATATTACCTCAGATACATGGACCCCGACAACGACGAGGCCCTCGTTTCCAAACAAGCCGACGAATATTGGCAGGACGTTGACCTCTACGTCGGCGGCACAGAACACGCCGTGGGACACCTTATATATTCACGTTTCTGGAACAAGTTCCTCTACGACCTCGGCTACGTCTGCAAGGACGAACCATTCCGCCGCCTTGTCAACCAAGGCATGATTCAGGGCCGCAGCAACTTCGTCTATCGCATCAAGGACACCAACACATTCGTCTCTGCCGGCTTGAAATCCCAATACGACACCACGGAACTTCATGTTGACGTCAACATCGTCAAAAACGACATCCTCGACATCGACGCATTCCGCGCATGGCGGCCCGAATACAACAACGCCGAGTTCATCCTCGAAGACGGCAAATACGTCTGCGGCTACGGCATCGAGAAGATGAGCAAGTCGATGTACAACGTCGTCAACCCCGACAACGTCGTCGAAGACTACGGTGCGGACACGCTGCGTCTGTTTGAGATGTTCCTCGGACCGCTTCAACAGTCAAAACCCTGGGACACAAGCAACATCGAGGGCGTGAGCCGATTCCTCAAAAAATTCTGGCGTTTGTTCTTCAACGGCAAGGACGGCGCACTCAACGTCAGCGACGACGAACCCACCGAATCCGAACTGCGCACACTTCACAAGACGTTGAAGAAAGTAGAGGACGACATCCTGACCCTCAACTACAACACCGCAGTTTCCGCGATGATGATTGCCGTCAACGACCTCACTTCCGCCAAGTGCAACAAGCGCAAAGTGCTTGAGCCACTGACGATTGCGCTCGCGCCATTCGCGCCCCACATCACGGAAGAACTTTGGAAGCAACTCGGACACGACACCACCATCTGCGACGCGCAGTTCCCGCAGGTCATCGAGAAATATACCGTTGACGACACCAAATGCTACCCCGTGGCTTTCAACGGCAAGACAAAATTCACGCTCGACCTTCCCGCCGGACTCGACAAAGACGGCATCGAGAAGGCAGTCCGCGACAACGAGCGTTTCCAGAAGACTGTGGACGGCAAGACAATCGTCAAGGTCATCATCGTCCCCGGCAAGATGGTAAATTTCGTAATCAAATAAAAAACACATTAAGGCTGATAGACATTCGCTTGGCTGTCAGCCTTTTAATTATAATCAATTAAAACATGTCTTCAACATCTAACATAAAGATTTTTTCCGGCACAACGTCATTGTACCTGTCGGAAAAGATAGCAAAGTCGTTTGGCACGGAACTCGGCAAGGTAACGATGAACCACTACAGCGACGGCGAATACCAGCCCTGCCTCGAAGAGACGGTGCGCGGCGCGTATGTATTCATCGTGCAATCCACCTTCACCCCCGCCGACAACATCATGGAACTCTTGCTGATGATTGACGCCGCCCGCCGCGCCTCGGCGTACAAAATCGCCGCCGTGATTCCCTACTACGGATTCGCGCGTCAAGACCGCAAAGACAAGCCCCGCGTCGCCATCGGCTCAAAACTCATCGCCAACCTATTGACCACCGCTGGCGTTGACCGTGTAATCACCATGGACCTTCACGCCGAGCAAATCCAGGGATTCTTCGACATCCCCGTCGATCACCTCTCGTCATCGACGATTTTTGTGCCGTTCATCAATTCCCTGAAACTCGAAAACCTCGTCATAGCCTCGCCCGACATCGGCGGCAGCAAACGCGCCAACAAGTACAGCCACTTCCTCGGCGTTCCGATGGTAATCTGCCACAAGTACCGCGAGAAGGCCAACGAGGTAGCCGAAATGACCATCATCGGCGACGTGAAGGGCAAGAACGTCATCATCGTTGACGACATCATCGACACCGCCGGCACGCTCGCCAAGGCCGCCGACCTGATGATGGACAACGGTGCGCTCTCAGTCCGCGCCATCATCACCCACCCCATCCTCTCGGGCCCGGCGTACAACCGCATCGAAAACTCAAAACTCACCAAACTCTACGTAACCGACACCATCCCGCTCAAGAAACCCAGCGACAAAATCGAAGTCCTCACCGTCGCCGACCTCTTCGCCGACGTCATCAAAAAGGTCTATAACAACCAGTCGATTTCGAGCTCGTCGTATCTGAAGTAGAGTGGGTTTTGGAATTAATTATAATGTCATTAATTAACCGGCAATGTGGACATCAAGTCTGCGCTGTCGGTTGATTTTATTCAACATGAAAAAAACGAATTGAAAATAAAGGAAAGGACATTACATCAAATACTAATAACCATGAAAAGAACCTTCATCCTTGCCGCCATGCTTACAGCGGCACTCTGCGGCTGCAACGGCGGCGCAAAAAATCAAGAAACCGCCCAACAACCGGCTGAAACAGAAACCCAAACCCAACCCGCCGAACCCAAGACGGAAACACCGTCTCAAAACGCCAACGCCTCAAACGCCGACAAGTCCGTTGACTGGGAAAAACCGCTCTACTCTATCAACGACGAAACCGGCGACACCCTTCAAAAATGGGTTTACGACGGCAACACTGTAACCGAATACTCAATGGGCGACTACGGCGACGGCAGCACCACCTACAAGTACGACACCAACCACCGCCTCATTTCAGAAGATGGCGACATCAATACCGGCAACATCCACCGCAGCGGAATGGCATACACCTACCAAGACAAAAAACGCTACGGAACAGGCCAACAGAGCACCGACGGCTACTCTTACTACACCGAAATAGACGAAATCGCATGGTACGCCGACGACAACTACACCCTCGACACATTGATAATGACCCTCACCTGCGAAATGGAATGGGAAGAAGACGGGGAAAAAGACAAGGAAGTCGAAAGTTCCACCGTCAAGAAATACAAAGACGGCAAACTCATCGAGCAAACCACCTACGGCTGCGACTACACCAACGTCAAAGACCCTGCGCAGCATTTCCGCTCAAAAATCATTTACAAATACTATTCCGACGGAATGCTCAAATCCGAAACCATCGTTGACAAAGACGGCAACCCAATGGGCGAATACGCCACCACCACCTACACCTACAAAGGCAACGCCCGCATATCGACCGACACCGGCACAGGCGAAACCACGTATTACGCCAAAAAATAATGACATTTTTGAAAGCCGATTTGGTTCACAAGTCGGCTTTTTGACTGTAAGTTCAATTTCGAAGTGCAACTCTCTCAACTTGAACAACTCAACGTGGATTTGATTAAGGCGATAGAAAACAAGAAAGAGGAATAGACTTCGCAATTTTAACGAAACAAATGCAAAAAAATATTCAATTTTATTTTGCCACGTCAAAAGTTGGTTATATATTTGCTGCGTAAAACAACCAAGATTTATATCCGTATTATTACCAAGATTTATATTCATATATTACTAACACATAACTAATTCTTACTATGAGAAAAATTATCTTTAAAGTATCGACGATGCTTGCTCTGTCGGGTCTTATCGCCCTCTCGTTTGTAAGCACGTCCTGCGGCGACGACGATGACGAGATTGTGACAGACACCACGACTCATAACTCAGGCACCGACACCACCCCCACGGATTCTACAGGCACAGTTACACCTGGCACAGACTCCACCAGCACCGATTCTACTGTCACAGGACTTGTCCCGGTTCCGAAGGAGATCAAGTTTGGTGAAGACGGCACTATCGCCGTGACAGGCACAAACCTCTCTCAAGTCACCAAGATTCAACTTGGCGATGTCGTTTTGGAAGGCGACGCGCTCAAGGTTGACGGCGATACCCTCACAATCTCTCTCGGAGACGCAGAACTCCCCACAGGCAAGCAGACAGTAACCGTCATCTACAAGGATGCAACTGGAGCAGAACACTCAGTTCCGTTGCCAGTGGATATTCCTGAACAAGCCGCAGTTGTAGTACCCTCACTTGGCGGAATCACCTTCAATGAAGATGGTTCTGTAACAGTCACAGGCGAAAATCTGTCAATGATAACAAAACTTCAGATCGGCGATGTCGTACTTGAAGGAACTGACTTCACTGCTGAAGACAATAAAATCACACTTTCCGCTGCAAATTTGCCTTCGGGCGAGCAGACAGTGACAGTCACCTACAAGGACGCGGCAGGAGAGGAGAAGACCGCTGATGTCACAGTCACAATTCCAGAGGTCGAAGTGCCGGTTGTAGACGCGTCGGTACTCTTCAGTGGCACCACAGATTTGGGTCAATGGGAAGGTGGCGTTGTCATTCCTGCGGACCAACTTTCGGGTTTGACTGCTCAGACGTTGGTTAGTGTCAAAGGAACATTGGAATCGGCCGCAACCGTAGAATACCGCCAAATTCAGTTGAAATCCGCTGCCGATAACTGGCCGGCACTCGAGGCCACAATGCAAAGTGCTGCAGGCTCTCTGTATCCTATGTTCTCAGGACAATTCGACTTTACTCTTTCTGAGGCCGACTTGGAAAGCATAAAGGAAAACGGTTTGGTAATTGCAGGTCAGGGCATCACGATTACCGATGTCACGATAATTGGCACAAAGATTTCTGAAACTTTGGCCGAAAATGTTGAATCGTACAAAAACTTCATAACAAAAGAAGCTTTGTCGGATATTGTTGCAAATGCAGTTTCTGGATATTCAAAACTTGTTTTCCACTGTGCATTGGCTAAAGATGATGAAAATACATGGGATTATGTTGGACAGCTTGCTGGTTGGAATTCCGAATGGGAGAACTCCACGGACGAATTTGGCGACTTTACGTTCAAGTTGCAGGGTAAAGTTCCAACAGGTGCAACGGGCGAGACATTCGATATTGAGTTCAGTGTTGACGATGTACTTTCGTTAGCTAATACCGACATCTTCTGTGTAAACATCTGGGACGGCAAGTTTGAAATATCTTCTGTTGAAGTAACATACGTCGTAAAATAGTATTCAGTACACAACTTCCTAATAATAAAACGCCCCGAAATCCTGAATGGTTCGGGGCGTTTTTTGTGCGTTATTGTTTTTGGATTTTTGTTATTTGCTCATCTTCGCCCAAGTGTCTTTGAGTGTAACAGTGCGGTTGAAGACCAGGTGTCCGGGCGTGGATTCCTTGTCGCAACAGAAATAGCCGATGCGCTCGAATTGGTAGCTGTCCAAGGGCTTTGCGTCGAGAAGCGACGGCTCTACGAGGGCTTCCTTGACTGTGAGCGAGTCGGGATTGAGGTTAGAGAGGAAATCTTTGCCTTCCTCAGCCTCGTCGGGATTCTCTTTGTTGAAAAGCCTATCATAAAGCCTTACTTCAGCTTTCACTGCGTCTTTGGCTGACACCCAATGGATTGTGCCTTTCACCTTGCGGCCGTCGGGCGAGTCGCCGCCGCGTGTCAAGGGGTCGTAGGTGCAGTGAAGTTCGGTGATGTTGCCGTCGGCATCCTTGATTACTTCCTGACATGTGATGAAGTACGCGTACCTCAGGCGCACTTCCGCGCCGGGGCTGAGGCGGAAATATTTTTTTGGCGGATTTTCCATGAAATCCTCGCGCTCGATGTAGATTTCCTTGCCAAATGGTACCATTCGCGTGCCGTCGTCGGGGTTTTCGGGGTTGTTGACGGCTTCGAGAAGTTCGGTCTTGCCGTCGGGATAGTTGGTGATGACTACCTTCAAGGGATTGATTACGCCAAGCACCCTAAGTGCCTTTTTGTTAAGGTCTTCGCGAATGCAAAATTCAAGTAGCGAGAGGTCGATGATGTTGTCGCGTTTTGCCACGCCCACTTTCTCGACGAATTTCCAAAGCGAATCTTTTGTGTAGCCGCGTCTGCGTAGTCCGCTGACGGTGGGCATGCGGGGGTCGTCCCAGCCGTTGACGTAATGTTCTTCCACGAGGCGTTTGAGTTTGCGCTTCGACATCACGGTGTAGTTGAGGTTGAGACGTGCAAATTCGTGCTGGTGGGGACGCGGTGCGCCTGCGGGTGCTATCTGGTCGAGAAACCAGTCGTACAGGGGCCTGTGCACCTCAAATTCGAGCGTGCAGATGCTGTGTGTGATGCCCTCGATGTAGTCGCTTTGGCCGTGGGCGTAGTCGTACATGGGGTAGATGCACCATTTGTTGCCGGTGCGGTGGTGCTCGGCGTGAAGTATGCGGTACATTATGGGGTCGCGCATCTGCATGTTTGGCGACGACATGTCGATTTTGGCGCGGAGGGTGTATGAATTGTCGGGAAACTCGCCGTTTTTCATCCTCTCGAATAGGTCGAGGCTTTCTTCTATCGGACGGTCGCGGTAGGGGCTTGTGCCGGGTTCTGCCGGTGTGCCACGGTGCGCGCTGAGTTCTTCGGGCGTGAGTTGGCAGACGTATGCCTTGCCCTGTTTGATGAGCATCACCGCCCATTCGTAGAGTTGCTGGAAATAGTTGGAGGCGTAATACTCGCGGTCGTCCCACTCTGCGCCGAGCCAGTGGAGGTCTTCGCGGATTGCATCGACGTACTCAGTCTTTTCGGCGGTTGGGTTGGTGTCGTCGAAACGGACGTTCATCTTGCCGTTGTATTTTTTCGCCATGCCGTAGTTGAGGATTATCGACTTGGCGTGGCCAATGTGGAGGTAGCCGTTTGGCTCTGGGGGGAAGCGGGTGTGTACTTCGCCCTTGTAGCCGTCCTGTAGGTCGCCTTCTATAATCTGTTCGATGAAGTTGAGCGAGGCCTTCTTCTCGCCGCTTTCTGTCTTGATTTCTTCCATTTTCGTTAAAAATTTTTTTATGCCGCAAAAGTAACAAAATTTAAGGCAATTTTGTAATTTTGCGGTCGATTTTTTGTCGTTAATCATTAAAAATACGCGAAATGGGTACAATCAGGCTCGAAGGTATGAAATTCCGCGCCCACGTGGGCACCACGGACGCCGAGCGCATGGCGGGCAGCGACGTGGACGTTACGGTATATTACGACTGCGACACCGAGACGCCGGGCATCAGCGACTGCCTCGACGACGCTGTGGATTATTCCAAGATATATGACGCGGTGGCGTGGGAAATGCTCGTGGAATGTAACCTCATCGAGAATATCGCCCACCGTATCCTGATGCGGCTGAAGAAGAATTTTGCCGGCATTTCCAATGTCGGGGTGGTTGTCAGGAAACATTACCCCGCCGTGGCGGGTGCGTTAGAATGTAGCGTAGTGGAGGTGAAGGGATAAGGGCGGTGTTGGGCGGTTATAAACCGCCTCAAGGAACTAAACACGATTATTGTGATTATGGGGGACATTCATTATATTTGTATGAAGTTGTTATAATCAAAAAATGAACCACGGAAGAAACACTTGCAACCAGTTGAAGGCTGTCCGTAAGAAGATTGCGGATGCAAACGGGGTCAATCCTTTATGTCGTTGATTATCTTAGACACTATCTGCCTTGTGTTTGTGATAGTGTTTTGGGCTTGCTTTTCCGGGATGAAAAACATCACGATGCCGATGGCGGCGATGATGATGTAGATTGTCTTGGCGTTTGAGATGCTGTTTTGGCGGGCTTTGGCGGTGGAGTAGGGGACGACGCTCGTCACTTCAAACGCGCTGTCGTCGGCGTTGCTTTTTGTTATGGAGAGTGCCACTTTCGCGCTGTCGGGGATGTATTCGCGCTGTAGAATTATGCGCGGCTCGCCTTTCGTGTAGATGCCATTGAGGTTGAACTTATATTTGAAATATCTGACTTCTAAGTTGTTGTAGGTTTTTGTGAGTTTTAGTTGTGAGAGGGTAGAGGTGTCTTGGTCACACTCTATCGACCGTGGCGTGATGTGTATAAAGCCTTTCGAGGTGCCGTCGGGGATGCGGAGATAGTTGGACTTGTGGTTCCAGTCGAGCAGGACATTCTGTGTGTTGTCGGGCCAAATCGCACATATATAGATCCGCCCTTTAATGGCTTTCTGGTGGTTGTCGGGCATGTCGAATGTGTCGTCGGAGTGGATTGTGGTCACGACACAGACTTTGTCGCTGGATTCGAGGGCGTCGGCGATGTCCTTTGTGTCGACGAGTTTTACGCCCTCGAGTTCTGCGGTCGTGTTGGAGAATGTATGAGCCATGAAGCCGACAAACCCTGTCATCAGGAGCAAAAGCCCGAGAAGACATGCCATTACAGATGTGTTGTTAAGGCTCAGTGACATTTTGTTGTGTGTGTTCTCTCAACTCCTTGTGTTTTTATGATGCAAAACCGTAGCGGAGTTCCTCTTTTTGTTTTTCATACGGGCGCAGGACGTATGTCACGCCGTATTTTGAGCATTGTTCGCGTTTGCGCTCCGGGGTCTCTGTGCTGTAGTATTCCTCGATTTCGTTCCAGGCCTGGGCGATGAGGCGGTCACAGTCCGGGCGGAGCGACGAGACTTTGGTGTTAGTCCTTGTGCTGATGCTTTGGAGCATCTTTTGGAAGTTGAGTTTTTCGATGAACTGGTCGTAGTATACTTTCACGACGCCTATTTTGGGGCAAAGTATCGGCGTTCCGGCTCTGACGACACGGTCGTTCTCCCCTTTGATGACTTTTTCGCCCCATTCGATGACTTCCTTTTCTGTGGCGAGGTCGGGGATTCGTCCGCTTTTCTCGTCGAGGCCGTAATATTTACGCGCCGACGGTTTTATTTCGCCGCGCAAGATCGCCATGTTGAGGACTTGGAGGAAGTGGGAGATGTAGATTTTGGCCTTTTTGTGGGCGTTTGTATAGTCCTTGCTATTAGCCACTTGCCTGTCCTTCGCCTCCTTCTGCATCATCCGTGCCTGTTCGAAGATGGGCATGAAGGCCTTTATCTTGTTGAACGTGGCTTCCTTGAATGCGAGGAGGCGGACATCGTACTTAGTCCCGAATTCGATAATCTTGCTGAGGGCGCGAACCCTTGCGGCGTCTGTATTTGGCAATCTTCTGTATGGCATTTTTTTAAGTTTTAGTGGTTTATAGTTTATGGTCATTAATTGTATTTCAAAACAAATGCCGAAGTTTATGTTTGGGAAGATTTTTTTTGGGGTATTCGCAGCAAATTTTTTCTTGGCGCGTATTGTATTTATCATTATCTTTGTCCTCGAAACCAAACTTTATTTGGATTAAACTAATACTTCAACTAAAATGTTCAGCAAAGAGACATATTCAAAGAGGCGCGAAGCCCTCAAAAAAACGGTCGGCTCGGGGCTGATACTTCTGCCGGGCAACAACGAATTGCCGTTCAACTACTCGGGCAACACATTCCCGTTCCGCCAAGACAGCACGTTCCTGTATTTCGTCGGCATCGACGAGCCGGGGCTGTTTGCGGTGTTGGACTGCGACGGCGGCGCGGATTACCTTTTTGGCGACGACCTGACCATTGAAGACATCATTTGGAACGGCCCTGCGCCGTCGGTGGCTGACAAGGCTGCGCTCGTCGGCATCGCCAACACCCGCCCGACGAGTGAACTTCGCGGTTTTCTGTCCGCGCACCACGGCAAAATCCATTTCATCAATCCGTATCAGGGCGACATCGCGATTTGGGTGTCGGAGTTGTTGAATATTCCGCCGTCGCAACTCAAAGAGCGTCAGTCCATTGAGATGATTAAGGCGATAGTGGCGATGCGGACGGTAAAAGAGCCGGAAGAAATCGTCGAGATAGAGAAAGGCGTGGCGGCTACGGAAGCCATGCACCGTCGGGCTATGATATTCGTCGGCGAGTGCATCGCCTCGGGTGTCCAGGCAACGGAACGCGATGTCCTTGGAGAAATATCGAAAGTCGCTGTTTCTCAGGGATATTACCACTCTTTCCCGCCTATCGTCACAGTCCACGGCGAAGTTTTCCACAGCCATGGTCGCCGTGGAACGCTCGATGATGGTAGACTGCTGCTCGTCGATGCCGGCTCGGAAAGTTTTGAGCATTACGCGGGCGACATGACGCGCACGTTCCCAGTCTCGGGCAAGTATTCCGACAGGCAGAACGACATTTATAATATTGTGTTGAGCGCAAACATGAGCGTCATCAAAGCCGCTAAGCCCGGCGTTTCATGGCGCAAGATGCACGACCTCGCTGCGCGTGAGATTGCCACGGGGCTTAAGAGTGTGGGGCTGATGAAAGGCGACACAGACAGCATCGTCGAGAGCGGTGCGTATGCGCTGTTTTTCCCGCATGGACTTGGACATTTGGTCGGGCTTGACGTACACGACATGGAGAACTACGGCGAGGATTTCGTTGGCTATAATGATAATGTAAAAAGGTCAACAGTCTTCGGTCCAAACTGTCTGCGCTATGGACTTGACTTGAAGGAAAATATGATAATCACCGACGAGCCGGGCATCTATTTCATCCCGCAACTCATCGATCTTTGGCGCAGCGGAAACAAGTTCGGCGACTTCATCAATTATGACGCTGTGGAACGTTACCGTGATTTTGGAGGTGTGCGCATAGAGGACGACCTGCTGATAACCGCAGACGGCAGCCGTGCGATAGGCGGAACCGTCCCGAAGACCGTCGAAGATGTGGAGACGTTCATAAAAAATGGCGGCTGCAAGTAGTTTTTTTTCGTAATATTGCATAAATAATAGCCCTAATTTTTGGATTTTATGTTTTAAATATTAATTTTGCAGTTGGAAAATTAACGATAAGAGTATGATTAACTATTCTACACGAGGATTGTCGTTTGCCATTGCAATGATTATGGCGATCGTGCTTGCTTTGTCGATGGTATTGGCGGCGAAGTTAAGCGATGGCAGTGTGCCATGGTTGCCGATAGTCATGGTGTGTGTGATTGTCGGCTTTGGTGTGTATTATCTGCTTAAGAGTGCGTTGAAAAAGTTTGTCTCAGACCAGGTAAAGCCGATTTCGGTCGAAGTGAACGATTATAAAGGCGACAATACGGAGGCCAAACCCGAACAGCCTCAGCCGAAACCTGAACCACAGGTAGAATCTGATCCGGACGACAATCTTGCCCGGATAATATCGCAGGTCAATGACGATGTAGCGCAGTGGGCGAAGGACAGGACAAACGAGATAACCATCCTGAAGAACAACGAGAAGTTCCGTCGGGAGTATATCAACGACATGTCCCACGAGCTTCGCACACCGTTGTTCAACCTGCAGGGCTATATCGACACGCTTTTGGACGGAGCTATCGACGACAGCAGCCGAAACTTGATATACCTTGAACGCGCGTCGCGCAATATCGCCCGCCTTACCAGCATTGTCGACGACATGGAGACGATTTCCAAGCTGGAGTCCGGCATGATTACCATACAACTTGCGCCTGTCAACATAGTAAGTGTCATTAGGGAATGTTTTGACTTCTACGAGGAACAGGCGAAGAAGAACAATATCGAATTTGTACTTAATACAACCGTCGAGGAGCCTATAATGGTCATGGCGGACAGGAAGCGTATTTATACAGTGTTCTCCAACCTTATCGTAAATTCCATTAATTACAGCGATAGTGGTGGCGTCACTACAGTCTCGATTTTCGATGTAGAGGGAGCGTACCTCTTCGAGGTAAGCGACAAGGGCATAGGCATACCGGAAGAGTCCATCGGACGTGTGTTCGAGCGTTTTTACCGCGTGGACAAGGCGCGCAGTTCGAACACCGGCGGCACGGGTCTCGGCTTGGCCATCGTCAAGCACATCGTCGAGGCGCATAAGGCGCATGTCTCGGTACGAAGCAAGTTGGGTGTAGGCACGACTTTCACCCTTACATTACAAAAAGCATAAATTTAGCATATCATGGAAAACAACTACAAAATTCTTCTTGTGGACGACGAGGCCGACATCCTCGAGTTCCTTTCGTATAACCTTAAAAGGGCTGGGTACAATGTTTTCACGGCAAATAATGGCAAGGACGCCATAAAGCTCGCCAAGCAGTATGTGCCGCATCTGATAATCTTGGATGTGATGATGCCCGAGATGGACGGCATAGAGACTTGCGAGGAAATCCGCAAACAATCTACGCTTAACAAGACTGTCGTGGCGTTCCTTACCGCCCGCAGCGAGGACTATTCGCAAATCGCCGGTTTTGATGCCGGCGCGGACGACTATATCACAAAGCCCATAAAGCCGAAAGTGCTCATCAGCCGTGTGGCGGCATTGCTCAAGCGGTTTGGCGTAAGCGCGGAGACTGAGGAGGCTTCCGAGTCCAATATCATCAAACTTGGCAATCTCGAGATAGACCGTGAGAAGTATACTGTCATTAACAACGGCGTCGAGTTGTCGCTGCCGCGTAAGGAGTTTTCACTGCTCTTGCTGTTAATATCAAGGCCGGAGAAAGTGTTCACCCGCGAGGAGATATATACCGCGATATGGGGCGACACGATAGTTGTTGGCGACCGTACAATCGATGTTCACATCCGTAAACTTCGCGAGAAGATTGGCGAGGAGTACATCAGGACGGTCAAGGGTGTCGGATATAAGTTCGTGGAGTAGTCGGACGTGCCGTCCGCGCTCAGATGGTTATATTTCGATGCCGAGGACTGTGATGTCGTCGCGCTGTTCGCAGTTACGCATGTATACAGACACATCGTTCCAGATGTAGTCGCGTTGCTCTGACATTGGCATGTTTATGGATGCCAGGATGGAATCCTCGAACCGTTTCGCGGAGTAGCGTTTGCGTTCGTAGTTGTTCTGGTCGGCAAGGCCGTCTGATGAGAGGTAAATCCTGTCGCCGGCATTGACTTCTATCGAGTGGTCTTCAAAGGTCATAAGCGATTCTATGTGGCGGAATTTTCCGCCAATCTGCCGCCGTGATGTCTTGTAGCTTTCGATTTGTCCGGTGCTTTTAATGTAGTGGCGCAGGGGAAATTTTGCGCCTTCGTATGTGAGGGTTATGTTGGATTGGTGACGCTTTTCAATTTTGCAGAGTATGGCTTCCATTCCGTCGTCGTTATTTCCGGTCTCGTCATGCCTTAGCGCAGCCCGGACAGCTTTGTTAAGTTCGTCGAGGATAAGTGCTGGCGAGTATATCTTACGCTGTTTAACAATCTGGTCGAGCAGGTTGACGCCGATGAGGCTCATGAACGCGCCCGGCACGCCGTGGCCTGTGCAGTCTATCACGCCGAATATGTGTATTTCCTTTTCAGTGTCCACTTCGCGGTGGTACCAGTAGAAGTCGCCGCTCACGATGTCCTTGGGACGGTAGAGGACGAATGCGTTGAAGTAATAGTTGAGGTCGGCTTCTGTGGGCAGTGCGGCTGATTGTATAGTCTGTGCGGATCTTATCGAGCCGAGTATTTTTTCTTTGTTGCGTTCGAGTTGTTCGTTTATCTGGTTGAGGTACGATGCCTGGGATTCGAGTTCCTCCTTTTGCGCGTTAATCTCGGCATTTTTCTCGTTGAGCATCTGGTTGTTTCTCTTTTTTTCTTGCCACAGTTTTACGATGTAGATGAGCGCGCCTATCACTAAAAGCAACAGCGACGCCACGACGACGATTACGTTGGTTTGGGTCGAGATTGTGGATTCCTGGTCTCTCAGGATTTTGTCGCGTTTTATGATTCTGTCCTCTTGGTAGCGGGACATGTTGAGCTGGCCATACAGTCCTTCGGCGTTGTTGAGGTCGATTTGTACAGTGGTCAGCGCGATGTTTTTTGGCACTTCCTTGCCGGCGAGGATTTCTTCGGCGGTGTTTATCGCCTCCTCGCTGCCGTCGGGGTACAGGAACGTCGCGTCGATTTTGCCGTCGATTACGGCTTTTATTCCGCCGCTTTCGCCTGACGCGCCGTCGGTTCCGAGTATTATGATGTCGTCGGGGTTAAGTCCGGCGGCCTCTATCGCCTCGTATGCGCCGGTCGCCATGTCGTCGTTGTGTGAGTATACGACGTCGGGTATTATTCCGTCGGCGATGAGTGCGGCGACTTTTTGTTTGGCGAGTTGCTGGTTCCATTCGCAGAATAGGTCGGCTATGTGTTCAAAATATTTGTGTGAGTATTTTTCTTTGATTCTTGTGTTAAAGCCCGTTCCGCGCTCGATGGCGGCAGACGCGCCCTGTTGGCCGTGGAGTTCGATTATTTTCGCGCCTTTTTTTGCGAATGTGCCTACGTAGTCGGCGGCTTTTGCGCCGATTGCCACGTTGCTTGCGCCGATGAAACATGTGTAGCAGTCGTTGTTTGTCTTTCGGTCTATGAGTATTACGGGTATGCCTTTTTTATATATTTCGGTGACGATGGGAGTGAGGGCGTCGGCTTCGTTGGGCGAAATCATGATGAGGTCCACTCCTTGCGCTATCAATCCTTTGATGTCCTCTATCTGTTTTTGGTTTGAGTTTTTTCCGTCGGTGATTATCAGGTCAATGTTTCCGCGCATCATGGCGTTTGCCTTGATGTGCCGGTTCATCTCCTTGCGCCAATACGTATCGTCCCCGGCGCACTGCGACATGCCGATACGGTACATCTTCTGCTTGTCGCCAGTACATTGTACAAGTAACGCTAAGACACTGATTATAAGTGATGTAGTATATAATAATTTCAATTTTCTCATAGTCTTATGGTAAGTGTGTAATTTATGTATGATATTGGAGTGTAAATATATGAAAAATTATTTCAATAATCGGCAGTTTTTGGGATTTTTTTTGGATTTTTTTTGTGGGAATTTCGTAAAAAAATAGGACTTGATTCATCGTCAAGTCCTATGTGAGGTGGTACCACCAGGAATCGAACCGGGGACACAAGGATTTTCAGTCCTTTGCTCTACCAACTGAGCTATGGCACCATCGGTATAATCTAATATTTCTATGTATGACAAAAATTTTGAGTGGTACCACCAGGAATCGAACCGGGGACACAAGGATTTTCAGTCCTTTGCTCTACCAACTGAGCTATGGCACCATGTATGTCTTTTTTGACGATGCAAAGGTAGGCTTTTTTTGCGGTTTGTCCAAATTTTTTTTTATTTTTTTAGCCTTTGCAAGTGATTATATTTTGTAATCGATTGGACGATAATGCTTTATGTTAGTCGATTTTGTTGTCATTTTTTACGTAAAGCAGGTATTTCTTGTATCTTTCTTCGTCCCTGTCCTTCCAGTATATCTTTCCGTAGCGGCATAGTTTGACAATCTGTTCGTAGAGTGTCGAGCCGAGGTCGCGCCTTTTGTTTGTGTTTTTTATCCTGTCCACGCGCACTTGGTCGAGGGATTTCACGGTCTTTTTTGTCGCGCTGATGAGTGTGCGGATTTCGTCGAGGTTGGTGTCCGGGAGTTCGAGCCTTGCGAACTGGTCTTTGAACCGTTTCCCTACAGTGATCGCTTTTTCGGCGATTGCGATGAGGTCTTTGGTCTTAAGGCCGGTGAGTTTTTGGGAAGGGAAATATTTTTTCGATTCCTTTTTTGATGGGATTATGATTGAGAATTGCAGGAAGAAGTTCCTGACAGTCGTAATCAGTTTCTGTTCTGCTTCGTATTTAAGTAGTGTCTTTTCCCTGACGATTTCGGCGAAATGCGCGTCTTCGGGGAATTTCTTGTATTCGGCGATTTTTTTTTCGAGCTGGTCGATGTCCTTCTGGCTCGCTCCGAATTTTTCGAGGACTTTCAGGTCTTCCTTTGCAAGTATGGCAAGTTCATGGCCTCGTTCGATGATTGCCGTTGTTGAATAGTTGTATGTTAATGGTTTTTTCATTTTGATTCTTTCTGTTACGGACTGCAAAGTTAATGCTTTTTAGCAAAATTTCAAAACTAATTTTGTGTTACGTTTTTGTTGATTTTTTTGGTTTTGTCATGCGCCTATCGCCATGATGCCTATTGCCTGTGCTATTCCGATAATGAAAAATAGTAAGTCTGACTTTAAGTGTTTTTGGTCGTTAGGGGTGGTGAACGTCGAGTGGAGCGCGAGCATGAGCAGTGTAATTACAAATGGCCAAAAGGTGTCTGTGCCAGTCTTGAAGCCGACGATGGCGGCGTATCCGGCGAGTGCTCCGATGTGAGCCGCCGGTGCGGAGTCGCAGAATGTGAGGATTATGGTCGGGATGATGTATATTATCATGGTGTATATCACGCCCCATGTGTACAGCCCTAAGCCTGGCATTTGGAGTACGTATGCTGCCCCGATGTACGCTGCGACCATGCATGTGGCTGCCGTAATCCGCTCTTTGAGGGTTTGCATTTTTTCCATTCTCATTGTGAAGAGCGATATTATGGCGATGGCTATTACCATGCCGTACTGGACAAGTATCTTCGTGTAGTCGATGACGTATGACTGCCGCTCTATCCCCATGTATAATGTGTATGAATACAGAGGCATTATAAATGGATGAAGTAATAGTTTCATCGGTGCTGTATGTTAGATAGTTAGCACGGTTACAACTTTTTTCGCAGCCTTGCCACAAGGATGTTCATCTGCTCGCGGTATTTGGCGACTGTGCGGCGCGCAATCTGGTAGCCGCGCTTTTGGAGGATTTTGGCGAGTTTTTCGTCTGTGAGCGGACGGCTCTTGGATTCGCCGTCGATACATTCTTTCAGGATTTTCTTTATCTCACGGGTCGACACTTCGTCGCCGTCCTGCGTTTTCATGGCTTCCGAGAAGAAGAATTTTAGCGGGAAAATTCCGAAGTGTGTCTGGATGTACTTGCTGTTTGCGACGCGGGATATTGTGGATATGTCAAAGCCTGTCTTTTCCGCTATATCCTTGAGAATCATAGGTTTCAACTTTGTCTCGTCGCCTTCTTCAAAGTATTCTTTTTGGAACTCGATAATTGCGTTCATCGTGGCCATGAGGGTGTTTTGGCGTTGTCTGATGGCTTCTATGAACCATTTTGCGGAGTCCATTTTCTGTTTTACGAAAGCTAAGGTGTCCTTGTCTTTGTTTTCGCCTTTTTTCTTCGACATTGTCTCCACCATGTCGGAGTATGTCTTGTTGACGTGGAGTTCGGGGATGTTTTTTGAGTTGAGGCTGAGGATTAGTTGACCTTCCTTGTCTTCGAGGATGAAGTCCGGCGTGATGTGCTGGGAGTTTTTCGAGAGCATTGTGGAGTATATGCTGCCGGGTTTGGGGTTGAGGTGCGATATTTCGTCGACGGCCTGTTTGAGTGTCGCGTCGTCCACGTCAAGTTTTGACGCGATTTTTTGGTAATGTTTTTTTGTGAACTCCTGGAAATGGTCTTTAAGTATCTTGTACGCGGTCTTCAGTACAATCTTGTTGCCTTGTCCGTTTTTGTATTTCTTGACGATTTGGATCATCAGACATTCCTTAATGTCCCGTGCGCCGACGCCTGCGGGGTCAAAGTCTTGGATTATGACAAGTAGCCTTTGTAGTTCTTTTTCAGTGGTTTCCACACCGGCAGTAAAAGCTACGTCGTCCACTATGGATTCGAGGTCGCGGCGCAGGTAGCCGTCGTCGTCGATGTTGCCGATGATGTATTCGGCGAGGAGTTGTTCGTCTTCGTTAAGCACTCCGAGTCCGAGTTGGGAGAGGAGGGTCTCGTGGAGCGATGCAGCTTGGGTGTATGGGACTTCGTTCTTATTGTCGTCGTCGGAGTAGTTGTTTGCGTTAAGTCTGTAGTTGGGGATTTCGTCGTCGTCATAGTAGTCGTCGGGCGAGTATTCGTCGACTTTTTCGTCGTAAGAGTCCTCGATATATTCGTCGGCGATGTCGGGTTCGGGGTCGGTGTCCCCGTCGGCATCGTTTTCATTGTCGGTGTCGTTGTCTCTATCGCGGTCACGGTCGCTTGCGAAGTCGTCCTTGGGCTCCGTGTTGGGTTCATTGATGTCGCTTTCGTCGTCCGCCGAGCCTTCTTCAAGGACTGGATTTTCTTCGATTTCGCGTTTTATGCGCTGTTCGAGTTCCATCGTCGGTATCTCCAACAGTTTGATTAACTGAATCTGCTGTGGCGAAAGTTTCTGTATTAACTTTAAGTTCTGAGTAAGGTTAAGCATGGTTATTACTCTTGTGCGTTAATTCTAAATAAAATTTTTCAAAAATAGTGTTTTTTTTCCAATTTTGGTATGTTTTATGCAAGTTTTTTTCACTTTATTCTGCCTAAAAATTGCAACTTGCTGATACTTTGAGGGATACTAAGGTCTGCTTGCCGACTTTTGCGTATTGGGCGACGAGGCCGAGTTTCCTCAGCGATGTTTTTATCTTGTCGGTCGGCATGTCCGTCACGAATGACACAATCCCTGCGTCCGGCTTTTCACATTCAAAGCCTTCATTGTGCAGTATGTCAGCGAGTTGCGCAGCGTTTCGGTGGAGGCGTCCAATACGTGACGGGTCGGCGGCGGTTGTGTCGAGGATTTTTTGGGCGTTGATGATGTCGTTTTCGGACGGCGAAAGAGTGTACCTGCAACACCTCGAGCGCAGGCGGAGCAGTTGGATGAGGTTTTTGTCGCCGGAGACGGCGACCCCGGTATTGCAGCACAGGGAGTGTTGCATGTTGATGATTTTCAAGTCCTGGAAGCCCCTCACGCCGCACAGCTCGTCTGCGCCGCGTCCATTCTTGCCGGTAGTGAGGAAGCCGAAACTGTCGTCTATGATGGCCATTGCGTCGTACTTGGACGCTAACTCTCGGATTGTCTGTAGGTTAGCGCAGTGTCCCGAGTCATAGAAAATGCCGTCGGTTATGACAACGCGCAGGCGTTTGAGCATGGAGAGTTTGAGATTCTGCTCCAATCGTTCCATGTCGCCGTGCGGGAACCTCATTTTTTCGGCTTGGCAACTCTTTATGCCCCGTCTTAGTGGCACTGAGATTGCCGCGTCGTAGATGGCGACATCTTCAGTGTTCAATAGCGATTCCATGATGTCTGCGCACAATCCTTCATAACTTCCGAGAACCAAAGTGTCCTCGGTCTGTAGGAATTGGGACAAAGATTCTTGTAGTTTGTATAGAGAATTGCTTGAACCGGAGTAATAATCGCCCATCACCCTGTCCAATGAGCGTGACTGTTCGAGACAGCCGCTAAAACCGAGGAAGTCGGTCGAGATTGTGTTCCTGACAGTCTCGCCGGTGGCGAACATAAGTCCGCCATCGGGTGTAAACGTGAACGATGACAAGTCCGGATGACTTGTCGCTTTTGAGATAACTACTTCTTGCTCAATGTATTGCGCTATGTTCGGATTCATTTTTGATATTTTTCGTCAAATATTGCTGACAAATTTATGAAAAAATATTAAATTTGTGAAATTCAAAATGTAAGTTTAACTATATATAATAAGGTGTATAAAATGTCAGAATTGAAGTATAAAAGGATACTCCTCAAACTGAGCGGCGAGGCGCTGGCCGGCTGCGACAAGTATGGCATCAATGCCGACACACTTGAGGAATTTTGCGAGGAGATTTTGTCTGTTGTGCGCCAGGGCGTGCAAGTGGGCATCGTGGTAGGCGGCGGTAATATTTTCCGTGGCATTACTGGCGCGAAGAAAGGCGTGGAGCGCGTGAAGGGCGATTCGATGGGCATGTTGGCGACTACGATAAACGGCATCGCCATACAGAGCATGGTCGAGCAACTCGGCGGCAAGGCGAAGGTCTTGACTTCCACGCTCATGGAGCCGTATGCGGAGCGTTTTTCCGCTAACCGCGCAATCACCGCGCTCGAAGAGGGCTACGTCGTCATATTCTCAGGCGGCACTGGAAATCCATTTTTCACGACCGACAGCGCGGCGGCACTCCGCAGCCTTGAGATTAAGGCGGACATCCTTCTTAAGGGCACACGAGTAGACGGAATCTACACCGCCGACCCGGAAAAAGACCCGACGGCAACGCGCTATGACAATGTGACATACGACGAGGTAATTCAGAAGAAACTTAAAGTGATGGATCTCACCGCCTTCGCATTGTGCAGCGAGAACAACATGCCTATCATGGTTTTCGACATGACTAAGAAAGGCACGCTCGGAAAGGTAATAAAAGGTGAAAATTTGGGTACTTTGGTAAAGTAATTGCAGTAGAATCTTAGTATATAAGTTTCACGAGTAAATAATAATTTACACAAGCAATTATGATATATCTTGGCGCCGAAAAACTGAAGTCGGTGATGTCTGACATCCTGAAGGAGATTCGAGTAGAACCCGAGTCTGCATCACATCTTGTGGACAGTGTTGTCGAGGCATCACTGAAGGGTATCGACACCCACGGCTTGTCGCTGTTCCCGCATTATGTCGAGGGATTCATCAAGGGGCGCATCAATAGGCATCCTGTGTTCCGTATTGTAAAAGACAATGGCTCTGCTAAGCTCATAGACGCAGACGGCGCAATCGGACATCATTCGGGAATATTTGCAATGGATTTTTGCATCGACATGGCATCGAGGAACGGCTCCGGGATTGTGGCGGTAAGGAACTCGTCACATTTCGGCGCGGCAAGCTATTTCACCGAGTATGCTGCCCGGCACGACATGATAGGCTTTGCGTTCACAAACACAAATTCGCTCGTCAAGGCTCATGGCGCGGTAGAACCATTTTTTGGCACAAACCCAATCTGTTTTTCGTGTCCGATAGAGGGCGAGGAGCCGTTGTGCCTGGACATGGCGACGTCGATAATCAGCTGGAACTATGTCCGTAACCACAAGGAAACGAACCAGTTGCTTGGCGACGGACTTGCATACGACGAGAACGGTCAGTTCACTACCGATGCTAAGAAGGCCAAGTGCGTCCGTCCAATCGGCGACTATAAGGGCTTTGGGCTCGGAATGATGGTGGAGGTAATGTGCAGTGTCCTGTCGGGCAGCGACTTTGGGCATGACCTTATGCCGATGTTCGGGTCGGATATGTCGAAGAAGCGTGGTATTTCCCACTGTTTCCATGCCGTGGACATCCGCAAGTTCACTAACATAAAGAAGTTCCGCGAGAGGATGCAACAGTTAGCCGCGATAATCAGGAGCATGAGGCCGCTCGAAGGTCAGGAAGTCATGATTCCCGGCGACCCCGAGAAACACGCAATGAAACAGCGGCTTGAGAACGGAATACCCGTCGCCGACAATATTTGGAAGAATTTGTTGGGCGTTTCGGAGACGTTCAAGGACGCGGTTGTCCGCGAGGAGTAACATCGCGGTTTATTTTGCGTATATCCTCATGCAGCAATCCTTGCAGTCGAATATGACAGAGAAATCTTGATATTGACCTTTCAATAAAAAATTGCCCGGGAGCCACTCCTCGGGCATTTTTTTATTCAGTTTGGTGCAGAATCCGAGTTCACGGCGTATGCAGTATTTCGTTGTCATGACTTCCAGCCCGTCAGTGTTTTTCAAAAGTTCAAACGCCGGTTGTGTCACTTCGCAGCCGTGGTCTTTGTAAAATTGGACGGCGAGTTTGTTGGCGGCGTTGAGGTGGTAGTCGCCGTCGGGTGCGAAATACTGAACGTCATTGTCAGGAAT
Organism: uncultured Bacteroidales bacterium; assembly: GCA_905234655.1. Taxonomy (GTDB): domain Bacteria; phylum Bacteroidota; class Bacteroidia; order Bacteroidales; family UBA3824; genus UBA3824. The sequence goes on from CAJOJG010000011.1 coordinate 47,640, forward strand.
CGGCGACATCTTCGGCGCAAAATGACGGATTCGGTTTTCGATGTGCATTTCGATTGCCTTGCGGCGGAGTTCGTTGGCTATCGAGTTTGGGACGAAAGGCACAGCGGCGTCCGACGGTGAAACTTGGAAGTCCACAACCTGAAATTGAGAGCCGGTTTTTGACATCGAGTTTTTCAGGTTTTCAAACGCCTTTTGCGGATTTTGGGCGGGCGCGGCTGCGAATGGCATTGTTGAGGTTGTAGAAAGGTGGTCTTCATCTATTATTTCCAATTTCAACTCGCTGTCGGTCGCGGAAAAATGCAGTTCAATGCTGATTTTCCGCTGAGTTTTGGAGTGTTCGACGGCGCGGACAAATTCAGTGTTCAAGTTTCGGCGGATTATTGTCCCCGGCTTAATCTGGCGAGTGTTGTTCGTCAAGAACCTGTTTCGGTCGACGACTTTCTCAATCCTGAATCCCACAATCTCGCCGCCGACCTCGCAGCATAGTCCATCGCCATTGTGAGCCTGATGTTTTGTATTGACAGTCAGGATATTGCCTTTTGAACTGACACACGTTCCAAACTCTTCGCCCATTGATTTTGGACTGATGAAGTCAGCCATTTTTCCGGGCGTGGGGTTGAGGAAATATTCGGTAAAGCCACGGTTGAAGGTTTTGGAGAGGTCGGGCGTGTAGTCGTATGTGCAACTGCCGGACGAGCAGCGCGCCTTCCCTTCTGTCAGTGCGTCAATCAACTTGCGGTAATACGCAGTGACATTAGCCACATAAACACTGTCCTTCAACCGCCCTTCGATTTTCAGGGAATCTACTCCAGAATCAATCATTTGTTTGATTTTTCGTTCCGTAGAGAAATCCTTTAGTGACAATAAGTAACCATCGTCCACTACAACTTTTCCTTCAGCATTGAGCAGTGAATATTTCATCCTGCACGCCTGTGCACATTCTCCACGGTTAGCCGACCTGCCGCCGAGACGCGCGCTCATGTAGCACTGTCCGCTCATGCTGACGCACAACGCTCCGTGTCCGAAACATTCGATTTCGGCTTTGATGGTTTTGCGGATTTCCTGGATTTGCTTTAAAGAACATTCGCGGGCAAGCACGATTCGCTTGAATCCTAAGTCGTCAAGGAATTTAATGCGGTTCAAGTCGTAGTTGTGCATCTGGGTGCTTGCGTGGAGTTCGATTTTAGGAATGTCAAGTTTAAGAATCCCGAGATCCTGTATTATCAGTGCGTCAGTGCCTGCGTCGTGGAGTTGATGGATAAGTCGTTGGGCTTGAGGAAGTTCGCTGTCGTACAAGATTGTGTTCAGCGTTACGTAGACCTTTGCGCCGTAGAGGTGCGCATGGCGGCATAGCCTCTCGATGTCTTCGACGGAGTTGGAGGCGGCCTTACGTGCACCGAAGTCCGATGCGCCTATGTAGACGGCGTCTGCGCCGGAGTTTATGGCTATGATGCCGGTGTCGGCGTTTTTGGCGGGGGAGAGGAGTTCCATTGTCGGGTCTCTTGTGGCTTTGGACAGGTAAAGAGATAGGGCGTTGGCTTATGAGCCGCGACCCTATCATAACCAAATACTACAAAAAATTCTTTGTTCAGACTTTGAGGATTTCGGCTTCCTTGGCTTCAGTGATTTTGTCGGTCTGAGCGACGTACTTGTCGGTCAGCTTTTGCACGAGTTCCTGGCCCTGTTTGCTTTCGTCCTCGGTAATCGTGTCTTTCTCAAGCTGCTTGAGGGTGTTGTTCGTGTCTTTGCGGACATTGCGGATGGCGACCTTTGTGTTCTCGGCCTCGCCTTTGACCTGCTTTACGAGTTGTTTCCTGCGGTCTTCTGTGAGAGCCGGGACGGTAATCCTGAGGATTTCGCCGTTGTTCACGGGGGTCAGTCCGAGGTTTGCCTTCAGGATTTCTTTCTCGATTTTCGGGAGCATCGCCTTTTCCCATGGTTGTACGACGATGGTGCGCGCGTCGGTGGTGCCGACGTTGGCGACCTGGTTGAGCGGTGTCTCCGTGCCGTAATAGTCAACCTTGATGTTAGCGAGGAAGGCGGGGGACGCTTTCCCTGCGCGGATTTTTGACAGGCCGGTCTCGAAGTGCGACACAGCGGACTGCATCTTCTCTTCGGCCTCGTCGATGTACATTTGAGCTTCTTCGTTCATAACGTTTTTTTTGTGTATTCTTACTTGATTTTTTGTTTTTACAAAAGTAGTCTTTTTTATGTCAAAGTTGCAAATATTTTTTGCTATTTTTTTTTCATTCGTATACAGGAATGTATATCGGATGTTTCTCGTTAAAGAGTCTCATGTAGTAAAAAAGTTTTGCATTCTTCTTTTTACGTGACAGTGCGGTGTACTCGTCGTGGATTTGAGGGTCCGCCATGAGCAGTGTCTCGAGGTTGTGGGTGTTGTATTCGAGCAGGTCGCCGGTCTCGAAGTTGTAGAGGTACTGCTGCGGCTCGGTGGTCGATGTGGTGTGGTATATTGGCGAGTACCTGCCATAGTAGCCGAAGTAGGGGTTGGCGATGTTGTTCATCACGGTCTTTGAGCCGAGGAAGTGGCATATACTGCCTATTATTCCAAGGCGTGAGAACGTGCCGTTGTGGTTGATGTACACAGTCCCGTCGCTGCAGTAGCCGAAAATCTTAGACGTTTCGACTGCGATTTCGTTGCCGATCCGGTCGAAAAGGTTAATCGTCTTCTGCTCGACTAACTGTTCGAAATAGGTTAAGTCATCAGTGTCAATGCCACTGATAATCTGGGACTTGTCTATCGGGCGGTTTTGTTTGAAATCGTCCTTTGTCAGGTATAGTCCGTCGGAAAATATGAAGTCGGAGTCATATTTTTCCTTGTGCGATGGTGTCTGTGCGCTTGTGAGCATAGTCAATGCCATTAGCGCGATTGTGATAACGAGTTTCATATTGTTTCCAAAATTTTATCCAAAGTTAAATTATTTTTTGACAATAAAAAACTATCTTTGCACCAAATTTTAATCTTTAATTACGGGCGACATTGTTTTGAAGTGAAAAACTACTTGTCTACAATATTTAAGGTCTTGATATTCGCCGCAGTAGGTGCGATTCTATTTTGGTTTGCGTACCGTGGGCAGGATTTGGGTCGGCTGCTCGGCGCGGCGTCGGAGGCGCGTTGGGGGTGGATTTTGTGTGCGGTTTTGTTGATGGCGTTGTCCCATTATAGCCGCGCCGTCCGCTGGGGGCTGCTCCTCGAGCCTTTCGGATATAGGATCAGGACTGTCAATCTTTTTTTCTCCATCGTGGTCATGTACCTCGCCAATATGGTCGTGCCGCGCTCCGGCGAGGTCGTCAGGTGTGGTGTTATGACTAAGTATGAGAAGGTTAAGTTCAGCCGGAGCCTTGGCACGGTGGTAACGGAACGTATCGCGGACGTGGTCGTTTTCGTGGCGGTCGCTGTGGTGGTCTTGATGACACATGCCGACGTGGCATTGCAGGTGCTTGACGACAATCCGTCCATCGAGGAGTATCTTGTGGGTCTTGAAAGCCATGTGCCGCTTATACTTTTGGGGCTTGTGGCGTTTGTTGTGTCGGTCATAATGGTCATAAGGACAATGGTAAGGCGGAACAGTTTTGGCGTCGGCGAGAGGCTCAGCAGGGCGTTGCATGGGCTTAAGGATGGCATGATGACTGTCATGGGGCTGAAGAGAAGGTGGGCGTTTGTGTTCCATACGTTGCTGATAAATTTTATCTATTTCTTTACTACCTACTTGTTTTTCAAGTCGTTTCCGTTCACCGAGCATCTTGGGCTGACGGCGGCGCTCATGATATTTGTGCTTGGCACTTTTGGCGTCATCGTCCCGTCGCCCGGCGGCATTGGCACGTGGCACTTTATCGTCATGGAAGTCCTTGCGCTTTATGGGGTCGCCAAGGATCCTGACGGCGGCGCGTTTGCGCTTGTTGCTCACGGAATGCAGGATTTGCTGTTTGCCATAGTAGGTCTGGTGGCTATGGTCATGCTGCCTTTTGTTAATTCTAATTATCAACCCGTAGTACCCGATGAAACTGAACCCAACGTTCAAGAAAATAGTTAAGATTGTACTTGTAATTGCTTTTTACATTGGGCTTTATCTATTGACGAAAGACCATTTTGAGCAGTTTGACGAGTTGACTACGGACAATCTTCGGTTCGAGTATTTGCCGCTTGTCATGGCGTTGGTCTTGGTAGTCCCTAACTGGCTTATCGAGGCTGCTAAATGGCGTGTGTCGCTCTCGCCAGTGGAGGACGTTTCGTTAATGAAGTCGTTCGTCGGCGTCCTTAAAGGCATAACTCCGTCGCTCTTTACGCCGAACAGGGTGGGGGAGGCTTTTGGCCGTCCGTCGGTCCTTCAACATGGGCATAGGTTTTCGGGCGGGCTTGCGACGGCGTATTGTGGACTGTCGCAGATGCCGGTGATGATGATGATGGGCGTGGTGGCGTGCGTGTATTTTTCGTGGCGGGATATTGAGATTTCACATTCCACGTTCCTGACGAGTTGGTGGTTCATTCTCATCGGCGCGGTCTGCACAATCCTTTGCGCCGCGTTCTATATGTTCCCGAAGTACACGATTCCTTTTGTGCGCAACAGCGACAAGTCGAGCGGCATCCGCAGGAAACTGAACTTCTTTTGCCATTATACTTACGGCGAGCGCATAAAGATGATGGTCTTGTCGTTACTGAGGTTCATGGTCTATTCGCTTCAAAATTACCTCACAATCGCCGGTCTTGGTGTCGAAATCGGGTTCGTGGACGGCATGATGTCGGTGTTCCTGATTTATGCGTTGATGAGTTTTGTGCCGAGGCCTGCGCTTGCGGAACTTGGCGTGAGGTGTTCGGCGAGCGTGATGGTCTTGAAGGAGTATACGCCGGATTTCCGTCAGCCAACGATTTCGTCGATAATCTTGTGGGGCATTAATCTGCTCCTGCCTGCTGTCTGCGGCGGCGTGTTCTATTTGATAAAGAAAAAGGAACAGGGCGACGGAAAAAAAGTTGATGAAAAAGTTGAAGAAAAATTTGGTGAACTCGAAAATGTTTCCTAATTTTGTGCCGTCGTAATGAAAAAGCGTTGCCCTGGTGGCGGAATTGGTAGACGCGTCGGTCTCAAACACCGATGGAGTAAAATCCTTGCCGGTTCGATCCCGGCCCGGGGTACAATAGAAAATGAAAAACCGTAAGATTTTGTATCTTGCGGTTTTTTTTGTTGTTTAATCCTGTGACTGTAAAATTCCTTTACACCCACTGTAAAATTTTTTTACACTTTTACAATCCCAAGAAATACGTCATCCGCTCATTATCAGCCACATACTGATTTTGGCACGATGAGTGTAAATCATTAGATAAAAAAACAGAATCATTAACATCAAAAAACCGAAATAAAATGATAACAGTAACAAATCTTTCAAGAATCTTCCGCACCGACGAGGTGGAAACCATCGCCCTCGACAACGCGACATTTGAAATCAAGGACGGCGAATTTGTGGCAATCATGGGCCCGTCGGGCTGCGGCAAATCGACGCTGATGAACATCCTCGGCCTCTTGGACAACCCGACCGAGGGCAGTTACAAACTCTTCGGTCAAGAGATGGCGAACCTCAAAGAGAAGGACCGCACGCAATTCCGCAAGGGCAACATCGGCTTCGTCTTCCAGAGTTTCAACCTCATCGACGAGCTCAACGTCTATGAAAACATCGAACTGCCGCTGACCTACCTCAAAGTGAGCGCGTCGGAACGCAAAAACCGCGTCCAGGAAATAATGCGCCGCATGAACATCGCCCACCGCGCCAAGCATTATCCGCAGCAACTCTCTGGCGGTCAGCAACAAAGGGTTGCCATCGCCCGCGCCGTCGTCGCCAACGCAAGGCTAATCCTCGCCGACGAGCCTACGGGAAACCTCGATTCCACCAACGGCAAGGAAGTGATGCAACTTCTCTGCGAACTCAACGCCGCCGGCACCACAATCGTGATGGTAACTCACTCGCCCAAAGACGCTTCCAAGGCTCAACGCATCATCAACCTCTTCGACGGCAAAATCGTCAGCGACGTAAAGAACCAACTGTAATAATTGAAAATTGAAAATTGACAATTGAAAATTGACAATTGACAATCAAAAATCAACAAATCGAAAAATGCCATGAAATTCATAAAGATAAAATCGTTGTTTTCGCTGCCGTCGATATTGAACATCGGCGGAATAGCAATCGCCGTCGCGGCTTTCTACGTCTTGATGTCAATCGTTGACAGAGAGGTAACGTTCAACCACGGCATCGACGGCTACCAAAACATCTACCAAATGACGCACCAGCTTGCGGGCGAACAGGCCAACTATATGTGCCGCCCGATTGCAGAGGCGGTGGCTGAGAGACTGCCGTCGGTGGAAAAATTCGGCTGCCTCGGTCCTTGGGCAGAATACGAATATTACACCCAAAACGACGGCACACTTCACAAAATCAACATGCGCTCGGGCTGGGCGAGCATGGGGTTGCTCGACGTTTTCGGGATAAAAATCGTAGAGGGCGACACCGCAAAATTCAGCGACGAGAGCAAGATAATCGTCAGCAAGAAAAACGCCGAAAAGTTTGGCATAAAAATCGGCGACATCCTGCGCCTAAACCCTCAAATGCCTGACTATGTGGAAGTAGTGGCTATCTATGAAGACCTTGCGCCAAACAGCGAGTTCGCGCGATACGGCGCGTTCAAGCGGCTCAACCAGATGTCGATGGACAGCCCCAGCCAGTGGAACTACATCTATTACCTCAAAATGTACGAAAACGCCCCCGCGCCGCTGCCCACGGACGAATTTAGGCAGACATTGTACAAAATCATCAAAGAAATCTACAAAGCACAGGGGGAAGAAGGCGAGTTTTTTGAGCAACAAATCGGGCGGTTCGGCATGGAACTCGTGCCGCTCGCCGACCTTCATTTTCACGACGAAATCCAGGGCTACCACGTCCGCACCGACAAGGAATTGATATATACAATGTCGATTCTCGCAATCGTGATAGTCGCCATCGCCTTCATCAACTACCTCAACTTCTTCTTTGCCCGTGTGCCGATACGCCTCAAATCCATCAACACCCGCAAAGTGCTCGGCTGCGGACGCGGTGCGTTGGTGATGATGTTGGTAATGGAATCGGCGGTGTTTGCGCTGATAGCATCGGCGTTGGCGTACCTGATTGTGGTGCTGATAATGCCGTCGCTGACGGAAGGCATTGTCAACTTTGACGAGTGGGTGTTGTCAAACCACAAAATGTTGATAATCACCGTATTGGTGGCTGTATTGACGGCATCTGCGATAAGCCTCTACCCTGCGTTTTACATAACGTCGATACCGGCCGCCCTCGCCCTCAAAGGCGGCGTAACTCAGGGGCGCGACGGCAAACTTCGCCACGTCCTCATCGGCTTTCAGGTAACGGCGTCCATTGTGTTGATAATAGGCACGCTCTTTATCCAAAAAAACAACTCATACCTCATGAACCGCGAATTGGGTTTTGACCGCGACTGCCTTCTGAGCACCTACACGAGCAACAAACTCGCCGACAGTCCCGCCACCGTCCGCGAAAAACTAATCCAAAACACCGACATCCTCGACGTCGCCTGGTCCGACGGTCAGCTTGTGGCGGCGCAGCGGATGAGTTGGGCGCGTCCAAACCCTGAAAATCAGGAAGAAACGATGTATATCGACGTGTTCCCCGTGTCGTGGAATTTCTTGGACTTCATGGGCATCAAGGTCATCGAAGGCAGGAATTTCACCGAGGCTGATTCCGAGAGCGAGGACGGCGTGATTATCTTCAACGAATCCGCCAAGAAGGCCTACAACCTCACCCTCGAGACCAAGTACAACGGGCATTCCGCCAAGCCGTGCGACCTCGCCGGATTCTGCGCCGACTTCAATTTCAAGCCGTTGCAGTACGGGATTACGCCGTTTGCGTTCTATGTTTTCGGCAAAGAAAAGTGGCAGCCGATGACGCACCTCTACGTCAGGATTGCGAAAGGCGCGGACGTGGCCGCCACCGTCGAGTACGTCAATAAGCGGCTCGCCGAGATAGACCCCGACTTTGAACTCATGGAACAGGAAATCATCACTTTTGACAAGGAAGTTTCGCAAAACTACCAGTCGCAAAGCACGTTGGCGCGCATGATAACGATTTTCACGGTGATGGCTATTTTGATTTCGGTGATGGGCATATTCGGCATAGTACTTTTCGAGGCCGAACGCCGCCGCAAGGAAATCGGCATCCGCAAGGTCAACGGCGCGACTGTCGCCGAAATCCTCTTGATGTTCAACCATAAGTTCCTAATCCTCACCGCGATATGCTCTGCCCTCGCCATTCCCGTCGCCTACCTCGCCGTCAGCAAGTATCTGAGTAGTTACACCTACCACTACCCGATGAGCGTCTGGATATTCCTTGCCGCAATCGTCCTCGCCGCCCTCGTCGTCGCCCTCGTGGTGTCGTCGGCAAGTTTCAAGGCGGCCAATGAAAACCCGGTGAAGACGCTGAAGACGGAATGAGGATTGAGGGATGTTTTGTTTTTTCATTTCGTAAATCCATTCAAAATAACTGACGACAAGGTTAAAGCATTAGGAAAGCCATCACGAGGTGGTGTGATGAATATTGAGTTGAACACCAGCACGTTTATTCTAATGGTAAAAACGAACACGAGTGCGTGAGTGAGAGAATTTCTTATGAGGTATACACGTTTTTTCTTTACAAAGAAACTTTTTACCTCAAATTGTTTCTTTACAAAGAAACTTTTTACCCAAAAATCTTTCTTTGTAAAGAAACTTTTTGTAAATTTGCGGTAGAAAGGATAATAGAAAAACCGCAAGATGGAAACATTATTTTTGGCATACAACAGAAGGCTCGAAGATACTAACTGCAAGTATATGAGGTATTTGTACGGCAATATCGACTGGAACGAGAGGCTAATCGGCATCAAGGGTGCGCGTGGTGTCGGCAAGACTACGATGATTTTGCAGCATATTAAGAACGCGTTTCCCAACAGAAACAATGCTTTTTATGTGTCGCTCGACAATATTTGGTTCAGTAGCCACACGTTGTTGGAACTTACGGAATACCTTTATACTCACGGCGTTACGCACATATTTCTTGACGAGGTGCACCGCTATCCCGATTGGATTCGCGAGATAAAAAACCTTTACGACAACTATCCGGGGCTGCACATCGTCTTCACGGGGTCGTCGTTGTTGGAAATAGACAACGCGAAGGCCGACCTTTCGCGCCGCGTGAGGATGTACCACTTGGACGGGCTGTCGTTCCGTGAATATTTGGCTATCAACGAAATTGCAGATTATCAGCCTGTTGCGCTCGACGAAATCCTTACAAACCATCAGGCGTTGGCATCAAAAATCGCCGGAAAAATCAAGGTTCTTCCATATTTTGAGCGTTACATTCAGCAAGGTTATTACCCGTTTTTGCTCGAGACAACCTCGTTGCAGAGTTATTACGAAAGGATCCAGCAAGTAATCGCAACAATCATAGAAAACGACATTCCAGCCATCGAAAACATTGAGTATGAGACACTTCGCAAGGCAAAAAGATTACTTGTGCTTTTGGCGCAGATGACGCCTTTTACGCTTAATATTTCGTCGATGTGCGACGCGCTGTCCACCACGCGCAACCAACTCATCCGCCTTTTGTCGTTGCTTCACCGCTCGGCGTTGCTGCGGCTTCTCTACACCGACGGCAAAGGCCTCAAAACTCTTGGAAAGCCTGAAAAAATCCTTTTCGACAATCCAAATTTGATGCAGGCGTTGGCTCAGCCCGCCGACACTGGAACGGTGCGCGAATCATTGTTTGCCGCAATGCTAAGTAATTCACACTCAATACAATTCCCACGTCATGGCGGCTTGCTCGTCGATAACAAATATCTCTTTGAAATCGGCGGCAAAGGCAAAAAATTCACGCAAATCAAGGACATTCCCGACAGTTTTGTGGTCGCGGACGAAATCGAAATTGGCTTCGGCAACAAGATTCCGCTGTGGCTGTTCGGGATGTTATATTGAAAAAAAATCTAATGCAATGGAAACAAGCAACCAACTGATATTAAGCGAGTTTGTGCCAATGCACAAGGAAAAGACCATTGGCTTTTTGCTCAGGACGTACCAATGCCTCAAATACGACGACTGCGAGGACATTATTCAGGACGCGTTGTTGGTTTTTTGCGACAAAATCAGGCAAGGCAAACTTGACAAAATTAAATCTTCACTTTACACGTTTTTCGTCGGAATCTGCAAAAACAAGGCGCGTGAATTTGCTCGCCGAGACCTCAAAATCGGTTACATCGACGACGACATCACGTGCGGTAGTTTTTCGCAGGAAAAACTCGATTCAATCCTCAATCTTGACAATGACGAACCCGAAATTGAAACCGCCAAGTCGTTGGCCGTCAACGAAATAATCAACGACCTGCCCGCCATCTGCGCACAAGTTTTTTGGGGATATTTTCGGGACGGATTTTCGCTCAAAACCCTCGCCAAAATGTACGGCAAGACCGAATCGGCGATGAAGGTCGCAAAATTCCGTTGCAGCGAAAAATTCAAAAACCGTTTTCAGGAAGTTTTTTATAAAATCTTAAACAAATGACTATGAATCAGGAACTTGACAACATATCGGAACAAGATTTGAACGACGACGAAACCCTGATGCAATATCTTCGCGGCGAACTTTCCGCAGAGGACGAGGCGGCTTTTTTGCAGAAAATCCAACAAAACCCCGACCTAAAATCCCGCGCCATCGCCGTCGCACGTCTCATCAAAGGCATCGAAACTAAGGGCGTTGCGGACGACGAAAAACTCAAATCCGCCGTCAAAAAACTTTCCGAAAAAGATGTGAAAAAAGTCGCCAAAAAGTCGGGGAAGAAGGCCGGCGTATGGCAGATTTTGACGTGGGCTGCGGCGGCCGCTGCGGTGGTGGTTTTGGTGGTGGGAATGAGGATTTATTACGTCAATTCCGCCAACGAGAGGCTCGCCGCCGAATACGAAAATTCGTTCCAAATTTCGGACGTTTTGCGCGGCGGCGACGGCGATTTGGATGCGAAAATGCAGAATTGGCGCGAAGACGTTGTGCAGGGCAGGAATTTGGATTTGACGATTGAAAAACTGTCGGGGATTTTCACGCAGTCGCAGTCGGAAAATTACAATATTTGCACCAATTATTTTGCCGCTTCGGGATGGTATTTGGCACTTGCGCACCTCAAAAACCACGACCCCGAAAATGCAAAAAATGTGTTGAAAATGCTCGTCGAAAAATCGGGCGACAATCCGGCTTTGGCGCAGAAGGCGGCTGAGGTGTTGGAACGGATAAAATAGTTATTTTAAACTCGTCTCAATCACCATGTTTTGGTTTGAAAGCCTGATGTCGTTTTGCATCTTTTTGCGGACTTCCAACGCCCAGTCCATGGATTTGTCAAGTCGTTGATTTTGAAGCGTTTGGGCGATGTAATACGACAGCGGGCCGTAATTAGTGCCGTTTTCTGTGATTTCGCGGTTGAATTGATGAGATTTGCAGGATTCAAGAATTAGAATATCTGATTGATTGTCAGAATGTTGCAAGGCGACGACGTTGCCGAAATAACTCTTTTCGATTTTTGGTGCGTAGATTTTGCCGCTCAGCGAAAAACCGAGGTTAGTGCCGCGCAAAATAATTTCGTCATCGTCCTCGTCCCTCGACGAACTGCCTGAATGACAGGCATCTATCGCAACGCACAAGAATCCGCCCTTGCCTATTGCGGTGCGGATTCGCTCAAAAAACGCCGAAAGTTCGTCGTCCAAAATGTGGTTTTCGCCCTCGTAAACGCCTTGTTTGTAGTATTTTGACGCATCGTAAGCCACGACTGACTCGTCCCAAGAATCTTCCTCGTCAAAGGGCGGACGGTCTTCAAACGGCTGTCCGTGCGTTGAAAAATGTATATAGACGTAATCGCCTGATTTCGTGGCGTTTGCCAATATTCCCAACTCTTGGCGGATATTTGCGGCGGTCGCGTCGGAATTTAACAGCGCATTGATTGTAAAGCCTTGTTTTTCAAGAGTTTTTGACACGATTTCATAGTCATTTGTGCCGCTGATTTTGGCGAATCCTGACGATTTGGGATAGTCGGAAATCGCGACAATCAACGCCCTCTTGCCCTGACCAAACGCAACAGCCGAGGCAAAAAGCAAAAGAATTGATATATAGATTTTTACGGACATGGTTTGTGAGTTTTTGCAATGCGAAGTTAGAAAAGTTATTCCGATTGTCAAAAAAATGTTTTATATTTGTGGCGAGAAAACTTAACATCGACCGACTATGCGCAAATTCAACACGACGGGGATATGCTACCCGCAACTGCATTATATGGTGCTCAACGAGTACGAAGCCGACCACAAGGCCGGAATGGACGTTGCAGAGATGACACAATTGATATTGGACTATACATTTGGCTATCCTTATTTGGTGTCTAAACTTTGTCAACTGATTGATTCAAAGAACCTTGTCTGGAACAACGAGGGATTTTTGGAAGCGGTAAAGAGGCTACTTGTTGAAGAAAATACGTTATTTTCCGAATTATTTGATTTAATGGATAGTTATCCAGCAATGAAAAAAATCGTCGAATCGCTTGTAAATGGACAGCACATATCCTATAATTGTTATGCTGACGGTTTGAATATTGCATCAACGTTCAATATAATTTCAAACGATAATGGACAAGCCATAATATCCAATAAAATATTCGAAACCAGATTCAAAAACTACTTTGAATTTGAAAAGAGTTTCAATTTCAACAAATCCAAAGTCTCGGGGTCAGGACGCTGAAATTCGGCGACAAGGAAATTGTAGAGGCGGTGGTGTGAGAATGTCTGCAAAGTTGTTTTTTGTGATTGACAGAAATAATTTTTAAATTTGTGGCGAATATAAAAGCAATTCAACCATGGGCATAACGTTAGTAGATGGCAGGTTCGTTTTTGATTTTGCGCACGACGGCGAAAACGACATCATAACTCTTACCGGCGAGGGATATGAAATCCGGGCGTTCGGCAAGTGCTTTTACTATGGATACGAGTTTTCCGACGACGTAACAGGCAGTGTCAGAAGCAATTTCATAAGATATCTGAAGTTCACGGGCGATTTGAGGCACAATCCCAATCTGACGGATTTTATAAAATATGCCGTCGATAACCTCCATAAAAAAATCAATCTTTACAACTACGACCTTGTGGTGATGCCCGAATCGTCAAGTGATGTCAACGATTATATGATGAGGTATATTTACCGTTTTGCGCAGCCCAACCTCCAAGAGATGCAACTCGTGAAAAACCTTCCGCAAAACATTGATTTTGACTATGTTGCATACGAAAGGCAATATCTTGACAAAAAACTCGAAAACGGCCGTCCACGCTATACAGAAAAACAAAAGGAAGATGTGAAAAAATCAATTTCGGACATGCTTGACGATATTCATAGAAAGGATTATTTCACAATCGCCAAAGATGTGAAAAAGAGCCGTTTCAGACCGTACATAACACGTTTTTTGACGTTCCAATCCAAGGCTGATGAAGATTTGTGCATGATGATAAGGAATCAGAATGTGCTGATTATTGACGACGTAACTACAAGTGGCACAACGCTCAATGAGATACTTCGCGCATTGAGGATTCTTAACGAGGACAACAATATCACAATTTTCAGTTTGATTGGCAGAAAAGATTTGATGGCTGATTCGTTCTAATAGCCTCTAATCCAATTATCACCCACGCCGCCCAGTGCCTCGGCTCGGGGAATTGTTTTTTAGTTTCGTTTTGGGCGAGTTTGAGGGCCTTGTGGCGGTCGTTGGTGGCGAAAAGGTGCTTGTAAAACTCGGTCATAAAAAGTGCTGTGGCGTTGTCGTCAACTTTCCATAATGACATCAAGATAGAACCCGCGCCCGCCTGTTTGAAGGCGCGTTGAAGGCCGAAAACGCCGTCAACGGGAAAGATTTTTCCCCTCGCCGTTTCGCAGGCCGAAAGCACCGCAAGTCGGGTGTTTGAGAGGTCGAGTTGGGATATTTCGTAGGCGGTCAATACGCCGTCCTCAATGTCGGGGACGTTGAAATTGCCTTTCCAAGCATTGTTCGCGCCGGACAAGGCGAGGCCGCTCAACACCATCGACGATTCTTTTTCGGAATATGTGTTTATGTTTTGCGAAAACGGCCTTTCTGACTGTTTCTCATCGGTGTCAAGGCAAAAACCGTGCGTGGCAAGGTGCAGGATTTCAGGGGATTTGGACGAAAAATTTTTGAAGACTTTCTCGTTGGCGGCGGCGGATTCGTAGAGGGTCGAGGGGATGTTGTGGGCGGCGAGTATTTGGGAAATATTTCTTATTTCTTGATATGAATTGTCAAGATGTCCGAAAATTTTTCCGCGCGAGGCGACTTCGTTTTCGGCGGTGCGCATTTCGTCGGGCGATGTGCCGTAGTCGATGTTGCCGAAAAGGGCGGCGGAATGTGCGGCAGCGATTTCGCGAGATTTTATGTTTGGTATTTCGGCGGTTGAGGATACACGAACCATTTTGTATTTTTGATTGAGAGGTGTGCCGTTTTCGTCCTCAAATAAATCAAAATTTAATTGCGAAAGTTTGCCACAGGGGGAATAGTAAATGGTATGGGCATCGGGAAGATATTGTTCTATTTGGTGGAACAATATTTTGTATAACGCCATGGTTTTGGTTTTATATATTTCGTTGCAAAATAATGGGTCTTCTTTGTTGCTGAGAAATATGTTGTCGCAATCTCTTATCGAGGTTGAAAATTCTATTTTAGGTTCAGAAAAATTTTTGCCAACCACAAGCATGCAATAGATTGTGTCAGTGCCACCGTCGTCCTTTGGCGCATACATCAGACTATATTCAATAGCATATTCGCCATTTTCAAGAGAATTTTTGACATCTTCATAAACCTTGCTCGATTGTTTTATTTGTTGTCCTAAATTATCAAGATTGTGAATAATATTCTCCTCTTTCTTTGTAATTTGGCTTTTTAGTGCATCCGGATTGTTGATGTCAGAAGAGTGAAAAATGAATTTTTCTTTGAGCGATTTCAGTTCGGCAAATTCGTTTTGCAGTGTCAAGTCTGACGATTTGTGAACGCTGTTTTCGATTATTTTTTCAGAATTGAGCAACAGATTTCGGCAAAAAAGCGATATGTCAAACGATTGTCTCAAA
>CAJOJG010000012.1 GCA_905234655.1 uncultured Bacteroidales bacterium
TATTTTTGCAAGCATTTTTGACGGCGGGGTTGAAGAGGGTATTTGTATTGTTTGGAAAAACAAAAACCAATACGAGTTCAATTTCTTTATCCTCGAATTGTACAATACAACATATCAAATGCTTGACGAGACTATAAAAAGCAATATTCCCAAAGTATTCCGTTACCGCAACAATGTCCCGTTGAAACTCAATAATACTAACAACGAAGATTCTGATACGCAACGTGTTGCAAAGCGCAATGCCATAAAAAAGATTATCAAAAAATGTCGAAAAATTGTCGAAAAGGTTTCAAAGATTAGACGGAATGCATGATTGTATCTATTTTTGCAGCGACAAATAAAAGTTCAAAAAACAAAAAAATGCTAAAATATGAAAGACAATAAAGAAGATATAAAAGGCTACATCATAGCAATCATTGTCGGCGCATTGTTGGCGGTGATAATCAAACTAGACGAGGATAATGTAAAAACAATCTACGAAGGCGGCAGATTTGTTTCTGATTTCACAGAGTTTGACGTGAATAGTGAAAATTTCATAAAACATTACAACATAGGCGTATTGGGCTCTGACAATGCTCTGTCGAAACAAATATCCGATGACGTAAAAAAACTATTTTATGACAAAAGTCTGCCCAAAGACAGCATTCTTTCATACAACGAAGATTCTTCTATATCAAAAGATTTGCACATTAATTACGCTTTTCAAAAGGAATACTACACTAAATTAATTGTACCTTATTTGTGCAAATATTTAGATAGTAATCACAATCTCAAAAATATTGCAAATTATGCAAAATGCTATAATTTCAGCAATAAATTTGACATTGCTACGTATAGTTTTTATGGACTGATGGGTGCAACGCAGCATGTTGATTTCGATTTTGATGTTTACAAAAGAATTGACGGCAAATACCATCTGGTTGACTTAAAAATCACCATCCAAGATTGGTATGGAGCAGACAAAGACGATATTTTATCAAAAAGAGAAGGCTTTTCGATAAATAAAATTGAAAAAGCGAACATTTCGTGCTTAAACGCATTCTTTTGGCTGCAACATCATTTCGGTTGTTCGCCTTTCAAAACAGAAATCACTTTTCACGACTATTTGCTTATATCAAAATAACGGCTATGGAGTTCATTTGCAGTTTATATGACTTGGGGTATGTTTCGGCAGTATTGGCGAGTGTCAATCTTGTAATTCTGACGGCTTTGAAGAAAGACCGAAAGTTTTCTTTCATAATTTTTGGTTTGTATGTGGCGTTGATTTGCATGTTGCCGCTTTTGCCTGCAAGTGAAAATTATCTTACGTCAATCATCTGCTCGCCAAAATCACCGTCAGAAAAATTCTTGACGTTAGGCATTTGGGCATTGACGGCTGTTACATTGTTTACAATGCAGAAAAAAATTAAGTCAATTGTTGTAATAATCTTGACGGTGTTATGGGCGTTTGCAGATTTTCTATTGTTCGAGCTACTGATAGATGTGGTTGGAATAATAGTATTCATCGATATTATCAAGACGGCTAAAAACAAATTTTCGACCGAAATTGCTGCAATTATTGTTGTAATGTATCTTTTTATTTTGATTACGATTCCTTTAATAATGAGTTCGGTTTCTTGGAAAGGCATATTTGCGGATTATAGGGAACAAAACATCACCCAAATCTATCACTATTCCAACCGTGGAATAGACAGCACCGAGTTGGCATTTTACGTTATGAACAATATCGTAGACACTGAGGAAAGGTTGTGCAGTGTTGTTGATATAGTTGTAAATAATGACAATGGAACATTTGAATTTTTGGAAGATTCTGTTGCGGCGTTCACGTTCTATCGTTCGTCGTTGCAAGAACCAGCGCTTTTCGACAATACAACTTTTTCGTACAATACAGATGTCGGCTCAATAATTATCAACCGCAAGGACAATCATTTTTATATGCCAATTGAATACAAAACGACGAAACAATTTGATTTCCAATTATATTCTCAATCGGACACGACCCTTACCTTTTACGGCGGGTTCAGCGAGCCAAACTTCGCCGTTTTGTGCTGTTTTCAAAAATACTTGGAATCCTGCGGCTATAATTACATTGGGAAAACGATATTTTTGTTAGACAGTTCCCATAACACAGCCCTAAATATGCTTTACCATGACAAGGATATGTATGATATATGGTTGTAACAATTATTCATTATTTCCCGCACTCAATCACCGCCTCGTAAATCCTCTTGCCGTTGTAATCAATCCATTCGGGCTTCTCTTGGACGGTCTTTTCTTTTAGGAATGAGAACGTTATGAGGTAGCCTTCCGAATGGTTGCGAAGTTCGAGGTATTTGGATAGTTGTTCACGACCCGAAATCTCGTACTTTTCGCCGCGCCAAAGTTTGAGTTCGATGATGTATTCCTTGCTGTTGTAGTTGACAATCAAGTCCACGCGCCCGCCGCTCTGGGTCTGTGGCTCAAAGTAACAAAAGCCCGTGCCGTTGATGATTGGCTTGATGAAGCACAAGAACAGCAACCGTCCGTGATATTCCAAAAAATCTTGGTCGCGGTCTTTGTACCTGTCCGTCATAATGTCCCTGAAACGGTCGATTACCATCACCATATTGAGATTACCGTCCTGAATGTACTCATACGGGGATTCCTGACGAACCATGATATTTTTGCGCCGGTATTCGTTGACAAAATACACGTGCATGGCATCTTCGAATATCAAATTGTGGACTACAAGATTCCTGTACTCGCCCTTTTTGACGTATGAAAACATCAATGCCATTTTAACAACCGGGTCTACTAAAGAAAACATATAAGACGCACCGTTTATTGTGATGTCATACAACAAGTTATGCAGGTCGTTGTAAAGTTGGAAGTATTTGGACATGTCGTCCAAAAGCACAAAATTTTCGTCCTCGACAATGTTTTTGACGGCTTTCAAAACGTTGTCCGTAGTCCAAACCTTGTCGAGCTTTTCGTCGATTTCCTTGCAGACACGGCTCACCAAGACGGGATAGCCGGACGTGTATTTGTAGATTTCTTCGGAAATTTCCTTGATGTCGAAGCCGATGTGGTTTTCGTTTTCGTAATCGACAAGCATTGTGCTGATTTCCTGAGGGTTGAAGGTCATGTCGAGGTCATAGTCGGCTGCCACGTTCCATGGCGAATTGAATTGGTGTTCGTCTTCGGGAAGGATTTTTAATTTCAGGTTTTTGACATCGTAAACGCCGGCGAGGATTACCGACCAAAAAGTGTAGTCGTAGTCTTTGAATTTTTCGCGGAAGATGTACATATTGCGCAACATTCCGAGGAAACGCACAAAGACCTCGTTGTTGCTCGCCTTGTCAACCTCGTCAATGGTCAGAACAATTTTTTTGCCGGTGCTTTTGCAAAATTCGGTGATTTTGTTGGACAAAACGTCAAAATCAAGGTCAGGAATCTGTTTTACATTTTCCCAAAACTCGATGATACTTTTGTCATCCACTTTATTACAAGCGTTGATTACTTTTTTACAAAAATACTTGCAAAAATTTGTTGTAGTTGCCCAGTCGTCGGCCGAATACATCTCAAAACTTGCCGGTATCACCAAATACCTGTCGCTCAAATTGTGCAAAATCCAATTGAGCGACGTGCTTTTCCCGAACTGCCGCGCACGTGTGATTGTGAAATACTTCCTCTTGTCGATAAGCCGCTCAAAGACTTGCATCTTCTTTGTCGTATCGACCATATAGTGCAACTCGGGGTCGCAGGTAACTTCCGTGTTGAATTCTTTTGACATAACTGAAAAGGGGTTTGATTCCGATTGCAAAAATAGAAAAAAAAACATAACCGCAAAAACAAGGCCGCCAAAAACTTTGCTTGGTAGCCTTGTCTTTATTCCAACTTCCCCAAAAACGGCGAATCTTCCACGTCCCTGAGCCGACGCTCGATGGCGCGGGTACGGACGCCGGCTGAATCGATTACGTTGGCGGCTTCGGTGAGTTTTTTGCGGGTCTTGTCGAGGATGTCGCCAAAGGACGAAAACTCGGTCTTGACTTGCGAGAGTAGTTTCCAGACTTCGCTACTGCGTTTTTCTATCGCCAGCGTCCTGAATCCCATCTGAAGGCTACTGAGGAACGCCGCAAGGTTTGCCGGGCCGGTAACGGTGATTTTAAAGTCGCGCCTCAGCGTCTCAAACAGGCCAGTGCGCCTTAAAATTTCCGCATAAAGGCCTTCCGTCGGCACGAACATTATCGCAAAGTCGGTGGTCATTGGCGGGATGATGTATTTGCTGTGGATTTCGGCGGCGCAACGCTTGACTGAAGATTCAAAACGCGATGCTTCCTTTTCGACTTCGCCGCCGGTGTCGTATGCGTCCAAGAGCCGCTGGTAGTCCTCGATGGGGAATTTGCTGTCGATTGGCAACAGCACGGGATGCCCGTCGGGGTCTGAGCCAGGCAGTTTGACGGCAAATTCCACGCGGCGTTGGCTGTCGGGCTCTACGCAGGCGTTGACGACGTATTGCTCGGGGCTGAGGATTTGTTCGAGGATGCTGCCGAGTTCCACTTCGCCCATGTTGCCGCGCGTCTTGACGTTGGAGAGTACGCGCTTCAGGTCGCCGACGCCCTCGGCAAGCCCGTGCATTTCGCCGAGGCCTTTGGAAACTTGTTCGAGGCGGTCGCTGATGAGTTTGAACGACTGGTTGAAGCGGGTTTCGAGGGTCTCTTTTAGTTTGTCATCGACTATTTGCTTGATTTCGTCGAGTTTAGACTTGTTTTCTTCACGGATTAGTTGGAGTTGGATTTTTTGGGACTGGGCGAGCGCATCGACGTTCCTGCCGATTTGCTCGGCCATCATGCGGAATTGTTCGCTCGATTCGAGCCGCGCCTGCGATTCGGCTGTAGAGCGGTCGCGCCGCGCGGTGTTGAACTCTTCGCGCATCACGTTTTCCAAGCGGTCGATGTCGCTGCGAAGTTCGTCGATGTTGTGCCGCGTCGTTACTGTGTTAATTATCAGCACAATGACGGCGAGGATTGTCAGGATTAGGATTGCGGTCTGCATTTTTGTAGTGTACGTTTCGATTGTTGATGTGGCAAAATTATTAATTTTCGGGTGAAAATATCGCGGTCGCATACGATTTTTGCTGATTTTCTCAATATTTTTTTGCAACTTTGCCGCGTGAAACGTTTTACAATATCGACAGTTATGAAGAAAATGCTTTTTATAATCTTGACGCTTGCGGTGGTGGGCATCGCCGCTGCGGGATGTAACCGTCATACTTACAGGACGATACCATGTCCGCATTTTGGTTGTGCTGTTTCCGTAAAGTGATATGGAAATCATCGAGGGAATAGACCGCTACAATAATGCTATGGGCGGCACGTGCGTTACCGTCGGGACATTTGACGGACTGCATGTCGGACACCGCAAAATCATGGACGTGCTTGTCAGACAGGCGCGTGAGGAGGGGTTGCGCAGTGTCGTGGTAACATTCGACCCGCATCCAAGGCAGGTGCTTTCTCCAGATTCAAAGTTGAAGTTTGTACTCACACGTCGCGAAAAGGAGGAGATGTTCGCCGCCTTGGGCATAGACGTGCTTGTTATCCATCCTTTCAGCCGTGCATTTGCCGCGCTTTCTGCCAAGGAGTTCCTCTCCGGCGTGTTGAAAGATAGGCTGATGATGCGCCGCCTTGTCAAGGGTTTCAATAACCATTTTGGCTGTGACCGGCTCTCGGACCTTGGCGAGATTCAGCGACTTGGCGAGGAGTGTGGTTTTTCGGTCACACAGGTGGGCGCGGAATGTCGCGGCGGCGTGTCGGCATCTTCAACGCTTGTGCGCCGTTTGATAGGCGATGGGAGCATGGAGGACGCGGCGGCGATATTGGGCTATGACTACTTCTTCGAGGGCGAGGTCGTGCATGGGCGCATGATTGGCAGGACGATAGGTTTCCCTACCGCCAATATCAACATCGGCGACGATTCCAAGATACTGCCGCGAACAGGGGCATACGTGGCTGCTGTGAAGGTTGACAATGACGTAAAGCCCTGGCCCACAATCCTCAACGTCGGCAGCAATCCCACGGTCAACAATGTGGATGACCGTGTGTTCCTCGAAGCGCACCTCATAGGATTTGACGGCGACCTGTATGGCCGTCGGGTGCGTGTCAGCGTCTTGCACCGTCTCAGGGACGAGGTCAAGTTCGGGACGCTGAGCCAGTTGAAAAGGCAGCTCCAGCATGATACTGAAGCTGCGCAAAGTTTCATCTGCCAATACGCCTCATGATTGACGATGCGTAAGCTCGTGTGCTGATTTCGTTGCCGTTGCGGAATAGTTTGTAAGGTTCGCCGTCCTTAAAATATGCGGTTTCTAAATACGACGAATCCACATCGAAGATGATGTTGCTGCTGACGAAAATAGGTTTGGAGTCCTGAAAATAGATGTCGGTGGTGGTAATGTTGGAAGAATCTGCCATCACCGAAATCTTTACAGTGTCATTGTCCTTGACGAACACTACCTTCTGTTTGCCGTCTACCTGCTGCTTTGTAATCGAAGCCTCCTCGATATTCTCACGGATGTCGCTGACATACTCGTCGATGTCGCTGATGAGCGATACTTCCGTAAACTGAACGGGAGTGTCGCTCGCCGTCGCATCGTCATTAGATCCGTTTGGGTAGTCTTTGGAGGATAGCAGGCATGAGGTAAGCATCATCATCTGCACCGTTGCAATAAAGATAATATTCTTCATCATGTCTTCATTTTTTGGGGTGGTTGGTTAACTATCGTGTAAAAACGCACGCACCTGCAACGCTCTGTTTCAGGGAAAAGTAGTCAGGTTTTATGGAGTTGCAGGTGCGTGGTTTCGCGTGAGAGGGTGGGGGAGTGTTGCTTTTTAGTAATTGGACATAGTTGGATTTATGCCTTAAGTCCGCCGGTAATCGCTATGGTCTCGCCGGTGATGTACGCGGCCTTGTCGGAGGCGAGGAATGCGGCGAGTTCTGCCACTTCTTCAGCTTCGCCAAAGCGTCCGAGGGAGATTCCTTTCTTAAGTTCTTCCTCGTTAAGTCCGCTCGTCATGTCGGTTTTTATGAATCCTGGCGCGATGGCGTTGACTGTGATGTTCTTGCCGCCGACTTCTTTCGACAGGGCTTTTGTGGCGGCTATTATTGCGCCCTTTGCAGCCGAGTAGTTGCACTGTCCTGGCAGGCCGATGAGGCCGGAGACTGATGCCATGTTGATGATGCGGCCGTGCTTTTTGCGAATCATCTTTTTGATGACAGTCCTTGTGACGTTATAAAAGCCGTCGAGCGAAGTGCTGATGACTTTGTGCCACGCTTCGGGCTCCATCATCGGCAGGAGCGAGTCGGCTGTCACACCGGCGTTGTTGACGAGTACGTCGATGTATGCGTCCTTATTGTCGTTCTGCCATTTTTCGATGGCTGCCTGGGTCTCTTCGAGGTCGGCGACGTTGAATTTGATGAGTTCGCCTTCTGTGCCAGCCTCCTTGGTCAATGCGAGGGTTTCCTCCGCCTTGGCCTGGTTGGAGACGTAGTTTATAAGGACGTGGTAGCCTTCCTGGGCGAGCTTGACGCATATAGCGCGTCCGATTCCACGGCTTCCGCCGGTTACTAATGCGTATTTCATTTTGTCTTTGTGCCGTTTTGCTTAAAAAAGTTAAACATTTAATTTAATAGTACAAATCTTCCTCCTTGGCGTTCAAGTATTTCATTACGCTGAAGAAAGCTGCCGCCATTGTCACTCCGATGCCTATTGCGAATATAGAGGCGAGCGTTGGCCAGAATGCCGATATGGTGAACACACCGTTGATGATTTTTTCGATGAACCTGATTGTCGAGCCAAGTCCAATCACTGCCACTAACGATGCTATCAACCCTTGGACCAAAGCCCTTTTGAGGTAGGGCTTCGAGATTTGCCATTTGGTCGCGCCGATAAGTTTTGCCGTGTGGATGTCGAACCTGTCGCCGGACATCTGTAGGCGTATCGAGTTTGCAATGAGTATGATGGTTATCATCAGCAGTATCAATGCAAGCAGCAGGACAATGGTGGCGATTTTCGTGATGACCGTGGTCGCGTTACTCCATACGTCCTTTGGGTAGTAGACCTCGTCGACGGCCTTGTTGTGTTCCTTGAGGCTCTTCTCGATGGAGATGATGCTGTCGATGTTGGAGTATGGGTCTGTAAGCTTAATTTCGATTTGGGAGTACAATGGGTTTTTGCCAATGATTTCGAGGAAGTCCTCGCCGAGTTCTTTCTTAAGTTCCTCGGCTGCGGCGTCCTTCGAGATGTATTTGGTCTCCCTCACGAAGTCTGCTTGGTCTAACTGCTTGCGGAACTTGTCGATTTCCGCCAAGGAGCGCGAGTCGTTGAGCGTAACAGTCATTTTGATGTTGGACCTGAACATGTCGCTCACGTGCTGTGTGTTGAACAGCAACATGAAGAAAAGCCCCGCCAAATATAATACTAATATGATGCAGACTGTCGAGGTCACGTATGACGTGAACAGTTTGCGCCGATAGTACTTGTTGGCCTGTGGCTTTTGTTTTTCTGTTTGTTCCATTTCTATATTGTGCGATTGATTCTTTGTAGTGTTTTTCCAAACTGCAAATATAGTAAATTTATTGTTACGCTGTTGTTTTTTTGTTTACTTTTTGTAAAAAAATGTGTTTAGAAGGTGAACTTCGTTAGTTTTTCGAACTGTGCGACCCTCTGGTTCACTTCGCTTTCGGTGAGCGTGAGCAGTTTTTCCGTTCCGAATTTCTCGCAGCAGTACGATCCCATCACGCTTCCGGCGATGATTGCGGCCTTTGCGGTCTCGAAGTCGTATTTGCCTTTTTGGGCGATGTAGCCGCAGAACCCGCCGGCAAAGCTGTCTCCTGCGCCCGTCGGGTCGGCGACGTTCTCGAGCGGGAGCGCGGGCGCGAAGAACGTCTGTCCTTCTTTGTCGAAAAGGAGCGCGCCATTGTCGCCCTTCTTGATGATGAGGAATCTAAGACCGAGGGCGAGGATTTTTTTCGCAGCCTTCACGAGCGCGTACTCGCCGGAGAGCTGTCGCGCTTCTTCGTCGTTAATCGTCAGGACGTCCACCATGCGTATCGTCTTGTCGAGTTCTTCGGGCATGGAGTCCATCCAGTAGTTCATGGTGTCCATGACGATTAGTTTTGGGCGTGTGTCGAGGTTCTCGATGAGCTGGCGTTGGATTGTGGGCGTGATGTTGCCGAGCATTAGCACGTCCGGGTTCTGGAACTGTGGCGGCACTTCGGGCTTGAAGTCGCCGAAGACGTTGAGTTCGGTGACGAGGGTTGTGCGCTGGTTCATGTCCTTGTTATAGACACCCGACCAGAACATTGTCTTTCCGCCCTTTATGCGCTGTACGCCGTCGGTTTGGACGCCCTTGTTGTTGAGCTGTTCGATGAACTCCTTCGGGAAGTCTTCGCCGATGACCGAGATGACCTGTGGTTTTGTGCCGAAGTACGATGCTGCGAGCGCGATGTATGGCGATGCGCCGCCGATAATCTTGTCTGTCTTTCCGGCCGGGGTCTCGATTGCGTCGAATGCGAGGCTTCCAACAATTAGTAACTTGTTCATTTTTAGTTTGTTGTTATAAATGATAAAATTCTTTTGAAAAATTTTTCAAAAATAATTTTTTTTTTTGGAAAAAACAACTTAACTTTGCAGCGCAAAATAAAAAAAGATGTTTGAAAATTAGACGAAATTTGACATTCTCCAATAGCTCAGTTGGTTAGAGCATCTGACTGTTAATCAGAGGGTCCCTGGTTCAAGTCCAGGTTGGAGAGCTTTTTTTATCCATAGCGTTATATTTGTTTTCGAATCTCCAATAGCTCAGTTGGTTAGAGCATCTGACTGTTAATCAGAGGGTCCCTGGTTCAAGTCCAGGTTGGAGAGCTTTGTTTAGTGTAATTGTTACGTCATAACCTTAGTTTTTTTTATTTTTTATGATTCTCCAATAGCTCAGTTGGTTAGAGCATCTGACTGTTAATCAGAGGGTCCCTGGTTCAAGTCCAGGTTGGAGAGCGGAAAAAACAACCGCCCGATTCAGAAGAGTCGGGCGGTTGCTTTTTGGTGTTGGGTATTATGACTATTCTTTCCCCACTAATATCGCTGCGCCGTCGTGTGGCACGTTGATTTCGTATGTGGATTTCTTGGATGGTTTTATTTCTTTCATCGAGCCCTTGAGGTTCGTGTCGTCGCTGTAGAGGGTAATGCCACATTTGAGCATCGGGAGCGAGAGCGTGCGCTTGAGGGGTGCGCCGGTGGCGTTAATGGCTACTACATACCACGTGTGGGCGTGGCGGCGGGCAAGGATGAGGTACTTGCCGGGGTAGGCGTCGATGAGCTTGATGTCGTCCCACAGTGTCGGTACATTCTTCAAAAATTCCAGTTTCCACGGCTCATTGTCCTTCGTGACGCGGGGATAGAGCGCGAGGTGGTTGAGCGGACATTGGAAAAGAACTGCGACCGCCATCTGGAAAATGTCGGAGGTCACGCGGTGTCCGCCCCAGATTGTCGTGTCGTTTGCTGTGTTAAAGTAATCATTGAAGGTAACGCCGCCATAGTCCATGGAAGCCACGGCGTTACGTATCAGAGGATGAAGCGTGGCGTTATAACTTTCCTGACGGCAGAAGTCGTCGCCGAAATGGAGGTTTTCACTCGCCAGGACAGCCTCCGAGCCGATGAAGTTGGGGTACATCCTTTCCCAACCGCGTGGCAGTGTCGCGCCGTGGAAGATGACTTCAAGCCCAAAGTCGTTGGCATCGGCGAGGATGTCTTCGTAGAGTTGCATGGTCTGCTGCTTGTCCGAGCCGAAGAAGTCAACCTTTATGCCGCGTATGCCGATGGACTTCATCCAGGCCATCTCGCGGCGGCGGGCTATGATGTTGTTCATGATGTTGCGCGGAGTCTGCGGCGCGTCGTTCCAGTAGCCGTTGCTGTTGTACCAGAGCATGAGGCTCACACCCTTGCTGAGTGCGTATTTGGAGAGTGCGGCTATCGAGTCGCGTCCAATCTGTGTGTCCCACCAGTTGTCGACCAAGACTGAGGCGTAGCCCATTTTTGCTGTGAAGTCTATGTATTCGCGCTGATTCTTGTAGTTGACGGACTCGTCGAAGCCAATAATCCAGCTCCATGTGCCAGCTCCGTATGTGTATTGCTTGGAGGGTTCGTAGAGCGGTTGTACAAAGTCCCACGGGATTGTAGTCTCGGCTATCGGGGCGAGGTCTGTGCCGACGGTGATTGTGCGCCACGGAGTGCAGCCCGGCAGGGGTATGCCTGGTGCGGAAGTGCCGTTATAGTTATAGTCGGATTCTATGGGGTTGGCTATCTTATAACTGCCACCGTTTTCACATACGAGGTGCGACGCGCAATATGCGGAAGTCACGCCGGTTTCAGATATGAGAGCCCACCCGTTTGGAGTCTTGAATAGGCATGGGAATATGAACCCTGCGCCATTCGCATTGTCGCCGGTCGGACGGTCGGCAAAATAGGGAAGCTCGTAGCTCGGAGCGGTGCGCGCCCAGCCAGTTCCGCCGGGCATTTGGGCGGAGAGGAATGTCGTCGTGCCGGTGGGCATGTTGAAGTGGGTCTGGTCGTCCTTGATGGTTGCGCAGAAAGTCGAGTCGCCCTTGTTGGCGGCAGGCTGGCGGAGCATTTCGTAGCGGAAGGCGATGTCGTTGTTTTTCAACATTATCACGAGGTCAAACGCCGGTACGCCGTTCCTGTTCAACCGCCATACGGCGTGTGTCGCCTTGACCTTGATGTCGCTTTTCTTGAGCACCTTGCTTTGGTAGTTGAACGCCACAGTGTCCACTTTAATCGCTGCGGATTCGAGGCCGGTGGAGAAGTCGGCGACGTCGGTCTTCAAGCCGAGCGGCGAGTTATCAAGTATTGTCTTGCCGTCATACGCCACAGAATATTGTGCGGACGAGTTGCGGCAGCTTAGTGACATCGAGAGCCTGCCGTCTGGGCTTCGGAGCGTCGCTACGTCCTGGGCTGATACTGCAAGTGCCGATGCAAAGAATAGTGATGTTACAATTAGTCTTTTCATATCGAGCTGTTTTTTTTGTGTTTATACTATAATGCCGTCAAAGTTAGCAAGTTTGTGATAAATTTTCATTAATTATTCATGTTTTTTTCTTGTTGGGTGTTAAATTCGTTTTTTTTATGTAACTTTGCAGACTGATTATAATGCAAAAAGTTTATTGATACAAAGGTCATGAAACGTTTTATAATATGCTTGGCGACGGTTTGGGCGGTCTTCGGCGTTAGTTCGTGTACGGAGACCAAGAAGCCCCGTGCCCGGGTGAATGCTGGCAACGAGGCCGTCGGCGCACAGGAGGTTTCCAATGTCGTGTATACCAAATACGGCATACCGTTGCCGGTGGACTTGTTCACATACTTGGTTGCCGAGGAGATACCTTATAATAACGACCTGCTTGTTCCGCTCGAGAATATGGAAAAGTACACAAAGGAGACAAAGCAGGCGATGGCGTTAGGCGTGTACTCGGCGGACATCGCCTATTGCTCGCTTTATAAGAAGCAGCAGGAGGTCATGGGCTATTTCAACTGCTCGTTCAAGTTAGCCGACAAGCTCGACATCTCCGAGGGCTTTAACTTCAGGTACGTAGAGCGCATGGAGAATAACGTCAACTCCGCCGATTCGCTCAGCAAGATAGCCGCCGAGTCATATTGGAAGGCTTGTAACTATCTGAACGACAATGATAAAAACAACATTCTTCCGTTTGTCATCTATGGCGGCTGGATCGAGAGCCAGTACCTGACCGTAGCCTCAAACGACCAGAAGAACACGCGCACACAGATTTTGAACCAGAGGGAAGGATTGCTAAGCCTTATCAACTATCTTTATGAAGTAATGATAGAGAGTTCTGCGTTCTACTATAACTATGACATCAAGACTATCATCTTCAACCTCAACAGCATCAAGAAGATATATGACAAGGTTGACAACGACGATTTTGAAGTCCACTACTACAACGAAATTTGTCAGAAGATAAAGAAGATGCGAGCAGACTTGATCGACCCGAGGATTAATTAAGCACTCACATATTTAACAAATCTCCAAACTCTTAGAGTTTTTAAACGACACACAACCTATATGAAAATTGCAGTAGATTTTGACGGGACTGTAGTTGAAGATGCATATCCCGAAATTGGCAAACCGAAGCCGTTTGCGCTGGAGACACTGAAGAAGCTCTCCCACGACCATCAGATAATTTTGTGGACGTGCCGCACGGGGTCGCTTCTCGACAAGGCCGTGGAGTTCCTTAAGAACTCCGGCGTAAGGCTGTATGCTGTCAATCAGGACAGCAACGACGAGCAGATAGACTTGTCTGACATGCGCCACTTCATGCGCAAGGTGGACGCAGACATCTTCATCGACGACCGTAACTTCGGCGGATTCCCCGGCTGGGGCAAGATTTGGCAGCAGCTTGGCGACGGCAATGTGCCGGATCCGGAGCCAGCCAAGAAAAAGTGGTTTTGGCAGAGATAGAATCAATTTTATTTAAGTTGAATAATGTTTTATGAGTTTATGGAAGACGTGGTGGTGCAGACTGTGCTCATCACGTTCTTTGTATTGTCCTTGATAATGGTGCTGGAGTACCTGAACGTGCTTACTGTGGGTCACGTCCATAGTTTCATGCACCGTAACACAAAACTCCAGATCGTCATCGCCGCGCTGCTCGGCATAGTGCCGGGGTGCGTGGGGTCGTTCACGGCGGTTTCGCTTTATACGCACGATGTCATCGGCTTTGGCGCGTTGCTTGCAAACCTTATCGCCACGACGGGCGACGAGGCTTTCCTGATGGTGACGGTCATGCCGGACAAGGCGTTGGTGATTTTTGGCTTGCTGCTGGTGTTTGCAGTAGTGGCGGGCTACGCGGCTAATGCCTTCTCCTTGCGCAAACTTAACCAGTGCGGGCAGGAAGGCCATTTTGTCCTGCATACCCACCACGACAATCACCGCCACCAAAGCCTGCGCGGCGATGTCCTCGAAAACCTCAAGCACGTTTCTGCCCACAGGCTTATATTGTTACTTTCGATAACCACGTTCATCGTCCTGACGCTCTGCGGATTCTTTAAGGAACATCATCATGGCGGAGTTGAACATGAAGATGGAATTTTTACGTCCATGACAATTACTTCATTATTACTCGCAGTGGTTGCATTATTCATTACTCTAAGAGTACCGGAACATTTTCTCGAGGACCACATCTGGCACCATGTCGTCGGCAAACATTTTATGAAAGTTTTGGCGTGGACGTCGGTGACATTGACGGCGATTTTTGTCATTGACAATGTATTTGACCTGAAAGGCTGGGTGACAAGTTTCAGCGCGGGGAACGTCTATTTCTTCAGCGTCTTGGCCGCCATTATTATCGGTCTGATTCCAGTTTCGGGTCCGCATCTCATCTTTATAACGCTATATTGTAGCGGCGTGATGCCCTTCGGCGCGTTACTTGCCAACTGCATAGTACAAGACGGCCACGGCGCAATCCCGCTTTTCGCCGAGAGCAAGAAGGATTTCTTCGTTGTCAAGGGCATAAAGGCGGGTTTTGCTGCCGTGGCCGGTGTTGTAGGGTGGTTCTTTATTTGAACTGGTCGACAAAGTAGTCGTACAGTTCGCAGTCTGTCACAAACTTGGACGGTGCGCGTCCCCTCTCAAAGTCCGCAAGCGTGTTCAGCGACTGGAACTGCAGGCTGTTGCGCTTGATGTGGTTTTCGTATTTGCGGGCTTCGGAATTGTACACGTAATTGTCCATCTCGTCAATGCACTGTCCGATGTATGCAGCGGCAAAGAGTGCCTTTTCCTTAATCGCCGGGTCGTTGGATTCGGCGGCGATGTCGAGGTATTCGGCAGCCTTCGATGCAAAGTCCTGTCTGTCGGGCGTCACGCCGTCGTCAGAGGTGGATGACGAGCGGAAATATTTGGCGAGGTACCAGCAGTCGCCAAAGTGTGAGGCTTGGAAAAGTCGTGTGGCGAATTGGTACGCCTTCTGTGGGTCGTTCTTCGCGGCGAAGGCGAGCGACTGCATTTCCTTGCAGAAGTCTAACTTGGGATTCTTTGTGAGAGGCGGAACGTCGTGTTCTTCATCGACTAACCAGTTGTTATAGTCGTTGCCGCCGTTCTGTTTCGTAATCCATCTTTCTGTTGTGTAACTTCTTGAAACCATGTATTTTGCGATGCCTTGGGTGTCGAGGAACTTTAATGGCACTTTTTCGAGGAATTTAGTGGCGGCAGTGTAGTTGCCTTCGGCGAGGTATTTGGTTCCGATGAGGTCGTTGAAGTAGTCGGCGTCGTGTTTAATCTGTGGCCATAGCCATTTTGAGAGTTCGTTTTTAGTGCCGAAGTTGTTGTAGAAATCCTCAGTCTCGGCGGCGGTCAGCGTTGTCAATGCGCCAAAATATTTGCTCGTGTAGTTCGCCGTGCCGCCGTTGTCAATGCTTATCGCCCAGCCAAGTCCGTTGTCGATTGCGTAGTTTTCGGTGTCTTCCTCGCAGGCGGTGGAGTACAGTCCGGCGACAGCGGCGGAAAGTGCCTTGTCTTTTACGGCATCTGCTACAGCCTCAAGGTTTTGTATGTAGCTGACGACATCGCCTTTGACCTTGAATTTGAGCCATTTGAGGTCTTTGAGGATGAGGTCTGCGTCCTGCGATGTGATTTTTGGCTCGGAGCAGTAGATTATGAGCCGTGTCATGCGCGCATTTTCCTTCACGCTCGTATTGCCGTCCATGGACATTGCGGCGTCTATCTGTCGGCGGGCAAGTGCAAGATTGCCACTCAGATAGTTGCAGTATGCCGCTGCGCTTTTCCACAATGCCGGCGAGTCGGTCTCCTTGCTGTCGGCGATTTGGTTCGCCTTGTCGATGAAGTTTTTTGCCTCCCTCTTGATGGCGAGGTTGTGCAGTGAATCTTCCTTGCTGTAGTATGTTGAGCGTGTCAGGTTGTACTGGATTCTGTCGATGTACTGTACCATAATCCACGGAATTGTGCGTGAGTTGTGGTTCTTGTCGTAGACTTGCATGAGTGTCTTGTAGTCGGCTTTACCGGCAATGCACCACGACAGGCTCGTGTTGTCGCAGATTTTGGCGTATATCTCCATTGCGTCGTCTGCGCGGCCGGTACGCAGCAGCGCGCCGGCGTATAGGTCGTCTATGGAGTACAGGCAGTCGGAAGTCGCAGGGACGCGCGAGATGTTCTGTGAGTAGTAGCTGCACAATTCGTCGAATTGCGCGGTCTGGAACATACCCCTCATTGCCAGGAGGATATATCGGTCGGCGTACTTTGTGCCGGTGTATGATTTTGCTTTTGAGATGACCTCGGCGATATTTGCCTTTTCATTGTCGAGGTCGGCTTTTGTCGGGTAGTACCACGATACGTACTCCTCGTTGAAGTATTCGTCTTGTTCCGCGACTTCGCGGTAGAGGTTTGAGCATAGGTCATAGTCTCCTTTGCGGCGTTGGCGGTAGAGATTGTTCAGGCGGAGGTATTCGAGCATTTCAGCGTCGTTTTTCTTGCGGGCGGCGACGTAGATTGGGTTTTGGCTCGTGTTGGGGTCGATTGGTGCGGGCGATGACAGTTCTTCGACGTCGCCTTCACTGACATCGGCGCCGGCATAGCCTTGCCAGAATTTGAGGAAGTCGGGGGTGAATGGCTCGCCAAACTCCTTCATGTTGAAGTATGTCCAATACTTATTGCCGTATCCAATGTCAAAACACGGCATCGCCATTGCCGGAAGCAGCAGCAAGAGGCTAATGAGATAGAATCTTTTCATATTGTTCGTTTGTTAAATTGTTTATGTTTCGAGAGTTAAGGTCATAAATAATGGTTTGGGCGGCTATGTCGGGGCGTATCCCCTCTATCGCGGCTTTTGTCTTTTCGATTTGTTCAAAGTCGGCTTTGTATATCATAAGGTGGTCGCCGTAATTGATTTGGGTGATGCCGGAGCCAGGCTCGGGGCTGTTGGGTGTCAGTCGGTTAGCGATAGAAATGTATTCGTTGTCGGATATGCGGCGGTATTTTGAACTGTCGGCGGTGTCCTCGTTGTAGAGGATTGCGCGGAGGGCGAGGTTGTCGCTGTAGAGGAGGTTGTAGCTGAAGTCGGGATACGCCGCACACAGCGCAAGGTCGTAGTTCTTGATGTTTTTGATGTAAGGCAGGGCGTCGGAGTAGGAGAGGATGGGGTTTGTCCTGAGCGGCAACTGTGTGAGTGACGCTGTGTTATATACCATCAGCGTGCCATAGTCCACTGGCGGCGGCGCCATCCTCAACTGGTGCATGCGTATCGTGGCGGAAAGCCGTATGCCCTTTCCATGCAGGATTTCACGGAGTCGGGACAGGAAGTCGAAGTATTTTTGCTGGGAGCTCGATGTCCAGTCGCAGTCTATCTGTATTTCGTCAACGTCAACGATGTCGTTAGTCTCGCACATCTGCAACACTCTGTACGCCAACATTTTCGGCATCTTGTCAATGTTGAGGTTCATGCAGCTTTCGGTGATGAAGACGGTGGGAATTATTTTGAGGTTTGCGGTCGGGGCGTTTATTTTAATGGTTGCCACAGGCTGTGGCGTGGTGGAGTTTGTGGCAGGTACGACATCGAAAAACCTCATGTAAATCTTTTCGATTTTGTGGCGGGCGATGAAGCCATATTCCGCGCTGTCGGGCGACCACACGGTCTTCCACCAGTACACGGCGTTCGCCGGTGCGGGCAGTTCGCCACGCTGGGCGCATGATGCGGCGGCGAGGAGCATGACGGCAAGTATGGCGGTTAAGGCATGTTTCATTTTTTGTTTTGCATATCGCAAAAGTAATGGTTTTATTTTAAACGAACAATCGCAAAACTATTTTTTTGTATCGCAATTTTGTGTAAATTTGTACCGGACAATTATAATGGTAAAATCATGTCGAAAAAAATAGAAGATTACATAATCACCATACCCGATTTCCCCGAACCAGGCATCATGTTCAGGGACGTAACGGGCGTGTTGGACAGTGGCGAGGGTTTGCAACTGTCGATTGACGAACTTTATAAACTCATTGTCGATGTGGACTTTGACGTAATAGCCGGGGCCGAGGCGCGTGGTTTCATTTTCGGAATGCCGCTCGCGTACAAGGCGTGCAAGCCATTTGTGCCGGTAAGGAAGAAGGGCAAACTCCCCCGCGAGACCTATTCGCAGACCTACAACCTCGAATATGGCACGGCGACGATAGAAATCCACAAGGACTCCATCAAGCCGGGGCAGCGCGTGGTGCTTGTCGACGACCTGATAGCCACCGGCGGGACAATAGAGGCCGCCGCGCAGCTCATTGAAAAATGTGGCGGCAAGGTTGTGAAAATAATTTTCCTGATGGAACTCGAAGGCCTTGGCGGACGCAGGAAACTCTCGAAATACGACGTGGAGTCCGTGGTCAAGTATCCAGGAAAATAACAGTCATCTTTGAACAAACAGAATCATAAATGGAACAGACTACAAAAATCACATATCCAGGAAGCGAAAAAATATACATCAATGGAACTCTCTACCCTGACAT
The DNA here is from genome assembly GCA_905234655.1 of uncultured Bacteroidales bacterium. Taxonomy (GTDB): domain Bacteria; phylum Bacteroidota; class Bacteroidia; order Bacteroidales; family UBA3824; genus UBA3824. The sequence continues at coordinate 18,558 of CAJOJG010000012.1, forward strand.
AAAGGTCGGGATGAGGAAGATAACTCTAACTCCCACTGTAACAGTTGACAAGGACGGCAACAAAAAGTTTGAGGAAAACCAGCCTGTCGTTGTTTATGACACGTCGGGTGCTTTCGGCGACTCGTCACAGTCCATCGACCTCAAAAAAGGCTTGCCGCGTATGCGCGAGCCATGGGTCTTGAAGCGTGGCGGTGTCGAGCGGCTGCCGGAGGTGACTTCAGAATATGGAAAGGAGCGGCTTGCTGACCACAGCCTTGACGAGTTGAGGTTCGAGCATATCCAACTTCCGCTGAGGGCTCGGAAAGGCGAGCAGATTACACAGATGTACTATGCGAAGAAGGGCATCGTCACGCCTGAAATGGAGTACGTCGCAATCCGCGAGAACATGAATTGTGCGGCGTTAGGCATCGAGACTAACATCACGCCAGAATTTGTCCGTGATAAAGTCGCTGAGGGAAAGGCTGTTATCCCTGCCAACATAAACCATCCTGAAGCCGAGCCGATGATTATAGGCAGTGACTTCTTGGTGAAGATTAACACTAACATCGGCAACTCCGCCACGACATCCTCAATCGACGAGGAAGTCGAGAAGGCTATTTGGAGTTGCAAGTGGGGCGGCGACACGCTCATGGATCTTTCCACGGGCGCCAATATCCACGAGACCCGCGAGTGGATCGTCCGCAACTGCCCCGTGCCGGTGGGAACTGTGCCAATCTACCAAGCACTCGAAAAGACGGACGGCAAGGCTGAAGACCTGACGTGGGAAATATACCGCGACACGCTCATCGAACAGTGCGAGCAGGGCGTCGACTATTTCACAATCCACGCCGGAATCCGCCTGAAGAATGTCCACTTGGCGGACAATCGTCTTTGTGGCATCGTCTCGCGCGGCGGCAGCATAATGAGCAAGTGGTGCCTGGTTCATAATCAGGAAAGTTTCTTGTACGAACATTTTGACGAGATTTGCGACATACTCGCGCAGTACGATGTCGCCGTGTCGCTTGGCGACGGACTGAGGCCGGGTTGTACGGCGGACGCTTGTGACGCTGCGCAATACGCCGAACTCGACACGATGGGCGAACTCGTCGAACACGCTTGGGCAAAGAATGTCCAGGCGTTCATCGAAGGCCCCGGCCATGTGCCGATGCACCGCATAAAGGAAAACATGGAGCGTGAACTCATAAAATGCCACGGCGCGCCGTTCTACACGCTCGGCCCGCTCGTGACCGACATTGCGCCGGGTTATGACCATATCACGTCCGCAATCGGCGCGGCCCAGATTGGGTGGTTCGGTACGGCGATGTTGTGCTATGTGACTCCAAAAGAGCATCTTGCCCTGCCGAACAAGGAGGACGTGAGGGCTGGCGTAGTCACCTACAAGGTAGCCGCCCACGCCGCCGACCTTGCTAAAGGACATCCCGGCGCAGCTGTCCGTGACAATGCTTTGAGCAAGGCACGGTACGATTTCAGGTGGAAGGACCAGTTCAACCTCAGCCTTGACCCCGAGAGGGCGTTGGAGTATTTTAAGTCGGGCGGACATACGGACGGCGAGTACTGCACGATGTGCGGTCCCAACTTCTGTGCCGCTAAATTATCACATGATATAAGAAACTGTAAGTAGATGGAAATTCGTGCGTTGTCTATCGTGATGTTTTTACTGTCATTTTCGACGGTAAACTGTAGTAATGACTTCTATGTCTATAATCTCGCCACTGACATGATACGCGAGACCGATGTCGTTTTTGATGGCGGGTTCAGGACAAAAATGTCGATAGAGGAATATCTCGAACAGGACAACGACATGCTCCGTATTGCCGAAATCCACAGCCGCAACCCTCGGTTTTCGTGGATGATAGCCAGCAGCAAGAACAACACCTACCAGCGCAAGTACCGCATCCTCGTCGCGTCGTCAAAGTCACTGATTGACAGTGAGCAAGGCGACTTGTGGGATTCGGGGCTTGTGGAGGATTCGTCGTCTGTGGCAGTGAAGTACGATGGCGCGCCGCTCAATCCCTCGACGCTGTACTATTGGAAGGTGATGGTCGTAGACAGCCACGGGCGGAAGTCCGATTTCTCGCCTGCAAAGGCCTTTGTGACAGCCATCGACTTCGACAACTACACTTCGGTGCTGCCGATTGAGAAGGAGGCGCAGCAGCCTGAACGCCTTGTGTCCAAAGGCTCGACGGTGTTGGCTGATTTTGGCAAGGACGCATTTTCGCAGTTTTCAATAAGGCTTAACTCGCTCGTCGGCTGTGACACTGTCGTGGTGCATTTGGGCGAGGATCTCGACAGCCTCGGCATGGTCAACAAGGAGCCGAAAGGCACGATTCGTTATCGGAAGATTAACATTCCGTTGTCCAAGGGCTATGTGAAGTACACCACCGTGATAGAGCCGGACGCAATGAACACCGACCCAAATGCCGGTTGGGGCGGAATGCCGGTGCTGATGCCGGGCTATATCGGCGAGGTCTTGCCGTTCAGGTATGCCCAGATTGATAATTATGACGGCATCGCGCGTTATAACAACATCACTCGCAGCATTACGTTCTACCCCATGGGCGAGACTGGCACTTTCACGTCGAGCGACACAATCCTCAACCAAGTATGGGAGTTGTGCAAATATTCCATGAAGGCGACTTCATTCGGCGGATTGTTTGTGGACGGCGACCGTGAGAGGGTAACATACGAGGGCGACGTATATATCAACCAACTTTCATATTATGCCGTAAGCGACCAGTATTCGATAGCCCGCGCCTCGCTCGAAAGGCTTATGTTCCATTCGACATGGCCGACGGAGTGGTTCTTGCAGACTTTGGAAATCGCGTACAACGACTATCTCTATACCGGCGACATTTCATTCTTGGAACGGTATTATGAACAGTTGAAGCTCCGGACATTCAGGACGTTGCATGACGATGAGGACAATCTGTTGCATTCCGGCAAGGAAATCAGCGACGAGTACCTTCTACTAGGGCTCCACACGCCGTTCAATCCGATTCGCGACATTGTGGACTGGCCGCAAGGCGAGCGTGACCATTATGTTTTTGGCGAATGTAACACGTCCGTCCAGGCGTATTATTACAAAGCGTTGGACGTGTTCTCGAAGATTGCCGCCGCGTTGGGCAATCATTATGACGCGCGGCAGTTCAGCCGTCTCGCCTCGCTTAACCGTGAGGCTATCAACCGCAGGTTTGTCAACTTGGACGGATTGTATGTGGATTCTGAAATGTCCCAACATTCGTCGCTCCATGCAAATATGTACCCGGTCGCGATGGGCGTGGCGGACAAGGCGAACTATCAGAAAATCCTCAAACTCCTGAAACAGTGCGGCATGGCGTGTTCTGTGTACGGGGCGCAATTCATGCTCGATGCTGTCTATGAGTGCGGCGACCCGGACTATGCGCTCGACCTCATGACCGACACGACAAACCGCTCGTGGTACGACATGATAAGGCGCGGCTCTACAATAACCATGGAGGCTTGGGGCGAGCAGTTCAAGAAAAATCTCGACTGGAACCATGCTTGGGGCGCGGCTCCGGGCAACATAATTGCACGTCGGCTGATGGGCATTACGCCGCTTGAACCCGGATTCTCAAAAGTGAGCATCAAGCCTCGCGTCGGTCGTCTTTCATACGCCTTGATCCAGCAACCTACGCCACGCGGCATGATTAAGATGGACATTAACAATGAGGGCGGTAAGGCTAAGGTCACTGTCGAGATACCGCCAAACATGACAGCAGAAATCGACCTGCCCGGCGTTGCCAAAAACGAGGTCGTCGGCTCCGGAAAGTGGACTTTTTATTATAAACGTTAACTCTTCAAACCCGCCGCCGTCATGCCAACTGCCTTTGTTATACTGCATTATCGGACATTGGACGTTACTGTGGAATGTCTTGCGCACCTTCTTAAGGTCGCCGAGGGATGCCCGATTGTTGTCGTTGACAATGGCTCGGGCGACGGCAGCGGCGCGAAAATCCTCGAAATGTACGGCGGCAAGGGTGTCCACGTGGTCTCGAATGACGCTAACCTCGGTTTCGCAAAGGGCAACAATGCCGGTTTTAGGTATGTCAAGGACAATTTTAACGTCGATTGTGTCGTGGTGATGAATAACGATGTCATCATCGACCAGCCGGATTTCTGCACGATTGTCGTGTCGTACATGAAGGACAATGGGGTTGATGTTTGTGGCCCTGACATAACCACGCCCGACGGCCGCCATCAAAATCCGCTTTTGCTAAATGCACCGTCAACGCCCCGGCTTTTGAAACAGCTGGCGATTGACGCCGCAAGGCTCGTGATGCTTAAACTGCGCATCATGGAAAAGCGTATCCTCTCCACGTACACCGCCGTCAGCAAATCGTTCCACCGCGAGGATAGTAATGTCAGAGATATTGACGATTGTGTCCTTCATGGTTCGTGCGTGATATATTCAAGTGATTATTTAAGTAAGGAGTCATTTGCCTTTGTGCCAGTGACATTTCTCTATGGCGAGGAACTTTTGTCATACGATTATTGTAAGACCCATGGTTATAAAACCGGCGTCTGTGCCGCTGCAAAAGTCCTCCACCTCGGCGGCGTGACGACGACCATGAAAGGCTCATTGTCGCGTGAAAAGCAGATTTTCGTCACGACCCAAATGCTGAAGTCAAAGTGGCAGGCGGTGAAGTTGAGGTTTTTCCCGTTTAAAGGTTAGGCACTTCGCTCATTCTGTGCTGCTTATCTTTTTTATTTGTTCTTCGAAGTTGTCACGGTCGATGGCCTTGCTCTCTCTTTCATCTGCTCGTCATTGGCGACCCGCGCCAATTCTTCAAACCGGATACGCCGGCACGACTGGCGCGGAGGTCGTGCCGTTCGAGACTAACGGCATCGATGCGAGCAATTCTGTATTGAGCCGCGACTGGAGCCGCTACCTCGCCGACATTGAGCAGGCCAATGTGCTTATCAACGGCCTCGATGACCTCAAGTCCCAGGCCTTGGTCTCGGACGCGGAGTGCCGCCAGTGGCAGGCTGACGACTTCACGGCCGAGGGCGACGATGTGCGGTTTAATGAGACCGCGATGGTGGCGCGTGGGCGATAATGGGCGCGTATAACCTCTATAAGAACCATCATGACTGCCATAACGACATCATGCTCAACCAGATACTGAAGCGAGACTGGAAGTTTGACGGGGTTGTCATAAGTGATTGGGGCGGTTGTCACGACACGGAGGAGTCCGTCACAAACGGCTTGGACGTGGAGTTCGGCTCGTGGACGGACGGTCTGACGATGGGCGCGACTAACGCATACGACAATTACTACCTTGCCGATGCCTATAAACGCCTTATGACGAAGCGTCACACTCATGGATTGTCGAAAGGGGCAAGTTCGCTGCCATCGTCGGGAACTCCTCCGCCGCGTCGGGCAGTGTCAGGTTCACGTTGAAGTAGCGTGGCGGTCGGTCTTACTTGCCGCTCATCTTGAACAGGAACTCTTTTTCCTCCTTCGTCAGGGATTCGTAGCCGGACTGTGAGATTTTGTCGAGGATTTCGTCCATGCGGCGTTGTTTGGCGGCCTTCTGCTGGTTGTATTCGGCATCGGTCATGTCACGTGCGGATTTTTGGGCGTTTGGATTCCCGTAGACAACGCGCATCTTTGTTTTCTTGGTTTTTGTGGACGGGACCAGTGGCCACAGTGTCACAATCTTGTCGATGAGCCTGTTGAAACCGTTCGTGATGTCTGTGCCTTTTCTGTACTGGAGGGCGAAGATTGCGCCGAAGATTGCGCCGCCGAGGTGTGCAAGGTGTCCGCCTGCGTTGCTGCCGGTGATTTGGAAAAGGTCGTAGCCGACGTAGAGGATGCCGAGCCACTTTAGTGTCATGGGTATTATTCCAAAAATGCGGATTTCCATGTTTGGCTGCGTGACGCATATAGCGATGACGATTGCCGTTACAGCCCCCGACGCGCCGACGCATGTCGCAAGCGCGGACACTTGGCTGAATACCGGGAATATGTTGTACGACAGGAAGTACAACGCCGCGCCGCTCAGCCCGCCGAGGATATACACGCCGAACATTTGTTTGCCGTTAAAGGTCATCAGGAATATCTGCCCCATGAAGTACAGCCACAGCATGTTGCCGAGGATGTGCCAGAAGTCGAAGTGCGTGAACATATACGTAATCGGCGTCCAAATCCTGAACAGTAGACGTTGTGGCGCGGCTGGCATGGCAAGGTAGTCGTTGGCGTAAAATTCCGCCGCTCCCATCGCCCCAAATAGGTACGTCAATATCCCCGCGATGCTTATCAACAGATAGACCGCTATGTTGATGCCCAAAAGTTTGTTGAGCATAGATTGCTTGAAGAAGTTTTGTATATCCATGTCGATTCCGATTTTTTTATTGGTTCGCAAATTTACAAACTCTTTTTCTATGCTCCAAATTTTTCAAATTTTTTAAAATATGCGGGCTTTTTGTCCAATTTGTGTTTATTTTGGTGAGATTTTGGACGATAAGGCCTCAATCTTCAGACTTCCCGCCACGAGGTTGATTTTCGCGCAGACTAAAACCGAAGGCGTAGAGTTTGAAATATAAATGTAATGTGCTGAATTGGCGGGGATTAGGGATACGAACTTTTCGTCAACTTTAAAAAGAAAATCCGCAATGCCGCACGACCTGCCTGTCGCCGAGATTTTTATATAATCTTGATTGTCAGTGATCTTGACGCTGATGTCGGCGCATTTCACAACCGAATAACTCACGGTATAGCCCAATTCCAAGTTTTGGGCCGCCGCCAAGTCCACGACAATCATCAACGTCAACAGCAAAAACGTCTTCATACACAAAAAAGAGCCGTATTTAAGTGGTTGAATGATTCTTTCATAGAATTGCTGAGGATGTTGCGCAACAAGTATCTCAACCGCAAAAAAACGCCCACATTCCAATCCGTAATCCTCGCCGGTGTCTATGACATCAAGAATCTGAAACTCAAAGTCCGCCCCGACAGCGACCACCAATACAATTCGCCGTGGAACATCGCCGAGCGGTTTGATGAAAAAATGTCGTTTTCTGCACAAAGATTGTGGAAGTTGTGGTGTAATCATTCATAATAATCCATCGGTGGCCGTCTCTGCCACATCAGCAATATCAAGAATCCAACCAACATTCCGCCTAAGTGGGCGAAGTGGGCTATGTTGTCGCCGGTGAAGTTGTTGACGCCGAAGAAGAGTTCCGCAACGCCGTAGAGCAGGACGAAATATTTTGCGGGGATGCCGATGGGGATAAAGATTATTTGGAGTTTGAGGTTCGGGAACATCATGCCAAACGCCAGCAAAAGTCCAAACACTGCGCCCGACGCGCCAACGATAGGCACGTTAAAACTCCGCGCCTTTATCTGCTCAATGCTTTGCTCAATGCCGTCGACAACCTGCTCGTCTGTGTAAAATCCAGTGCGCCAGCGGTCTGCAATTTCAGCGACTGCAGCATCGTTAAAAAAGTCGGTCGTGCCGCTCAGCGCAACGAGCGCGTCGGGCGACGGGTTGGCGTAATATTCTTGCAGCGCGTCCATGAACGGTGTGAGCTGGTAGTGCGTCACAATCATGTTGACAATGCCCGCGCCTACGCCAGTCACCAGGTAATAGAATGTGAAACGCTTCGTACCCCACACGCTTTCTATCATGCTGCCGAATTGTACGAGAGCAAACATGTTAAAAAACAGGTGCATGAATCCGGCGTGGACAAACATGTACGTCAAAAACTGCATCGGCTTGAAGTACTGGGACTTTATGTAGTATAGCGCGAGGGCGTTGTCTATGTTGAATCCTATGTATTCTGCCAATGCCGTCAGTATGAAGACTGCGATGTTGGCTAAGAGGATTACTTTTACTCCATTTGTAAGTTGTGGCATGTCTTGTAATAAAATCGTTTGTCAGTTGAATTTCTTTTCTATGTCGTCCCACGTGAGCATGACTGTCGTCGGGTTCCCGTCAGGCGTGTAGTTCGGTGACGACGAGGACATAAGGTCGTCCTTGAGCTGCTGCATTTCTTCCTTAGAGAGCGCATGGCCAGCGGTCACAGCCTCGCCTCGCGCAGCAGCCTGGGCGAGGATGTCTTTTATGGATGATGAAATGTTGCCGTGTTCGTTACGGTAACTGTCTATAATCCTGTACAATATCTCCGTCGCCTTGTTCTGTTCCATGTACGGGGGTATGCCGGTCAGTATGGCCTTGCCGTCGTCGTGGATTGTAATGTCGTAGCCGACGCTTTGGAGTTCGTCGCGGATGTCGTGAGCCATCGCCGACTGGGTTACGTCGAGGTCGAGTTCCTGCGGGTAGAGCAGCTGCTGCACGGCATCGGCGTTTGAGTCGATTTGTCTGAGGTATTTTTCATACAAAATCCTGGTGTGAGCCCTGTGCTGGTCGATGAACATAATGCCGTTTGGCGTGGGGCATACGATGTATTTCCCATGTAACTGGAGCATCGGCGGCGCGGCGGACGGCGTGTCGGTCAAAGCCTGTGGCTCGTCGTGGAGCCGCTGCCAGTTTTGGGCGTTGTGGCGTTCGCGTGGCGTCGTCGTGTCGAAAAACGTGGGGTTCTTCGGACGTTTCGGCTCAAAGTCCTTCGGCTTTTCGGTCGAGATGAATGGGTTATAGTTTGGGTCGTAGTCTATCTGTGGTTCTTCGGGCATCGGACTGTCGGACGGAAAGTATGGAATGTCCTTAATTTCCTGGTTCTCAAAGTCAATCGCCGGCGTCACGTCGCTCTTGCTAAGCGTCTCCTTGATGCCCGCCTGCAAAAGGTGGAATATTTCGGAGGCGTTCTCGAAGTTGATTTCGGTTTTTGTGGGGTGGACATTGACATCTATGGAGCGCGGGTCGACTTCAAAATACAGGAAGTACGGCGGCAGGCAGTCCGGCAATGTCAGTTTGTCGTATGCCAAGACGACGGCCTTGTTGAAGTACGCGCTTTTCATGTAGCGGTTGTTGACAAAGAAGTACTGCTTGTCGTTACGCCGCTTTGAGCTTGATGGCTTGCCGGTGTAGCCTGTGACTTTAACTATCGACGTGTCTATTTCCACTGGGATTAGCATCGAGTTCAGGTTCTTGCCCAATACGTTGATAATCCGCTGCTTGAGGTTTGACTTCGGCAACGAGTATATCATCGCGTCGTTATGGTAGAGCATGAACTCTATCATCGGGTGTGTCAGGACTATGCGCTGGAACTCGGTGATGATGTGCTGAAGCTCGGTGCTGTTGGATTTCAGGAACTTACGCCGCGCCGGTACGTTGTAGAACAATGATTTTATGGCGAAATTGGTCCCGGCGGGAGTGTTCACTGGAGTTTGGCTGACGAAATTGGAGCCGTTGATGATCACGTCAGTGCCAATCGGGTCTTCGGCGCGGCGCGTCTTGAGCTCGACTTCGGCGACTGCCGCTATCGATGCCAACGCCTCGCCTCGGAATCCTTTTGTGTAGATGCAAAATAGGTCGTCGGTCTTTGTTATTTTACTCGTTGCGTGCCGCTCAAAACTCATCCTGGCGTCTGTCACGCTCATGCCACACCCGTTGTCAATCACTTGGATGAGGGTTCGCCCCGCGTCCTTGACATTGACGGTAATCTTTGTGGCTCCGGCATCGACGGAATTTTCTACGAGTTCCTTGATGACGGAGGCCGGGCGTTGGATCACCTCGCCGGCTGCTATCTGGTTGGCGAGGGAATCGGGCATTAGTTTGATGACGTCGGACATCTTTGGCTGTGGTTTGTTTTATAATCCGAGGAAATCTGTGACGTAGTTTGCTATTTGGCTGCTGTATTTGATGCAAAGGAATATGAGCAGTCCGGCGGCCACGTTGCGGAATGTGAGCAGGCCTTTCGCCCCTGCGCCAACCCTGCCGGTCTCCTCGTGCTTGCGTTCGAGGCGGCGGGTGAAAGTGCCTTTCTTTATGTAGCGGGTGCGCTCGCCGTTCTCGTCAGTCTGCTCCCCGTACATCTCGGCGCGGATTTCGGCACGACGTTGCTCGATGCGGTCTTTGACCTCATCGTAGAAAAGCGGCTGATATTCAAACTCGTGGATTTCCATCCTCGGAAAAAATCGTATTCCCATTTGCTGCGTATTTATATTTTTATTACTTTCGCAAAGGTAAACAAAATATCTTTATCTGCACCAAAAAATTATGTTAACTTTTGATAATAATCCGGGATTGTTGAAGTTTAATATACTGCAACGGTATCCCGAAGTGATTGACTTTGTTACTACAAGACTGCGTCCCGACGGCACGGGCGACGACTTCAACATCGGCTACAGTGGCGGCAGTTATGACGATTGCATCAGCAACCGGCTCGCTCTCTCTGCTGCCGTCGACATCGCGCCGAAAAGGTTTGTGTTCCAGAATCAGGTGCATGGCTGCGATGTCCGCGTGATTGAAGTACATGACGCGGGTATGGGCTTTTACGACAAGGAATCAGCCGTGCAGGGGACCGACGTTTTGGTGACAAACATTCCAAACGTCTGTCTCGTAACACGTTCCGCCGATTGCATTCCTGTTTTGTTATATTCACCGGACACAAAATCATGCGCGGCGGTACATTCGGGCAGGGAAGGCACATACCTCGGCGCGGCTGTCGTGGGCGTGAAGGCGTTGGTGGAAAAATTTGGCGCAGACCCGGCAAAAATGGTTGCTTGCATAGGCCCTGGAATCTGTGCGGATTGTTACGAAGTGAGCTTGGAATGTGGTCAAAAATTTGTCGAAAATCCACGTTTCGCCGATGATACTTACAAAATTGAGGGTGAAAAGGTCTACCTCGACCTGAAAAAGATGATTTTTTATGATTTGTTAACACAGGGACTTGTTGCAAACAACATTGAAATTAGTGATATTTGCACTAAATGTGCTAATGACAAATTCTTTTCGGCGCGTATGGGCGACAAGCAGAGGTTCTGCGCCGGAATTTGTGTCAGTGACAATTAATTACAGTAAAAAGAGATATGGAAAAGGACAACGAAAAAGACTTGGAAAAGAAGGTCTTGGAACAGGAATGTCAGGATAAGGAAGAGGAAAAGAAGGAAAACGAGGCTAAAAATGCCAAGGCTTCCAAGATGAACAAGCATATCCTTATTGGCGTGGCGGTGCTGGCTGTGGTTGGGTTGATGTTATTTTTTGACAATGAACCCAAGGCGGACGTGCAGGCCGCTGTGGCTAACAGCCCCGTCAGCCAAAAGAAAAAAACGAAGTCGGCGCGAGAGTTTGAGGTCAAGTTCCTCGACTCGCTCGACATCAGCAAGCATGTCAAGAAACCGCGCAGGCACATGGCGGGCATGGGCGCGCCACAGAACACCGCGCCGCAGGTCAGTAACCGTCTCGGCGCGGCATACCGTCTTGGCATGGCTTTCGCATCGTTGGACAGTGAGAATGAGACTCAGAGAGAGAGGCTTATCGACATGGTCGTCCCGACAGTGGAACGCCGTCAGGGCAGCGACAGCCTGGAACAGTATTTCTATGACTGCGTGGGCGGTGTCGAGAACGGCGGCGAGCGTGGCATCGCGGCGATAATGATGTCCGGCTACTATTTCGGGAGCCTGTGCACTGTCCTCGAATATGTGAATGAGGAGTCTAACCTGCCCGACGAGCGCACACTCGCAAAGGGCATTAAGAAGATGGAAAACCTAAAGGAATATCTCAATGAATCCCTTAAAGCCGAAAAAGAGGTGAAGACGACGATGGCTATCCAACGCCTTGAGGCTGCGGCAGATTCAGTGATAAGTTCCTATTACAACTGTCAGTCCGATTATGGCGAGGCGGGCGGAAAGTATGATCCGCTGCTTGCCACAATCAAGGGCATTGACGATATTTTAAAATAATTTACTTCAACTATTAAATTCGATATGTCAGAAGATAAAAAGAAAAATAAAACTCTCGGGCGTTATAACCGACGCACGCTCGACAGGATTCTGGGTGAGCTCTTTAAGAACAATCCCACACATGACTATTCGTTGGACGAGATTATCGAGACTTTGGAAATCCGCGACGATGGCTCCAAGCAGGTGCTTGAACTCGTCCTCGACGACATGCTCGCCACACACCGCATCGCGAAAAATGACAACGGCGAGTACCACACTGTCGTCAAGACTGGCGTCATCATCGGCACAATCGACCTCAGCAAAAAGGGTCTTGCATTCGTAACCCCGGACGACAGCGACATAGACATCGCCATCTCCAACGAAAACCTCCACAACGCCCTCCACGGCGACAAGGTCGAGGTTTCGCTCTTTGCTCACATCCAGAACGGCACTCAGGAAGGCGAGGTAATCCGCATTGTCAAGCGCGCCCGCACGTCTTTCGTCGGCACGATAGAGAAGAGCAAGGGCGTGACATTCCTTGTGCCTAACCACAGGACTATGCCATACGACATCTTCATCCCCGTCGGAAAGATGATGAAGGCGCAGCCGGGCGACAAGGCCGTCGCCAGCATCATTGAATGGCCGGAAGGCGCAAAGAACCCGATTGGCGAAATCATCGAGGTGCTCGGCTCGACCGGTGACAATGAGACCGAGATGCACGCCATCCTCGCTGAATACAACCTGCCGTATGCGTTCCCGAAGGACGTCGAGGAGGAGGCTGAGAAGTTGACGGACGGCATTACTGACGAGGAAATCGCCACGCGCCGCGATATGCGTGATGTCTGCACGTTCACCATCGACCCCGCCGATGCTAAGGACTTCGACGACGCGATTTCGTACCGCGTGCTTGATAATGGCAACTACGAAATCGGTGTCCACATCGCCGACGTGTCACATTATATCGAGGAGGGCACACGTCTTGACGAGGAGGCTTTTGCACGTGGCACGAGCGTCTATCTCGTCGACAGGGTAGTGCCGATGTTGCCCGAGGCGTTGTGCAATGGCATTTGCTCATTGCGGCAGGACGAGGACAAACTCACCTTCTCCGCCATCTTCGAACTCAACGGCAAGGCGGAACTCATCAACGAATGGTTTGGCAAGACTGTCATCCGTTCCAACCGCCGGTTCTGCTATGAAGAGGCGCAGAAGGTCATTGAGACCGGCGAAGGCGACCTCCACGAGGAAATTAACAAGTGCTGGGCGTTGGCAAAGATTCTCCGGGACGAGCGTTTCCGCAATGGCTCGATTTCTTTTGAGACACCGGAAATCAAGTTTGACCTCGACGAGAAGGGAAAGCCAATCGCCGTCCATTTTAAGGAGACCAAGGAGGCCAACTGGCTCATCGAGGAGTTCATGCTGCTCGCCAACAAGCGTGTCGCTACTTTTGTGGGCAAGCAGAAGGACAAGAGCCACCCGCCAAAGACTTTCGTGTACCGTATCCACGACGAGCCGGACTTGGAGAAACTGGAGTCGTTCCAGAAGTTCATCGGCAAGTTTGGATATTCAATCAACATGAACAACGAGGAACTCATCGCGCAGTCGTTGAACGAGGTTTTGGCAAAGGTGAAAGGACGCGACGAGCAGGACGCAATTTCTCTGTTGGCGGTAAGGAGCATGGCGAAGGCCGTCTATTCGACCAACAACATCGGCCACTATGGCCTTGCGTTCCCGTACTACACCCATTTCACTTCGCCAATCCGCCGCTACCCCGACCTGATGGTGCACAGGCTGTTGTTCAGCTATCTTAATGGTGGCAAGTCGGCTGACAAGGCGTACTACGAAAACCTCTGCAAACATTGCAGCGACCGTGAGTACCTTGCTGTCCAGGCGGAGCGTTCGTCCGACAAGTACAAGGAAGTGGAGTTCATGCGCGACCACCTTGGCGAGACGTATGACGCAGTCATCTCCGGCATCACGGAGTGGGGCGTATATGCCGAGCTTGAAGAAAACAAAATCGAGGGCATGATTCCGATGCGTGACCTTGACGACGATTTCTACATGTTTGACGAGGAAAACTATTGTCTTGTAGGTCATTACACACGCCGAAAGTTCCAACTTGGCGACAGGTTGCAGATAAAAATCGCCCGTGCCAACCTTGAGCGCAAGCAGCTTGACTTTGTGCTTGCGACATCGGAGAAGTACATCGAGACTGACCCCGAGAAGGCCGACGCGATGGATGGCGGACGTAACAAGCGCAATCCCAAGAAGCCCAAACGTCCAAAGGAACTTCGCGTAAAGGCCGCCAAGTCCCCCAAGTCCAAGGGCAAAAAGTCCGGCAAGAAGAAAAACAAAAAGAAGAAGAAATCTTCCGCCGGCGACGCATCAACTGCCCCCCGCCGCCGAATAGCCGAATAGCTACAACAACAAAAGAGATTTTCGTCCAAAAAAACGAGATTTGGACGGAAATCTCTTTTTTCATTTTTCAAACAAATCGTCCAGTGTCGCCTGATATTGGATTTCGTCGGAATAGGCGTTGTCTTTTAGTCCATAAGATGTTATCCACGTGGGGATTAGGCCGCAGGTGGTGCCGCTTTCGCGACGGAAGGTTTCTATGCGGTTGCGCATGTCGGCGTCGTCGCGTTTGTCGATTGAGTATTGGAAGATGATTTGAACTCTGATTTCTTTGATGGGCTTGTCCTCATAATAATATAGGTGCAAGAGTGTCTGTTCGTCGGGCGGGATGAGGTCGATGGCGGCTTCCAACTGTTGGATGCGTTCCTCGGCATCGGCGCGGTTGCAGACCAATCTGTTGGCAAAGTCGATGACATACAGCGAGTAACGTTTCACCAACTGCGCATACAACGCCGCCGCCGTCTTGCGGTCGCCCTTGCCCAAAAGATTTTTGATTTGGGCGGTGATTTCGAGGTCGCCGGTGTTGCCTTTTGTGGTGTCCAATTTCGGATTGAGGTTCGGATTAGTGGATTTTCAGGGCGCAAAGTTATGAAAATTAACGTTCCACCACCCACTTTTCAATCGTCCTCGCATTGCCGTCCGACGAGATGTTGACACCGATTTTGACGATTTCGCGGCCGTCGTACTTGTATGGAATGGCGTAGTTTTTTGAGTTGATTTGCGCCAATGCGTCCTCTGCCGAGCCGTCCACTTTGAGTTCGAGCACGAAGATGTTCTTCTCGTTTTTGATGACGACGTCAGTGCGCCCGACGGCGGTGTTGACTTCCACTTCGGTGTAGAATCCAAGCCACGTGAACATCACGTAAAGTATCGTCTGAAAATGCTTTTCTTCCTTGTTGTCGAGGACATTGGGGATTGTGGACAAATAGTCTTTGAGGTAGGGCATTGCCTCGTCAATCTGAAGGCTGTACAATGCCGCGTAAAACTGTTTCATCGACATCTTGCCTGATGAAATATTTATCGGGAAATAATATTTCATCATATTCTGCATCATTCCCACGCGGACTTCGTTGTTGGGATAGTCCAAGACGTAAGTATTCCATTGAGGGTCGAAATCCTTGATTGTCAAATATCCCGCCTGATAGAGAATCGGCCAAAGGCTGTCGTAGTCTTCGGGCGACACGTCGAAATCGTCGGCGAACAAAGTCTTCGGAACAAGATTTTTTACGTCGGCATTGTGGCGTTTCAGGTGGTCGATGATGTAGGACGAAGTAGCCGTGCCAAACCAATGGTTGTTAAGTTTGCCCTCGGCAAGCGCATTGAGGATGCTTGTCGGGTTGAACATAGCAGGCGAGTTTTCACTGAAATGGTAACTATCATACTGGTACACCAATTGTTCCATCATCTTCTCGTATGTGCAATTGTTTTTCGCCGCCAACACCTCGATGTCGTCGTGGAAGTAATGTTCAAGTTCGGCATGGGTGATACCACAGATGTCCGAAAACTGTTCCCACATTGAAATTTTGTCGAGGTTGTTGATTGTAGAAAAAATCGACACCTGGGAAAACTTCGATATTCCCGTGATGAAGACAAACCGTTCGTCCTTTTCCAAGACTTTCAGTTGCTGATAGATTTCTTGAAGTTTTGGCTTTACATCTTTGAGTTTGCCATCGTAAAGATGGGCGTTGAGCGGCGCATCGTACTCATCGATGAGGACGACAGCATTTTTGCCTGTCTGCGACTTGGCGGTTTTAATAATGTTATAAAAACGCGAGCCATTGTCAAGTTTTTCATTTGGCAGGATTGAATAATTCTTTTAATATTCAATGAGTTGAGTTGCTATCGCACCTGATATTTTGTCAATTTCCACATCTTTTACCGCCGACATATCGAGTTTGATCACAGGATATTGTAGCCAGTCCTTTTCCAAGTCGTATATTTTCAGCCCTTTGAAAAGTTCTTTCTTGCCCTCGAAATATGCGTGCAAAGTGTTTACCAGCAACGATTTGCCAAACCGTCGCGGGCGCGAGAGGAACACAAATTTCCTCTTGCCAATCATTTGATACATACGCTCGGTCTTGTCAACGTATAGAAAGCCCTCGGTGATGATTGACTCGAAGTCGGCGCGACCTGTGGGATAGTTGTGTTGTGTCGCCATAATTTCTAAAAATTTGGTTTGCGCAAATGTAGCAAAAGTTTTTTACAATACAAAACAACCGCCGCCTGAAAAGGCACAAAAACCATGTCGGCAAAGCCTTTGCCCGAGGGAAATTCGCGGAAAATCTCATAGTCGCTGATTGCGGAATAGTACGCAAGTTTGATTGCGCACGCCATCGAGTTTTCGCTTTTTGCACAACGCTTTCACCTCGTCGGTGGTAAAGCCGTAATATTTGTCTGTTATGTTCGGGTTGATGACGCTGAACTTTTCAAAATTGTTGAGCGCAGATTGTGTCCTGTATTTTATTATCGGCAAAATGCCCGTCATATAGACTAAAAGAAACAACTTGTTGGAAATGTTTGACTTGAACATTGCCCTCAGGAAATCGACGTACTCTTCGCGCACGGGTGCCTCGTCGTCCCTTACAAGCATGCCCCACTCGTCGATGATGAGGATGAAGCGGTCGCTGGTCATATCGTTGATTTCGGCGAGTGCTTTGCTAAGCGATTCTTTTTCTTTTAAGTCAGGATACGATTTTTTCAAATCGGCAATGATGTCTTTTTGCGCGTCCTTGACGATTGTTTCCGGCTTGTATGTCGCAAAACGGTTCCAGTCGATATAAATCGTCGGGTACTTGTTGAGGTGCTTTTTGTAGTCTGGCGACTTGGTGATTTCGAGTCCTGAGAAAAGTTCGTCCGATTTTGACGAGCGGTCATAATAGGCATACGCCATCTTTGCCGCCACAGACTTTCCGAAACGCCGTGGGCGGGAAACGCAGATGTATTTTCCCTCGGAATCTATCTTCGCGTTCAAAAAGTTCAACAAATCCGATTGTCAACGAAGTTAGAGTTTTTCACGCTTCTGAAATCGTAATCGCCGTAGTCTATAAATTCGCTCATGGCAAGGTCTTGTTTAAAGGTTTTCGGCAAAATTATATAAAAAACCTGATATTTTCTACACCGGCAAATAAAAAGCCAAGGCTCGCACTAAATTTGCATTAAGAAGGCATGCGCCAAACTATCACGTTCACGGGGAGCCTCGCATGAACCCCATTCTAATCACATAGTCCTGCAACACGCCTGAAAGCGCGAGCATCAGTATATTAATGTGATTAGAAAAGGGCGACGCGAGCCACCCATGAACATTTTGCTCTTATTCTGAAATTCCCATCAAGAGTTTGCGAGGCTTTTGATTTGAACGTGAATAATAGTCAATGCTTTGTATGTTAATTATTTATGTTATTTCGTCATATAATAATCGTCGGTTCTTATTTTGGCGGCAAATGTACAAAAGTTAGCGTTATAATTTTGGATTTTTTAACATTGTTTAACTTTTGCCCGCGAAACCGCATCCAGCTACGCTGTATCGGCGTTTTTTTCGTCATAATTATATATGAAAATCTATCAAATATAGTATAAAATATTATGTATTTAATAAATTAATTACAGAAAAATTTGCAAAAATCACAAAATGTTTGTATCTTTGTATTGTTAAAAGTTTTTACAGAAAACTTTTAAAGACGAACTTTGAATGGTTAGATAAATAATAGATAGATGCAACAGAAGGCAGGGGAGTCTGCCGGTTGCGACACCGGTGTTTATAAACTTCATCGGTCAGGTTTTTGGAAATGCGGCATCAGTGCCGGAAGATTGGCCCGCCGCATTTTCCAGTTTTTATCAACCAAAAATTTTTTCATCGAAATTCCTTTCTTAATTATATGTGTTTCCCAAGGTTCCGGTGAGGTTCCGGCGATAAGCCCGAACCCCGGACCTTATTTTTTTGCCCTTTTATAAGATGTTGATAATCAAAATGTAAAAAAATATTTGAAAAAAATGTGTCAAAAAGTGGGAGAAAGTGGTAGCAAATCCAAAAAAAAGTTAGTACTTTTGGCACAAATTAAAATGGGTAGTTATGTGCAATTTTACTGGAGATTTTCAATCAAAACTTGACACAAAGGGACGTTTCCTTTTCCCGTCGGCCTTCGTTGAGCAGATGGGCGAGGGGGCCGTGCGTACTTTTGTGGTCAAGCGTGACATCTTCGAAAAATGCCTTACTATCTATACCATGGAGAGCTGGCAGGAGAGGGTGGCGGTCGTCAAGTCACGGCTCAATCCGTTCAACAGACAGCACAATATTTTTCTCCGTGAGTTTTTCAAGGACACCGCCGAGGTGTCGCTTGACGCTAACAACAGGTTCCTGCTCCCCAAACGCCTTTTGGCCGACCTTGAGTTTAAGGACGATATTTGTGTCCTTGGGCTTGACGACAAGATAGAGGTGTGGGATGCGGAAGTGTTCAAGGCCAACCGCCCGAGCGCGGACGACTTTGCACAGATGGCACAGGATTTTTTGGGCGGTTTCAGTGTTTAACCTTTTTATCGACCTGGAAAGATGGACGTTTTTTACCATAAGCCGGTGATGCTCGACGAATGTATCGAAGCGTTGCACATAAAGCCTTCAGGCGTATATGCCGACGTTACTTTTGGCGGCGGCGGCCATTCCCGTGCCATTTTGGAGCGTTTGGACGGCGATGGGAGGTTGTACGTGTTTGACCAGGACGCCGATGCCATGGACAATGTTCCTGACGACAGCAGAATCCATTTTTTCAGGGGGAACTTCAGGTATTTTGCCCAATTCCTGCGGCTTGCTGGCTGTCCGAAGGTGGACGGCGTGATAGCTGACCTCGGTGTGTCGAGCCATCATTTTGACGATGCACAGAGGGGGTTTTCGTTCAGGTTCGACGTGCCGTTGGACATGAGGATGAACCAAAGCGCGGCGTTCTCCGCCCGTGAGCTTGTCAATACTTACAGCGCGGAACATTTGAGCCGTGTGCTGAAGGACTACGGCGAGATAAAGAACGCATGGAAACTTGCTCAAAATATCGTCAGCTACCGGACTCAAAAGCCCATAGTGACAGTGAGCGATTTGATTACAGCCGCTGGCAGTTGTGTCCCGAAGTTCAATGACAACAAGTATTTGGCGACTGTGTTCCAGGCATTGAGGATAGAGGTCAACGGTGAAATCGAAGTCCTGCATGACTTTCTCAAAGCGACCACGGGCGCGATAAAGAGCGGCGGACGGCTTGTCATAATGACCTACCATTCGCTTGAGGACCGCCCGGTGAAAAATTTCATCAAGGCCGGTAATTTTGACGGAAGGGAACGTAAAGACCCATACGGGAATGTCATCGCCCCGTTCATTGCCCTAAACCGGAAAGTCATCACGCCTTCCGACGAGGAACTGGAAGAAAATCCACGGTCGCGCAGCGCAAAACTCAGGGTGGGGGAGCGGACGATATACAATTATGACTGATATGCACGCTAAACAACCATAAATTTTATTACACTGAGATTATGACATACAAGGGAAAATACATGAATGACGATATAGACGTATTGGACAACGAAGAAGAAGAAAGCCTCAACCCTGACTATGACCGTGTGTCTGGCAGCGGGATGATGCCTTCGTTGGACGATTTGTTCGGGCGCGAGATTAATTCTGACCATCTCGGCTCGGACAATCCATTCGGCGGCGTTATCGGCGACCCGGCATTTGCGGACTCTCCGTTCGTCGGTGGCGAGTCGCCGTTTGGAGGTGCTGCCGGATATGATGGGGCTGAAAATGAAACAGAAACTGAGGACGAGGAGGAAGAAACTGGCGACGAGGAAGATACCGAGGAGGAGGCTCGTGTCGCGTTCAGCCTGAAGGCCTTGGTAGACGGCAGTTTTTTGAGGAGCAAGCTTGCGCACTCCGACACAACGTTCATTTTTGTCCTGATTTGCATACCTGTTTTGTTTGTCATGAACAGGAACAATGCCGTTTCTCTTATCCACGACGAATTAAAACTTTCCAATGAGGTTCTCGAGCTTAGGGCCGAGTCGATTACCATTGCGGCAAAATTGATGAGTATCAGTAAGTTGACCGAAGTCGCAAGACTTGTCCAGGAGCGTAAGTTGGGCATAAATGAGGTTCATGTCCCGCCGATGGAGTTTGTCATCGACAAGTTTTATCGTGCGGATTCGCTTCTTAGGGACATGCCGTCCGTCGAGGATCGTGCGGCGATGTATTACAACGAGAACGATGTTAACCCTGAAAGATAGGAGGACACGATGGCAGCGGACAAGGTGCAAAATAGTTTAGTGATTATGTCGCGGCTTATTTTTGTCGTGACGGTGTTGGTCATGGTAGTGATTGTGTTAGGTCGTGTCATTGTCCTCAAAGTCTCGGATCAGGAGGAGTACAGAAAGAATGCGTCTTCCATAATTGACGAGAAGGTGGAGGGCGTCAGGGGCGACATCATTTCTGCCGATGGACGTATACTCGCCACTTCGATGCCTAAGTATGAGTTGTATTGGGATTTTTCAGTGTCGTACCTCAAGAAAAATTCTTTTTTTGAAAAAAATATAGATTCACTGGCAAAGTGCATGAGCAAGTTGTTCGGTGACAGTTCGGCAGAGTCGTATGCACGGACTTACAGGGCGATGTACAAGGCTGAAAAACAATATTATTTGGTCAGGAAAGACGTCACGCGCGCCCAGTTGCGCCAGTTGCGCCATTTTCCGATTTTTGACAAGGGGCGTTATAAGAGCGGACTTATCACCAAGAATCCGACAAAAAGGACTATGCCACATGGCGAGTTGGCGCGCAGGACTATCGGTTTCATGAATATTAATGGCGCACAGGCGGGACTTGAGGAGTCTTACAATGCCAAACTCTCCGGCACTCAGGGCGTACAGCGCAAGATTAAGATTGGTTCGGGCGAGTTTATTCCCATAGATTATGTCGGGAACGTGGAGCCGAGGGATGGTTGTGACATTGTGACGACGATCGATGTGGGCATCCAGGACATCGCCGACCAAAGCCTTAAGAGGATGTTGCAGAGGTGCAACGCGCAGGTCGCGACGGCAGTGGTCATGGAAGTCAAGACCGGCAAGATTCGCGCGATGGTCAATTATGCCTACGACACGACGGCCAAGGTATATCGTGAGACACAGAATTTTGCCGTGGAAGGCAGAGTGCCGCCCGGTTCGACGTATAAACTCGCCTCTATGATTGCCATCTTGGAGGAGACCGACATGGACATTGACGATGTGATTCAAGTGCCGAAAGAGTACCTACTCCCAGGCGGCAGGACGATAAGCGACGACCATGGCGACGAGGAGCCGCCGGACCATTATACGGTAAGGGAGATTATGGAAAAGTCGTCTAATATCGGTGTCGCGACGCTTGTCAGGAAGGCGTACCCGACTTTAGAGGCTGAAAAACAGTTCACTTCAAGGCTTGCAAAGATGAATCTCGACAGGCTGACGGGCATCGACCTCCAGGACGAGGCTTCGCCGATATTCAGGTATGCCGGCGATGCCAACTGGGCGCCGAAAAGCTCGTTGGAGATGGTGTCGATTGGATATGAAACGGAATATGCTCCGTTACAGATACTTACATTGTACAATGCGGTTGCTAACAATGGCACGATGGTGCGTCCGAGGCTGCTGGAGGCTGTCAAGTTCCATGGCGAAGTCATCGAGAGGGCGCAGACTGTGGTCATTAACTCGTCGATATGCAACCAGCAGACACTCAGCAAGGTGCAGGAGATGTTGCGCGGCGTTGTGGATAGTGGCACTGCGTCCAACATCAGGAACAATAACCTTCCCATGGCTGGCAAGACCGGCACTGCCCAACTTATCGTGAAAGGCATGAAAAGCGGCCACAGCGCGTCATTCGCGGGATATTTCCCGGCGGATAATCCTAAATACTCGTGCATCGTGGTCATAAAGTCGCCAAAGAACTATTCTGTGTATGGACGTTCATTGGCAGCCCCAGTGTTCAGGGACATTGCTGAAAAACTTTTCGCAATGGATCGCGACCTACATTCAGACATTGACTTTAACTTGGCGTCTTTGCCGGACAGAAAGCAGTTGCCGGATTCGAAGGACGGCTCGTGGGAGGTGCTTGACAGGCTGTTTTCGGATTTTAACATTCCGGTCGGCAATGCTGAAAAGGCGCAGAGCCACTATGTGTCCACTGTCAATCAAAACGGCGTGGTCATGCTCGATGTCGTGCCGACATTAAAAGCCGTCGTGCCAAATGTCGTCGGCATGGGGCTGCGTGACGCGATGTTCCTCCTTAGGCAGAAAAAACTCGTTGTAACTGTCGTCGGGCGCGGCGTGGTGAAAAAACAGTCGCTGCCTGCCGAGACAGAGATAAAAGGCGGGGAAAAGATTACTATCGAACTCGCCAATAATTGATTACAAAAAACTGTGCAAAAATGAAACTTTCAGAAATACTTGACAGGATTACCGTCTTGGAGTGCGTCGGCGACATCAATACTGAAATCGCCACGATAGCCTCCGACTCGCGCAGGGCGACAGCCGGGACGCTTTTCGTCGCCGTTAAAGGCACGAAGGTGGACGGCCACGGCTATATACCGGCAGTCATGTCGTCCGGCGCGTCGGCTGTCGTGTGTGAAAAAATGCCGGAGAACATTGCGGAAGGCATTACGGTCGTCCGCGTAGAGGACACTGCTGACGCGCTCGGCAAAATCGCCTCGGCATATTATGGCTATCCGTCTGAGAATCTTGTCCTTGCTGGTGTGACTGGCACTAATGGCAAGACCACGACCGCCACTCTGTTGTACAAACTGTTCAGGGGGCTTGGCTATAAGGCGGGGTTGTTGTCCACGGTCGTCAATTGTGTCGATGACCGTCAGGAGCCAGCACAACAGACAACGCCCGACCCGATAACGATAAACAGGCTGCTCGCCGAAATGGTCGAGGCAGGTTGTGGATATTGTTTCATGGAAGTATCGTCACATTCCATTGTCCAAAAGCGAATCTCCGGCTTGAAGTTCAAGCTTGGGATATTCTCTAACATCACTCTCGACCATCTTGACTACCACAAGACGTTCCAGGAGTACATCAGGGCGAAAAAACTGTTCTTCGACAACCTGACGGCGGGTTCATTCGCGCTTACGAACTCCGACGACCGTAATGGCAAGGTCATGGTTCAGAACACAAGAGCCACCGTCAAGACTTACGGTCTGTCGGGCTTCAACGATTTTGACGCGAGCATACTTGAATGTGGATTTGAGGGCATGTTGCTCAATATCTGCGGAAAGGAGATGTGGACGCTCTTGCCGGGCCGTTTCAATGCCTACAATGTCCTCGCCGTGTACAGTTCGGCGGTCCTGCTCGGTCAAAAGCCCGAGGAAATCATGCAGGTCTTGAGCGGACTTACGCCCGTGGCGGGCAGGTTTGACATTGTAAATCTTGCCGGAAAGACAGCCATCGTCGACTATGCGCACACGCCCGACGCGCTCGAGAATGTCATCGAGGCAATCAACAAAATCCGCCGTGACATGGCTCCGTCGACTTTGATAACGGTATGTGGCTGTGGCGGCGACCGTGACAGGAGCAAGCGTCCGCTCATGGCGCAGATTGCTGTTAAACTGTCTGACAAAGTGATACTTACCTCCGACAATCCCCGGACTGAAAACCCCGAGTCGATACTTGACGAGATGGTCGCCGGTCTTAAGCCCGAAGACATGGCGAATGTCCTTAGAATCAGCGACAGGAAGATGGCGATACAGACGGCTTGCATGGTTGCGCAGAAAGGCGACATAATCCTCATTGCGGGAAAGGGGCATGAGAATTACCAGGATGTCATGGGTGTCAAGCACCATTTTGACGACAAGGAGATTGTCACGGCGGTATTGAGCCAGCAGGCTTGACGATAGAGTGATTATTTATTAAAAAACACCATAATAATTATTGATAGAGGGAAATGTTATATTATTTGTTCCGATTTTTGGAAAGGATTGATGTGCCGGGAGCGAGATTGTTCGGTTATATCTCGTTCCGCTCGGCAATGGCGGTGATTATCTCGCTGCTTGTCACTATGATTTTCGGCAAGAGACTCATAGCCATGCTCCGTCGTCGTCAGATTGGCGAGAGCGTGCGCGACTTGTATTTGGATGGTCAAAACCAAAAAGCCGGAACTCCGACCATGGGCGGTGTCATCATCATTGCGTCGATCCTTATCCCGGTTCTCCTACTCTGCGAACTCTTCAATATTTATGTCATTCTCCTCATTTTCACGACATTATGGCTCGGCACGATTGGCTTTGCCGATGATTATATAAAGGTATTCAGGAAGAACAAGGACGGACTTAGCAGCCGCAGCAAGCTCATCGGTCAAATCATCCTCGGCATTGTAATCGGCGTTGCTGTCTACACGAGCGACAATATCGTGATACGTGAGAATGTGAAGGTCAACGAGACCGTCGTCGAGGAGATGCTTGAGGGCGACAGCGGCGCGCCGGTGGCTACCAAGGGTTCGGATGTCAAGTCGTTGAAGACCACTGTGCCGTTCCTGAAGGACAACGAGTTTGACTATGCGCGGCTTGTGTGGTTCTTGGACATGGAAAAGTACGGCTGGGTCGCGGGGCTGATTTTCATCGTCATGGTGACATTCGTCGTGACGGCGGTCTCCAATGGCGCAAATATCACGGACGGACTTGACGGACTTGCCGCTGGTACGTCGGCAGTGTCGGCGACGACGTTACTTGTATTTGCATACGTGTCGGGTAATGTGGTCTTCTCGCAGTACCTCAACATAATGTACATACCTGGCATCGGCGAGCTTGTGGTGTTCACGTCGGCATTCATCGGCGCGACATTGGGATTCCTGTGGTACAACTCGTATCCCGCGCAGATTTTCATGGGCGACACCGGCAGCCTTACCATCGGCGGCATAATTGCCGTGCTGGCGATATTGGTAAGGAAGGAGTTGCTCGTGCCGATTTTCTGTGGCATTTTCCTCGTGGAAAACCTCAGCGTGATATTGCAAGTGTGGTATTTCAAGCACACGCTTAAAAAATACGGACAGGGCATGCACTTGTTCTACATGGCGCCGCTCCACCACCATTTCCAAAAGAAAGGTATGCCGGAGGCGAAGATTGTGACGCGGTTTATGATAATCGCAGTGCTTTTGGCGGTCGTGTCGGTGCTGACATTGAAGATAAGGTAAGTTAACGAAATAATGTTTTGAACGAAATGAGCAGGTTGGCCGTTTTAGGGGCTGGCGAGAGTGGCGTTGGAGCCGCAGTGCTGGCTAAGAAGAAAGGTTTTGAGGTTTTCGTGTCGGACTATGGCACGATAAAACCGGTTTATGTCAAGACCTTGGAGAACAATGGCATAGAGTATGAGCAGGGCGGACATTCGGTGTCCAAGATTCTTAATGCCGGCGAGGTCGTCAAGTCGCCCGGTATCCGCGACGATGCGCCTATTGTCCTCAAACTCAACGATGCCAAGATTCCTGTGATTTCGGAGATTGAGTTCGCGGCGCGGTACACGAATGCAAAGTTTGTCTGTGTCACTGGCAGTAACGGCAAGACCACGACGACCGAGCTTATCTACCACATCATGAAGTCTGCGGGCATGGACGTCGCCATGGCGGGCAACGTCGGAAACAGCCTCGCAATCCTCGTGGCTGGCGGCCATGACTATGAATATTATGTGCTGGAGCTCTCAAGTTTCCAGCTCGACAATATGTACGACTTCCATGCCCATGTGGCTGTCGTTACAAACATCACTCCCGACCATCTCGACCGCTACGGCTATAAGATGCAGAATTATGTCGATTCAAAGATGCGCATTATCCGTAACCAGGCTGAGGGCGACTTGTTTGTGTTCTTCGGAGACGACCCGATACTGATGGACGAGGTGAAGAAACGGAAGGGGACTTTCAAGCAGAAAGTCATGGTGTTCTCTTTGACGAGAGAGCCAATATCCGGCATACTGTTCCCGGAGGACGACGGCTACATGGCTTATAACGACGGCTACATTGGCCGTGGAATGCCGTGCATGGACTTCAAACTGAAGGGCAAGCACAACCGGTGCAACATCATGGCGGCTACATTGGCGACGTGCCATGTCGGTTTGCCGTTGGACAAGGTGTTGGAGTATGTCAAGGAGTTTGAGCCGCTCGAACACCGCGTGGAGCCGTGCGGCGAGGTCGATGGCGTCAAGTATGTCAATGATTCCAAGGGCACAAACGTCGATGCGGTTTGGTACGCGCTGGATTCTGTGGGCGACAGCGTCATTCTAATCCTCGGCGGCGTTGACAAGGGCAATGACTATTCCCAGCTGTACGACCTCGTGGGCAAGAAGGTAAAGGCAATCGTCGCAATGGGCGTCGACAATACGCCGATACACAAAGCATTCGACGGCAGGAAGAAAGTTGTCGATGTCAGGAGCATGGCGGAGTGCATCGAGACATGCCGCTCGTTGGCCACAAAGGGCGACACAGTGTTGCTCTCGCCGGCGTGTGCAAGTTTCGACCTGTTCACGTGCTACGAGGATCGCGGCGAGCAGTTCAAGGATGCCGTGAGGAAACTGAAACAGTCATAACTGTCAGCAAAAAAAGGAGGGATATGAACAAGTTTAAGAACATGCTTAAGGGCGACTTGACGATATGGGGCGCGGTGGTTTTGATAGCATTCATCGGCGCGGTCGAGGTGTATAGCTGCACGTCGATGATTTCGTACAAGCAGTTGGGCGGTAATACGTTTATCTATCCGTTAAAGCACGTGATGTACGTCTTTGGCGGGTTTGTGATGATGTTCCTGTTCAGCTGGTTCCCGTACAAGAAGTTGGCGCGGTATGCCGACATCGCCATAATAGTCAGCGCAGTGCTGCTGTTCCTGACGCTCTTTACCGGCGAGTCTACTAACGACGCAAAGCGGTGGTTCACGATACCGATACTCGGGTTGTCGTTCCAGCCGAGCGACTTCGCAAAAATAACGCTGATGCTGTTCCTCGCCAAGATGCTGGCGTTGGCGCAGGTCGAGCCGGAGACAAAATGGGTCTGTTTCCTGAAATGTATCGGCGCGATAGTTTGTGTGTGCGTATTCGTCTTCCCTGCAAACCTCTCGACGGCGGTGCTTATAGCCGTCGCGTGCCTTTTCATCCTTGTCCTTGGCAACTTCCCTCGGAAATGGATTGGCGGCCTGGTTGTCGCGGGAATACTGTTGGGGCTTGTTGTCGTGATGTTCCTGAAAATTGCAGGTGGACATACACGTGTCGACACGTGGGTTTCGCGTATTGAGACGTTTGTGTCCGGCGACCAGAGCGCAGGCCATAAAAAAGATTTCCAGGCAGAACAGGCGCGCATCGCCATTGGACTTGGTGGCCTGAAAGGCTACGGCATTGGCAATGGTGTCCAGATTCACACGTTGCCACATCCATATTCGGATTTCATATTTGCATCGGTGGCACACGAAATGGGCATTATCGGTGTCGTGGGCTTGTTAGTGGGCTATATCGTGCTGTTCTACAGGTTCATACATGTTGTGTATATAAGCGACAGGCTGTTCCCGGCGTTGCTTGTGATGGGTCTGTCGTTGAACATCATACTACAGACGCTCGCCAATATGCTTGTGGCGGTCGGCTTTTTCCCCGTCACGGGGCAGCCGTTGCCATTCGTGAGCATGGGCGGGTCGTCGATTATCAGCACTGGCATCGCCATTGGCATTATCCTCAACGTGTCGCGTTACGCCGAGAAGAAGGAGCCGGTAGCCGAGATTGAGCAGAATGAGGAGGAAGTAGAGGAAATTGTCGATTATCCTTTCATGGTCGGATAGCGGCCATGTGAGGTAGTCGGTTTGACATGTAATCAATGAAAGTTTGATATGAAAGTTCTGATAGGCGGCGGCGGCACTGGCGGGCATGTGTTCCCTGCCATTGCCATTGCCCAGGCTCTGAGGAAGATAGACCCTCAGATAGACATATTGTTTGTAGGTGCAAAGGACAAAATCGAGATGGAGAAGGTCCCGGCTGCCGGTTTTAAGATAATCGGACTTCCGGCGGCTGGCTTCCAGCGCAAGAAGTTTTTCCGAAACTTGTCGCTGCCCTTTAAGCTTGCCTCGTGCATGATGCAGTCGCGGCGCATCATCAAGGATTTCAAGCCGGATATTGCCGTCGGTGTCGGTGGCTATGCGAGCGGTCCAATCCTTCGCGCAGCCGCTAACCAGGGCGTGCCGATTGTCCTTCAGGAGCAGAACTCACACGCCGGGGTCACAAACCAAATCCTCGCCAAGAAAGCCAAACGGATTTTCACGGCATACGACGGCATGGAGAAGTATTTCGAGAAGGAGAAGATTTCCTTCGCCGGGAACCCAGTGCGCGCCGACATCGCCGACATTAAGGCTTCGCGCGATGAGGCATTGGAGTATTTTGGACTAAGCGGCGACAAGCCTGTCGTGTTCTCCGTCGGCGGAAGCCTTGGCGCGGGGACTATCAACAAGAGCCTCATGGCTCATCTTGACGACTTCGAGAACGCCGGCATACAGTTGGTTTGGCAGACTGGCAAGTACTATTACGACAACATCATGTCCGCTCTTGAAGGCAAGAAATACAATAATGTGCATCCAATGGCGTTTGTAAAGAGGATGGACTTGGCGTACAAGGCTGCCGATGTCGTCGTGTCGCGTTCCGGCGCATTGTCGGTGTCGGAGTTGTGCTTGGCGGCTAAGCCGGTGATTTTCATACCGTCGCCCAATGTCGCCGAAGACCACCAGACGAAGAACGCAATGGCACTGGTCAACAAGGGCGCGGCGGCGATAGTGACCGATGCGGAGGCGGCCGAAAAACTCTTCGACGAGGTTTCTTCGCTTGTAGCGGACAGCAACAGGCGCGCGGAATACTCCGCAAACATCTCAAAACTCGCGGTCAAGGACTCCGCAGACTTGATTGCCAAAGAGATAATGGGAATGGTAAAGTAAAAAAAAATCAACATTTTTTTACTTTATTTTATATACGGTATAAAAATAATTTGTAATTTTACGCGGTGAAAAATTTTAATATTTGAATATGATGAAAAGAGTCAAGTTGTATATAAACATGGCGTTAGCGGTCGTCGTAGCGGCATTGTTACAGAGCTGTGAGTCAAGGATTGGCGAGTCGTTTTCGCTTACTAAGACCAATCTTGAGAGCCAGTTGTCGTCGAAGGCGGAGCTCCTGATCGACAATATGGCCGATATGTATGGTCAGATTCAGGACATTGCTTTCGAGAGCCAGTATGATGGAGTCGTAGCCGGGATACTGTCCTCCTCGGCGGAGACTTTTGTGCCGTCGGAGTTGACGAGCGACACTATCCGCTTGAAAACGAGTATCTTAAACCTCTATAAGCAAGCGATGCACGAGTATTCGCTGCTTAGCGATGCCGGTTTCTCCGGCAAGCCTAACTCATTCGCAAAATCATGCAACTTGATTGTCGAGGCTTACGGCAAGCTCAACGACTCGATTGCCAAGGCTTGTGGCCGTCAGCTTGTGCCATTAGTGAGGACTGTGAACTATGACCAAAACTACGCCTCGATATTGCTCATCGACGCCCTCGCCGCTGTGTGGAACAAGGATGTCGACACTTGGGTCAAGCAACTCAACACCGCTTTCCTCGACTACCAGACATCTCTCTCAATGGTTCCTGACGAGGCTTTTGACGAGTCCAAGCTCATCAAATATGTCAATGCGCCCTATAATGGCAAACACAATCTCGCCGAGGTTTATAAGCTTAACCTCATCAAGGAACGCCGCGCAACGCTAAATGCCCTTGTGCAGCGGCAGCACAACATCTCCACATCGCTCCAGTACCTCCAGGAGGCGTTGGCGGAGTTTGTGAAGAAGAATGGCGAGAATGAGGTCGTCATGAACTACATCAAGCGCATCGAACTGCTCTTGGACAACAGGGATAGTAATAATGAATAACTAAAAAGGAGATTTTTGAGCCGTCTGAAAATGAACAGGTTTGAGAAGATAGACAACATATACATCTTGGGGATTGGTGGAATCGGCATCAGTTCCCTCGCGCGGTATTTCAATGCGTTGGGGAAGAATGTCGCTGGCTACGACCTCCACAGGTCATCCCTCACCGACAAACTCACGGAAGAAGGCATCGCCATTGTTTATGACGACGATGTGCAACTCATACCAGAGGCCTTCGTGTCGAATCCCGAGAAGACTTTAGTCATCTTTACTCCGGCGGTGCCGTCCACCAACCGGATTTTCTCGTATTTTGCTGCCAACGGCTTCGAAATGCTTAAACGCGCCAGGGTTTTGGGCATGATTGCTGATAATTACACGACCATCGCCGTCTCCGGAACCCATGGCAAGACCACAAATTCATGCGTCATCGCCAACATCATGCAATGTGCAGGAAAGGACGGTTTCGCCTTCCTCGGTGGAATCTCGCGCAATATCGACAGCAACCTGATGTTGCCAAGGGCTCAGTCCCGGTACGAAAAGCCGGACACGCTGCTTGTAGCAGAGGCCGACGAGTTTGACCGGTCGTTCCTCTGGCTGTCTCCTAAAGTCGCCGTCGTGACCTACATGGACGCCGACCACCTCGACATCTACAAAGACCGTGACGATATTGTCAGGACTTTCAACGAGTTTGTCCAAAAATGTGACCGTGACGGCATCGTTATCGCAAACAGCAAAATAGAATCCCTCCTCGACACAAAGGGAATCCGCAAGGTCACATATTCTGAAAGTGATTCTACATCAGATTATTACGCAACCAATATCCGCCTTTCGGGTGGAATATATACCATCGATGCCGTTACGCCAAGCGGTACAATCCATGACGTGTCCATCGGCGCAAAGGGGCGTGTCAATGTCGAGAACACAATGGCTTGTGTGGCGGCTGCGCAGGCGGCTGGCATAAGCGACACTTATATAAAGGAGGGCATCGCGACTTTCAAGGGCGTAAAGCGGCGCATGGAGTTCCATGTTAACAATGAAAACGTAGTTTATGTCGACGACTATGCCCACCATCCGAGGGAACTCGCGGCAACGATAAAGTCTGTCCGTGAGTTATTCCCGGGCAAGAAGTTGACCGGCATCTTCCAGCCCCACCTCTACACAAGGACGAGGGACTTGGCTCCTGAGTTTGCCGAAAGCCTTGGACTGCTCGACGAGCTTATATTGATGGATATATATCCAGCACGTGAAAAGCCAATCCCGGGCGTTGATTCACAGATGGTTGCACGGCTTGTGAAGGGTAGCAGGACGAGCGTTGTCAATGACAAGGACAAAATTATCAAAAAAATATTGAGCGAAAACGTAGAAGTTTTGCTAACTTTGGGGGCTGGAAACGTGGACAGTCTGATTGAGCCGATAACTAAGGCTCTGACTGCCAAGTATATTGGTACGAAAGTTAATAATAATATACAGAGATGAAGTACTCGAAGACTAAAATATTAAAAGCAGGCGCGGTTCTGGCTCTTGTCGTGGTGGTTTTCATGTCGCTCGGCAAGTTCCATAACACGATTTGCCACGACGTGCAGATACACGTCGAGGATTCTGCCGAGGTCAACTTCATCAATGCAAACATTGTCCGTGACATGATCCATAAGAAGGTCGTCGGCATCGAGGGCTATAAGATGGACAGCATAAACACATACGTCTTGGACAGCACTCTAAGGCGGTGCGCATACATCAGGAAGGCATCGATATACAAGTCGATTTCGGGCGTGTTGCATATCGACATCCAGCAGCGCAAGCCGATGCTCATGGTCTTGGGCGACAAGCAAAACTTTTACATCGACAATGATGCGGTAGTTTTCCCGGTCGGCAAGGACGACGCCTGCAAGTGCATCGTTGTCAACGGGTATGTCAAGGACAAGTACGATTTCTCCGACGGCAATGTCTACAGCGTCAACGCCCACGGGGACGACAGCCAGACGAGCGACTTGTTCAAGCTTGCGAGGCTTATTATGGAAGACGACTTTTGGCGCGACCAAGTCGAGCAGATATACATCAACCAGCTTGGCGAGTACGAGTTAGTGCCGATGGTAGGCTCTCATTTGCTTGCCATAGGCACGATAGACAACTACGACAAAAAAATGTATACGTTAAAACAGTTCTACCTCAAGGCGATGCCGAAGTTGGGATGGAACACATACGAGCGGATTTCTGCCAAGTACAATGGACAGTTAGTCTGCACGCGAAGGAAAAACAAAGCAGAATTATAACAAAAAGAGAGTTTTATCGATATGTCAAAAATTCAACCAATTGCGGCGATTGACATCGGCACAACGAAGATTGTGGCAATCGTGGGGACCCTTGACGACAAGGGCAAGGTCAATGTTCTCGGCTTCGGGGAAGCACCATCAAAGGGTGTCATCCGGGGGTCGGTGCAGAATGTTGGAGAAGTATCTGCGGCTATAAAGGAGGCGGCGAAGAAGTGCCAGGAATACGCAGGTGTGACATTCAAAAGTGTGTTCGTAGGTATCGCGGGTCAGAATATCCGTACTAACGAAACGTCCCACTCGAGGTTCGTCAGTAGCCAGATAATGACGCAGGCGGACATCGACGAACTCACTAACGAGGTCTATAACCTCAACAGGGAGGCTGACGAGGAGGTAATCCATGTAATCCCACAATATTACATGGTGGACAATAACCGTATCGGCCTGAGTCCTGTGGGATGTTCCGGAAAGAAACTGACCGGCAGCTTCAAGGTCGTCGTCGGACGTGCAAACGCCGTCCAAAAGATTCGCCAGGCGATTAACATGAGCGGCCTTAGCATCGCGAAGATTGTGTTGCAGTCGGTTGCCTCTGCGGACGCCGTGCTTTCTAACGACGACAAGGAAGTCGGAACGCTCGTCGCCGACATTGGAGCCGGCACGACCGACGTCGCCATATACCATGACAAGGTGTTGAGGGACATCGCAGTCATTCCTTTCGGCGGAAATGCGATTACTAACGACATTAAGACTGCCACGCTCTTGACTGCGCGCCAGGCTGAGACGCTCAAGCTCCAGTATGCGGCGGCGTTCCCGGATTCAAAGGCGGAGAAGACCATCGTGACCATCAAGAGTGCCGGACGTACTGACAAGGAGATTTCACTCTCTGACCTTGTGGCTGTGACAAACGCGCGCGCCGAGGAGATTGTGGCGGGCATCGCCCACATACTCCAGAAGTCGGGCTATGACGACAGGGTCACACAAATATCCATAACTGGTGGTGGCTCAAGGCTTAAGAACCTCACGACGCTCATTAACTACCACCTCGACAACAGGTCTGTCAATGTCGTCAAGCCGCGTAATTTCACGACTGATTCGTGTCCAAAGCTTAACAGCGTGGAATATTCGACCGCCATCGGACTGCTTGTGAAAGGCTTCGAGTACATAACGAAACTCATGGCTGCCAAGGCCAACGAGCCACAGCAGCCTCAAGCCGAGCAGCAAGGCAAGCCGCAGAGTGTCGACTCTAAGCCGGACACGAAGTCCGACAAGAAGCCAGCAGCTAAAAAGAGGACGTTCCTATCGTGGTTCAACGACACGGTGAAGAACTTCTTCTCCGACGACGCAGAGGCTTCTAAACTTTAAATGTATTAAAATTACCCACTAACCCATTAACTATTTGCACGATATGGAAACATTACCAGTGGAAGACATGGCCGATCCGGTGATTGAATTTGAAGGCATAACGAACAATAATATAATAAAAGTAATTGGCGTGGGCGGCGGCGGCGGAAACGCTGTCAACCACATGTACGAGAAAGGCATCAAGGATGTAGATTTCATTGTGGCCAATACAGACAACCAGGCACTTGACCGCAGCGAAGTCCCCGTCAAAATCCAACTGGGCCCGACTTTGACCTCCGGCCTCGGTGCCGGCAACAACCCTGAGCACGGCGCGTCTGCCGCCATGGAGAGCATGGACGAGATTAACAGGGTTCTCGGCGGACATGACAACACGAAGATGCTGTTCGTGACCGCAGGAATGGGCGGCGGCACTGGAACTGGCGCAGCACCTGTCGTTGCCAAGGAAGCTAAGAAACAGGGCATCCTCACGGTCGCCATTGTGACTGTGCCGTTCAGGTTCGAGGGACCCAAACGTGTCACACAGGCCATCAAAGGTCTTGAGGAGTTACAGAAGAGCGTCGACTCGCTGCTCGTAATCGACAATGACAAAATCCTCGAGCAGTACTCCGAAGAGTCCGTTTCGAACGCCTTCGGATATGCCGACGACGTGCTTACACAGGCGGCGAAGGGCATCGCTGAAATCATCACCGTGCCTGGGCATGTGAACGTGGACTTTGCCGATGTGCAGACTGTCCTGAAGGACTCCGGCATCGCGCTTATGGGCACCGGCATGGCTGATGGCGAGAACCGCGCGATAGAAGCCATAAAGAAAGCTCTCAATTCGCCTTTGCTCTGTAACAACAGCATCATTGGCGCAAAAAATATTCTTATTAACGTATTTTCCAGCAGGGAAGCGGCGTTCAAACTTGGTGAACTCGCCGACATCAACAACTACATCCAGAATGCGGCCGGCTGTAAGGCTGACTTGATTTGGGGCGATTCGTTTGACGATTCGCTCGGCGGACGGCTTAATGTCACCCTGATAGCCTCCGGCTTCAAGTCTTCGGAAATCATTAACCCGTTTGACAATGGCGGTTCGCTTAATGTCATCCATGTCGAGACCGAGGACAAGATGCCACCGGCATCGGAGCAGAATACGCACGGCGCAGGCGACGGTGTCGAGTTTGAAATCGACGGGGACGACGAAAATCATCCCGGCGGGCTTGTCGATGTCGACGGAGAGATTGAAGACGACGAGGCAGCGCAACAGGCTGATGATGAAGAGCCTGAAATCATCAACAAGGAGTTCAAGCCCATCGACTTCTCGCAGGTTGACGTCAACGAGTACGAGGTGACACCCGCATACGTCAGGAAGTCTGTTAAACTTAACATCGGAAACTACTCCGAAGGCAAATACAAAAAAATTCAGTTGGTCGCCGATTAGGTCGTGTAGTTGGCACTTTTATTGCAAGTGATGTATCGGAAACATACACCAACTAATCTGTACTATCATGGCAAAGGAATCCACTAACAATCTCTTTGACGCCGCGTACAGCCTTTTTAAAAGGATAGGTACGAGCGACTTCGAATACGTCTACAGGGGGTATTTTAATCATAATATCACTAAGAAGATTCTTATCCTCGCCGACAAGAACATCGCCAGGGTGACGGGGGAGACGCAGGCGACTTTGCAGAAGCGGATTTACTATATAATGGTGGAAGGTCTTCAGAACATCACGCACCATCAGGACGAGATAGCCAACGACCGTAATTTTGACAAGTATCCCGGTATTTTTGCCATTCAGAAAAGTGGCGACAGGTACTATATCACGACGGGCAATATCGTGGCTAATGACAAGGTAGGCGACTTGAAGTCGAGGCTCGAGGTCATCAACTCGCTCGACAAAGATGAGCTCAAGAAGTACCACCGCGAGATATTGGCATACGGGTCGATTTCGGACAAGGGCGGTGCTGGATTGGGGCTTATAGAGATGTCGCGCAAGTCCGGCAACAAGCTGGTCTACAGGTTTGAGCAGCTTGACGACGAGTTCACGTACTTCTATTTGCAGACCATGTTGCCGTCCGATGTCGCTGACGAGGGCAATGCCGGTGTCGTCCATAGCCACTGTTCGATGGAGGGCGTAATGAGCCTCCATAAGCAGATGAACAAGGAGAACCTCCAGTTGCTTTTCAATGGGTTCTTTAATCAAGAGAACCTGCTAAGCCTCCTCGCCATTATCAAGAGCCGCTCCAATATGCCGCTGACGACGATAAAGATTTCCAATGTGATGGTCGAGATGTTGCAGAACATCATCAAGCATGGCGCCAAGGGCATTAATGCCAGTGTCGGGGTTCCGGGTGTGTTTTTCCTTGGGCAGACCGGCAACGAGACTATCCTCACTTCGGGCAATATCATCCAGGACGATGCCGCCGAGATGATTACAAAACGCTTGGAGTTTGTGAACGGCATGGCGAAGGACGAGCTTTCCGACTATTATGACGACATACTGCTCGACTTCGACAGCGCGGACGCTAAGAGGACCGGACTTGGTTTTACCGACTTGAGGATTAAGAGCGACCGCCCTCTCAAGTATGAATTTCAACAGTTGGATGGTGGATTCAAGTTTTACTTGTTGCAGACTGCTGTCAAAACTACTAAATAAGACACATTAGAGAAATGGAAAAGTTAATATTAGAAGAAACTGAAGATACGCCGGAAATCATACTTGACCCCGAGGAGGGAAAATTCAAGATTTCAAAAATTTCGGTACCTGAAAATGCGCTCGACTTCTACCGTCCTGTGCTCGACTGGATTAAGCAGTACGCCGAGGAGCCGAACATACAGACTGTGTTCGACTTTGACCTCGAGTATGTCAACACTGCCTCAAGCAAGCAGATAATACAGATTATCCTGCTTCTTCAGAAGGTGTCGGAAAAGGGCGACGTGAGGGTCAACTGGTACTACGAGTCCATAGACGAGGACATGCGCGCTCTCGGGGCTCGGTACAAGAAGCTTGTCACAGTTCCGTTTGACCTCGTCGAGATTGAGTAACTTCTACTAAAACCTCTTATTTTTATTCCGCTATTATCCTTAACGGTTTCATCTCCGGCGCGACCTCCGAGGTGTTGTCCCTTGTCGGGACTGCCTCGCAGGTCGCGTCTTTGATTTTGGTGAGTTGGTATTTGCCCGGGATGTCGGGTAGTTTGTATTCGGGTTCGGTTGTAGTGATGGTTTGTGGTTCGCCGTCGATTGTGTATTGGATTTCGAATGGCGGAGTGCCTTGTAGTAGAATATTTAGCGGCTGTCCGTGGCAGGTTGTCGCGTTGTCGAAATGGGCGGAAGCACGGCAAGAATGATTTATAAAGGTTCTTGGGATAGTTGGAAAATATGTCGCACTCAGACATTCCGATTCGATTCTTTCTTCCGTAATGTTTCCTTCTTCTATGCCATCGAGTACTGTTATATAATTTGTTGCATATAAATGTTTGTATAATTTCCCGTCTATACCAGTTCCTTTAGAATGCTTTCTATGTCGGAGTAATAGTTGGCTTCATTGAGAATGATACCTTTCGACAAGGTTTTGTTTCTTGCAGGAAATGTCCATTCCTGTTTCTTGCCATCGATTACGATGGGGTTTCGCTCAATGCCATCTTTTGCAAGGATTTCGTCCTGTACATTATTGTACTCTGTCGCGGGTTCTTGTTCTTCCTTGTCGCAGGCGTTGAGCGCGAAAGCGAGTACAGCGATTAGGGCGGCGAATAGTTTTGTGATTCTGCTATTCATGTGATGTTCGTTATTAGAGGTTAGACTTTTGTTACTTTAAAGCAACTATTCGTTGTTGTTAATTAACATCGCAAAGATACTCCACCTTCGCCGAACATCATTGTAAAAACGCGACAATTATTTTACATCGTGGAAGAATTTTGTCGCGTTTTTACAATGTAGCTATTCACAAATATTCTAATTTTGTGGAACTAATTTTTTTTGTAAAAAAGCATGTTCTTCAGAAAAACAGTACCGGCTGAGCCGTTACAAAAGTATATCGCATCCTATTGGGTTGTCAAGGAGCAAGGTTATTATTAAAAATATCAAAAAATTACTCTTGTTTTGTATAATTTGCGCGGTATTTGTTACGTTTAATAAAAATGATACGTAAAACAAATCATATTATTTGGTAAATGAAACGAATTAACTTAATTATCGCATTTTTATTGTGTGCGACAGTGATTTGGGCGCAGGACAATGAAAAGGAGAAAGAACACTTGTTTGTTGATCTTGGCTTGCCATCGGGGACGCTGTGGGCTTTCACTAACATCGGCTCGGCAAACCCTGAGGAATACGGCGACTATTATGCCTGGGGCGAGGTCGACTACAAGACCGAGTACAGCTGGAATACCTACAAGTATGTCAAGGGCGGCGACGCGACGAAGTTGACCAAGTATTGCGCTCAGGCCATCAACGGCAATGCAAAATACACCGACACGTTGTCAACCCTGGAGACGTCGGACGATGTCGCCACAAAGGAATGGGGCAGCGAATGGTGCATGCCGACCGAGGAGCAGTTCGAGGAACTTAAGAAAGAATGTACTTGGAAGTGGGTTAAGCGCAATGGAAAGGATGTCTACGAGGTGACAGGCAAAAACGGAAGCAAAATCTACTTGCCCCCCGCCGGCTGCAGGTTCAATAAGACCCAATCACTCGTCGGCACTAATGGCTACTACTGGTCACGTACCCTCAGCGACAAGGGCTCTGGACGTGGCAAATGCCTGACATTCAGCCAAAACGATATGGAAGTCGCTGTTCGCACACGTAATCTCGGGCTGTCTATCCGCCCCGTGCGCAGCTCTAATAATGTGGATTAAAAGTCCAAATCCATGCATGTTATTCAGGTAGGAGGGAATATTCACTTTTTTCCCTCCTATTTTTTTATTTTTTCTATCAAAAAATTTTTCCTATCTTAGCACCGTCAAAAAATCCGACAATTTTTAACGATAATTCTAATATAATGAAGAAAGGATTCAAAATCATTGTTTTGGCAAAGCAAGTGCCCGACACACACAACGTCGGCAAGGATGCTATGAAAGAGGACGGCACGATGAACCGCGCCGCCCTGCCCGCCATCTTCAATCCCGAGGACCTCAACGCGCTCGAACAGGCGTTGAGGATCAAGGACCAATTTCCCGAGACCACAATCACCGTATTGTCGATGGGCCTGCCGAAGGCCGCCGACGTGCTCAGGGAAGCCATTTTCAGAGGTGCTGACAACGGCATCCTACTCACCGACCGCAAGCTCGGCGGATCCGACACCCTCGCCACAAGCTACGCAATCGCGCAGGCAATCAAGACCGTAGGCGACTACGACATCGTGATGTGCGGACGACAGGCCATCGACGGCGACACCGCCCAAGTGGGCCCCCAGGCCGCCGAAAAACTCGACATCCCGCAAGTAACATACGCCGAGGAAATCGTTGGCATCAGCGACAAGGACATCACAATACGCCGCCGCCTCGAGCACGGCGTTGAGACCGTCAACGCACCATTCCCGGTGCTCGTTACCGTTACGGGCACAGCCGCCCCATGCCGCTCGCGCAACGCAAAGCGCGTGATGAAATTCAAGAACGCCATGACCTCGATGGAAATCGAAGCCGCCAACGCCGACAAGGCTCTCTACGAGGCGCGTCCCTACCTCAACATCACCACTTGGGGCGCGGACGACGTCGACATCGACGCGGCGCGCACAGGCAAGGCCGGCAGCCCCACATTCGTCAAGGAAATACAGTCCGTCGTCCTGCAAGCCAAAGAGTCCAAACGGCTCACCGGCAGCGACACCGACATCAACGACTTCGTAAAAGACATTATCGACAACCACATTTTAGGATAGGAAAGATTTTTTGATTTTGAGATTTGGTGATTTTTGATTTAGAGATTTTTTGATTTTTGATTCAGAGATTTTTGATTTAGAGATTTACGATTTTAGAGGATTCCTCAACAAATCGTCCCTCAACAAATCAACAAATCGTCCCTCAACAAATCAACAAATCGTCCCTCAACAAATCAACAAATCGTTCCTCAACAAATCATTACTCAAAAAATCGTTCCTCAACAAATCAACAAAAAGAAAATGAACAATTTATTTGTATATTGCGAGATAGAGGACAGCGTTGTGGCGGACGTGAGCCTCGAGCTTCTCACCAAAGGACGAAAACTTGCCAACGAACTGGGCTGCAAGTTGGAAGCCATCGCCATCGACAACAACATCTCTAACATCGGCGACCAGATTTTCAAGTATGGCGTTGACGTAATCCACGTGTGCGACGACGCAAAACTCGCGCCCTACCAGACAATCCCGCACCAAAAAATCGTCTGCGACATCATCCGCCAGGAACAGCCGCAGATAATCCTCTTTGGCGCGTCGTCGGTGGGCAGGGACCTCGCGCCCCGCGTCGCCTCGGCACTCAAATGCGGCCTCACCGCCGACTGCACAAGCCTCAAAATTGGCGACTACGACGAGAAGAAGACCACCAAGAACCCCGACACCGGCGAAATCACCACCACCGTAACGCCCTACAAGAACCTCTTGTTGCAAATCCGCCCCGCATTCGGCGGCAACATCATCGCCACAATCGTCAACCTTCACGCCCGCCCGCAGATGGCCACCGTCCGCGAAGGCGTGATGAAAAAGGAAGTCTGCGACGAGAATTACAAAGGCGAAATCAAGCCTTTCGACTACAAGAAATCGCTCTCTGACATCGATTTCGTAGTCAAAATCATCAGCCGCGAGATTGAAAAATCCAAAATCAACCTCAAATCCGCACCTGTGATTGTGGCGGGCGGCTACGGCGTTGGCAGCAAGGACAACTTCCGCCTTCTTCACGAGCTCGCCGAACTTCTTGGCGGCGAAGTAGGCGCGTCGCGTGCAGCCGTTGACGCTGGGTTCACCGAGCACGAGCGTCAGATAGGGCAGACCGGCGTAACCGTCCGCCCAAAACTCTACATCGCCTGTGGCATTTCGGGACAGGTGCAGCACCGCGCCGGAATGCAGGAATCGGCAATCATCGTTTCCATCAACACCGACGAGAACGCGCCCATCAATTCCATCGCCGACTACGTAATCACCGGCGACGTGGCGGAAGTGCTTCCAAAAATCATCAAATCTTACAAGGCTAATTCCAAATAAAAATGGCAAATTTCTACAACGACAACGAGGATCTGAAATTCCACCTCAACCACCCGTTGATGAAGCGCATCATCGAACTTCGCGAGCGTGGCTATTCGGAATATGACAAATACGACTACGCGCCCAAAAACTACGAGGACGCAATCGACAGTTACGAAAAAGTGATGGAACTCGCCGGCGAAATCTGCGCCGACGTCATCGCGCCCAACGCCGAGCAAAACGACCTTCAAGGCCATTCCATCGAAAACGACCACCTCAAGTACAACCCCTACGCCGCCGCCGACTACGAGGCCCTGCGCAAGGCTTCGTGCTGGGGAATGACGATGCAGCGCAAGTATGGCGGTCTCAATTTTGGCAACGTGCCCTACATCATGGTGGGCGAGATGGTATCGCGCGGCGACGGCGGATTCGCCAACTTCTGGGGCTTGCAGGACTGCGCCGAGACATTGGCAGAGTTTGCCTCTGACGAGCTCAAAGACGAGTACCTGCCCAAGGCCTGCGACGGCGCGACGCTCTCGATGGTATTGACGGAACCCGACGCGGGCAGCGACTTGCAGAGCGTACAGCTCAAAGCCCGTCAGGACGAAAACGGACAGTGGTACTTGAACGGCGTGAAGCGTTTTATCACCAACGGCGACGCCGA
Organism: uncultured Bacteroidales bacterium; assembly: GCA_905234655.1. GTDB lineage: Bacteria > Bacteroidota > Bacteroidia > Bacteroidales > UBA3824 > UBA3824. The sequence goes on from CAJOJG010000012.1 coordinate 60,120, forward strand.
CATCCAGCTTGTGCTCGCCCGCAGCGAGGAAGGCACCACCGACGGCCGCGGACTTTCCCTCTTTGTCTATGACAAGGACAAGAATTGCGAGGTCGTCCGCCGCGTTGAAAACAAACTCGGCATCCACGGCTCGCCGACCTGCGAGATGGTCTATAAGGACGCACCGGCGCGTCTTGTGGGCGACCGCAAGATGGGTCTCATCAAATACGTGATGTCGCTGATGTACGGCGCACGTCTTGGCGTTGGCGGACAGTCTGTCGGCATCGCCGAGGCGGCATACCGCGAGGCCTACAAGTACGCGCAGGAACGCGAACAGTTCAAGAAACCCATCATCAAGTTCCCGGCTGTTTACCAGTTGCTCGGCAATATGAACGCCAAAATCAAGGGCATGCGCTCGTTGCTCTACGAGACCGCGCGTTTCGTCGATATGAGCAAAATCCTTCAAGAAATCCAAAAGGAACGCACCCTCACGCCCGAAGAGCGTCAGGAAATGAAGTATTACAAGAAGATGGCGGACGCATACACCCCGCTCTTGAAACTCTTCTCGTCCGAATGGTGCAACAGCATCACCTACGACGCCTTGCAAATCCACGGTGGTTCGGGCTTCATGAAGGACTTCCCCGTAGAGCGCATGGTTCGCGACGCCCGCATCACCACGATTTACGAAGGCACTTCGCAGTTGCAGGTTGTAGCGTCCATCAAGGCGGTTACGACTGGCGTTTTCGCCGAGAAAATGGCCGAATACGACGCAATCCTTTTCGACCACAGCGACCTCGCCGCGCAGAAAGCTCAACTTCTTGCCATGACCGAGGACTACAAGAAGGCCGTCGAGCTCGCCACCGCGCCCAAGGAACAGGATTACCTCGACTTCCAGGCCCGCAACCTCGTCGAGATGGCCGGCAACATCATCATCTCGTACCTCTTGCTCACCGACAGCATCCGCGACGCCAAGTACCTCACCGCCGCCAACAACTTCCTCAAACTCGCCCACGCCGACAACAAACAGCGTTACGAGTACGTCCTCGGCGGCTCGCCCGAGGATTTGGAAGGCTACCGGCTGTAAGTTGACAGTTTTCCTGAATTGACAAAATCTCGCGATTCTCGTTCCTTAACGCCTAAAAAAATCGAGTTAAGGAACAAGAATCGCGATTTTTGTTCCTTAACGCCTAAAAAAATCGAGTTAAGGAACGAGAATTTGAACCTCACTTTTTTTTCTGTGGTCATTTTTTTGCAATTTCCCTCAAAAAACTTTACCTTTGCGTCGAAACATTTTAAAGCGCAAAACCATGACAAGCAACGAACTCATCCGTTTCGACTACGCGATAAAGCGGCTGTTGAGGAACAAGGCCAACTTTGCCGTCCTTGAAGGCTTTATCGAGGTGATATTGGAAAAGAAGTGCAAGATACAGGCCATCCTCGAAAGCGAGAGCAACAAGGACGACGAAGACCAGAAATACAACCGTGTTGACATCAAGGCTCAGGACGAGGACGGCGAAATCTTCATCGTCGAAGTCCAGACCTCGCGCTATACATATTTCCTCGAAAGGATACTGTTTGGCGTGTCGAAGGCCGTAACCGAACAGGCCACCGAGGGCGACGATTTTGACAAGATTAAGAAAGTGTATTCCATATCCATTGTTTATTACGACTTTGGCGTTGGCGAAGACTACATCTACCGAGGCACCACCGAGTTTCGTGGCGTCAGGAAGGGCGACGTCCTTCAAATGTCGCGCAGGGAAGAACTCACAGTGGAAGAACTCGCCGCCGAAAATGAAAAGGACGAGGACAAACGCCGCACCTACAAACTCAAAAAACAGTCCATCGGCAACATTTTCCCCGAATATGTCCTCATCCGCATCAACGCCTTCCGCCCGTCCATCGCCAACGCCCTTGAAGAGTGGATGACCTTCCTCAAAGACAACAGCATCAAGGACGACACCAACGTCCCCGGCTTGGTCGAGGCCAAAGAAGTCCTCAAGCGTTCCAATATGTCAAAAGATGAACTCAACACCTACCTTCGCCACGTCGAGGCGATGCGCAACGAGGTGAGTGCCAACAGGTATTCATACGCCTCAGGCAAAGTGGACGGCAGGGCGGAAGGTCGTGCCGAAGGGCTTGCGGAAGGTGCAAGGCAACAAGCCATCGCCACCGCCCGCAACGCCAAGTTAATGGGGTTGCCTATCGAGACCATCGCAAAACTCACCAACCTCACCCCCGACGAAATAGCAAAAATTTAACACAAAAAAATTTGCCACGTCAAAAATTATTCCTATCTTTCCCATCTTTGACACTTTATAGTATGCAAAATGTCTATAACGCTGTAAACATCAAT